>NZ_JAJOMX010000001.1:4940000-5240000 GCF_024699925.1 Mesorhizobium sp. J428
GAGGAGATCGGTGAGTTGCGCGCCGCGATGGCCGCCGGACGGCAGAGCGAGATCGCGGAGGAGTTCGGCGACATCCTCTTCGCGGTCGTCAATCTTGGCCGCCATCTCGACGTCGATGCCGAGGCCGCGCTCGCCGGAACCAACGAAAAATTCCGCTCGCGCTTCCATTTTGTGGAAAAGGCGCTTTCCGACGCGAAATCAAACCTGAATGATGCATCTCTTCAAGAGATGGAGGAGCTTTGGCAAAAGGCAAAGGAAAGGTCATAATAGGCTGATTCAGCACCTATTTCTGCCCGACCTTCGCGTTAAATTCGGCCAGCGCTGCAGGTGTTGCGCGAAGTTCGAGCGTTACCGACCCGTCATCATTGTCTTTTCGGGACTGGATCGCCGCGTTGCGGTAGAGCCAGTCGATCGAGCCGAGCTGCTCCGGCGCGAGGACAATCGTGGCGAGCGTCAGCGCGCCGGATATCCGCGCCTCCATCAGGTCCAGCAGCTGCGAAATGCCTTCGCCGGTGACAGCGGAGATCGCGATGGGCGGTTCCTTGTCCGGCGCGCGGCCCTCTTCGAGCAGGCGATGCCGGGTGCCCTCTTCCAGCAGGTCGATCTTGTTCCAGACCTCGATCACATGGCGGCTGTCCGATGCGTCGACGCCGAGATCGCCGAGAATGCGCTCCACGTCCTCGGCCTGAGCTGCGGTGTCGGGATCGGAAATGTCACGCAGGTGCAGCACGAGATCGGCCTCCACCACCTCTTCCAGGGTGGCGCGGAAGGCCGCGACCAGATGGGTCGGCAGGTCGGAGATGAAGCCCACCGTGTCGGAAAGGATGACGATCGTCCCGTGCGGCAGCCGCACCCGGCGCAACGTCGGGTCGAGCGTAGCGAACAGCATGTCCTCGGCCAGCACCCCTGCCCCGGTCAGCCGGTTGAACAGGGTGGACTTGCCGGCATTGGTGTAGCCGACGATGGCGACGATCGGATAAGGCACCTTCTTGCGCTTTGCTCGGTGCAGCTCGCGCGTGCGCTTGACCGTTTCCAGTTCGCGCTTCAGCCGCAGGATCTTCTCCTGCAGGATGCGCCTGTCGGCCTCGATCTGGGTTTCGCCGGGGCCTCCGAGGAAGCCCGCGCCGCCGCGCTGGCGCTCAAGGTGCGTCCAGCTGCGGACCAGCCGGCCCTTTTGATAATTCAGATGCGCGAGCTCTACCTGGAGCGAACCCTCCTTGGTGCGGGCGCGCCTGCCGAAGATTTCGAGGATGATGCCGGTGCGATCAAGCACCTTGGCCTTCAGTTCCTTTTCGAGGTTGCGCTGCTGCACCGGTGTGAGCGGGTGGTCGACGATCACCAGCTCGGCCTTCTTCTCCGCCACGACGGCCGCGAGGTCCTCGATCTTGCCGCTGCCGATCAGCGTCGCGGGACGCGGGTCGGCAACCGTCACGATTTCGGTGTGGACGGGTTCAAGGTCGATCGCGAGCGCAAGCCCGACTGCCTCATCATGCCTGGCTTGGGGAGAGCGCGACAGTCTCGGGCGAGAAAGCGAATCACCGCCCTCATCAGTGCGCGGATGACGCGTCAGCACCGGCACCACGACCACAGCGCGGCCAGTGCTTTCGGGAACAGCCTCCGCGGGTCCGGCTTTGCGGCCCCGCGGCTTGTCGCCGGTTTCGCTCAATCAGGCGCCTTCTTCGCCGTCGAACATCTGCACCGGCTGGCTCGGCATGATCGTGGAGATCGCGTGCTTGTAAACAAGCTGCGAATGTCCGTCACGGCGCAGCAGAACGCAGAAATTGTCGAACGATGTCACGACGCCCGTAAGCTTGACGCCGTTGATCAGGAAGATGGTCAGGGGGTTTTTGCTCTTGCGAACCGAGTTAAGGAACAGGTCCTGGAGGTTCTGCGATCGTTCCGCCATTTTTCTTATCTTTCACCTTGCCCGCAAGTTCACCGACAGTAGCACCGAACAAGACCGGGCTTGTCAAGCGTCGCGGACCTGAATCCGGCGCATGGCAACCCTGCGTTTCGGTGGGGAACTCGACATCGAGCCATGAGGGCTCTGGATGCGGTTATCAGGCCGGAGTCTTTTCCGCAACGTCAAAAAACGCCTGCCGCAGCGATTGGACGACCGAGCCCGGATGGCCATTGGCGATCGGAGACCCGTCTACCTCCACGACCGGCATCGCGATGGTGGTGGCGGAACTGATGAAGGCTTCGCGGGCAGCCTTCGCCTCGGCAACGGAGAAGCCGCGCTCCTCGATCCTCAGCCCCAGTTTCGCGGCGACCTCGAACAGGGTGGTGCGCGTGATGCCGCGCAGGATGCCGTGCTCCGCAGGCCTCGTGACCAGGCAACCGTCCTTGGTTATGATCCAGGCGTTCGACGACCCGCCTTCCTTGACGTTGCCGTCGGCGTCCACGAACCACGCTTCCTGCGCGCCGGCCTCCTTCGCTGCCTGCTTGGCAAGCACGTTGGGCAGCAGCCCGACAGACTTGATGTCGACGCGATCCCAGCGGTTTTCCGGCAGGGTGATCACCTTGATGCCCGTCTCGGCGCGCCTGGCGGCAAGAGCCGGATCGACTTTCTTCGCAGTCACGACGACGGCCGGGACGGTGTCTTCCGGGAACACGAAGTCCCGGCTGGCCACCCCCCGCGTCACCTGCACATAGACTAGGCCGTTTTGGACGCCATTGCGGGTCACCACCTCGCGCATGACCATCACCAGCGCGGAGCGATGCATGGGCCAGCCGATCCGCAGCTCGCGCAGCGACCGATCGAGCCGGTCGAGATGGCGCGTCATGTCCATGAGGTTTCCGCGCGCGACCTCGCAGACTTCGTAGACCCCATCCGCGAACTGGTAGCCGCGGTCCTCGATATGGATAGCGGCGTCCCGATGCGGAACATAGCGGCCGTTGACGTAGGCGATGCGAGGCATTGTTGCTCCTTGGAGGGGTTGGAACGGCCGGTGATCAGAAGAATTCGAGGCTGACGCGGAACATCTGTTCCACCTGCCGGACCTCGTTCGCCATAGCGAAGATCACAACGCGATCCTTTGGTTTGATCCGCATGGCGCCATCCGGCTTCAACACCTGCCCGTCGCGGTAGATCGCGCCGATGCGCATGCCCGACGGCAGGTCTGCGTCTCGCAGCTGCGGACCGACCAGGGGCGAGGTTTCCAGCGCTTCCGCCTCGATGATCTCGGCAGCCCCCTTCTGGACGCTGTGGACGGCCCGGATGCGCCCGCGCCGCACATGCTGCAGCACACGTGAGATCGTCACGTTGCGGGGGTTGATGTAGGCATCGACGCCGATGGTCTTGGTGAGGTCGTGGTAGGACGGATTGTTGATCAAGGCGAGGTTCGACTTGCAGCCGAGCCGCTTGGCCATCACGCTCGACAGGATATTGACCTGATCGTTGTTGGTCAGCGCCACCATCAGGTCGGCCGCCTCGATGTCGGCCTCCAGCAGCAGCTTTTGGTCGAGCGCGCTGCCATGCAGCACGACGGTCTTCCGCAACTGGTCGGCGATGGCAATCGCGCGCTCGCGCGTGTTCTCGATCAGCTTTACGCGGGTGCGGATCTGCCGCTGCTCCAGCGCCCTGGCCACGTAGAGGCCGATATTGCCGCCGCCGGCAATGACGATCCGCGACGCCTCGGTCTCCTCGTGCCCAAACAGACCGAGCGTGCGGCGCACCTGGTCCTTGGTCGTCACGACATAAGCGAGGTCGCCCGCGAGCAGCTGGTCGCTGGAATGCGGCACAAAGAGCTTCCCATTGCGGCTGACGCCGACGACGGTCGACGGCAGGTCGGGAAACAGCTCGCTCAACTGGGCGAGCGGCGTATTGATGACCGGGCATTCCTCCAGGCACTCGATCGCGACCATGGCGACCTTACTGTCGGCGAAGCGCACGACATCGGTCGCGCCGGGCAGCGCGATGCGGCGCAGCACCATTTCGCCCACTTCGAGCTCGGGTGAGATCACCACGTCGATCGGCAGGTGCTCGCGCGAGAACAGGTCCTGGTAGTGCGGCCGCAGATAGGACTGCGAACGGATGCGCGCGATCTTGGTCGGCACGTTGAACAGCGAGTGCGCGACCTTGCAGGCGATCATGTTCACTTCGTCGTAGAGCGTGACGGCGATGACCATGTCCGCCTCGGCGGCGCCCGCGGCCTCGAGCACGTCCGGATGCGCGCCGTGGCCGACAATGCCGCGCACGTCGAGCGAATCGCGGATCGCGCCGATCAGCTCGGGCGAGGTATCGATGACGGAGACATCGTTGCGCTCCGCCGCCAGGCGTTCCGCGATGCCGTATCCTACCTGTCCAGCACCGCAGATGATGACGCGCATAGATCAGACTCCGAGCGACTTCAGCTTCCGGTGAAGCGCGGAGCGTTCCATACCAATGAACTCGGCCGTGCGCGAGATGTTGCCGCCGAAACGGTTGATCTGCGCGATGAGATATTCCTTCTCGAAGAGTTCGCGGGCCTCGCGCAGCGGCAGGGCCATGATGTGCTGGTCAGACTGGTTCGGGGCTCTTGGCATCACGTCGCCGATCTCCGCCGGCAGAAGGTCCGCCGTGATCGGTGCGTCGACGTCGTCGCCGCGCGCCAGGATCATCAGGCGCTCGACATTGTTGCGCAGCTGGCGGACGTTTCCGGGCCAGTTGTGCGCCTGGAGCACGGCCATCGCATCGTCGCCCATGCGACGCGGCTTGATGCCGGCCTGGGCGCCGACAATCTCCATGAAATGGTGCACCAGCAGCGGAATGTCCTCGCGCCGCTCGGACAGGCCCGGCACCGGAACCGGCACGACGGCGAGACGGTGATAGAGGTCCTCGCGGAAGCGCCCGTCGGCGATCATCGCCTCCAGATTGTGGGCGGTCGACGAAATGATGCGCACGTCGACCTTGACGCGCTTCGTGCCCCCTACCCGCTCGAACTGCTGGTCGACGAGGACGCGCAGGATCTTGTTCTGCGTCTCGCGCGGCATGTCGGCCACCTCGTCGAGATAGAGGATGCCGCGATGGGCTTCCTCCAAAGCGCCGATCTTGCGCTCGACGCCGTTCGCCTCGGTGCCGAACAGCTCGATCTCCATCCGTTCCGGCGTCATCGACGCGGAGTTGACGGAAACAAAAGGCCCGCCGGCGCGGGCCGAATGGGCGTGTATCGCGCGCGCCACCATCTCCTTGCCGGAGCCGGAAGGCCCGATGATCATGACGCGGCTGTTGGTCGGTGCGACGCGCTCGATCGTCTGGCGAAGCTGATTCATCGCCGTCGAGGTGCCGATCAGGTCGAAGGTGTCGCCGGTGCGCCGCTTCATGTCCGAAACCTCGCGGCGCAGCTTCGACGTTTCCAGTGCACGCTCAGCGATCAGGATAAGGCGATCCGCCTTGAACGGCTTCTCGATGAAATCGTACGCGCCGCGCCGAATCGCCGACACCGCGGTCTCGATATTGCCGTGGCCCGAGATCATCACGACCGGCAGCTCGGGATGGATCGCCTTGATTTCGTCGAGCAGGGCAAGGCCGTCGAGACGCGAGCCCTGCAGCCAAATGTCGAGAAAGACGAGGCGGGGCATCCGGTCCGAGATCGACGCCAGCGCGCTGTCAGCATCGTGCGCGATGCGCGTTTCATGGCCCTCGTCGCCGAGGATGCCGGCCACGAGTTCGCGGATGTCCTGTTCATCGTCAACGATCAGGATGTCAGACGCCATTTTGCACCTTCTCCGCTTGCTGTTCGCCCTCGGCCCGTTTCACGGTTCGGGAGCCGGCCTGCGCCGCGCCGACGCCCGGAAGAATCATCCGAATCAACGCGCCGCGGCCGCCATGGAAATCGGCCGGCGCGTCATGCAGTTCGAGCCGGCCGCCATGGTCCTCGACGATCTTCTTGACGATAGCGAGGCCGAGGCCGGTGCCTTTTTCGCGCGTCGTCATATAGGGCTCGAGCAGCCTCTGCCGGTTCTCGCGCGGCAGGCCCTTGCCGTTGTCCATGACGTCGACGGCGATGAAGCCCTTCGCCTGCACAGCCCGGATGCGAATGACGCCGGGCTCGCCTTCGGGTCTCTCGCCCGCGTCGATCGCCTCGGCAGCGTTCTTGATCACATTGCCGAGCGCCTGGCCCATCAGGCGGCTGTCGAACGTGCCGACGAGCGGCTGATCTCCGAACTGACGTTCGAAGACGATGTCGGACCGGCTCACCTCGACGAGGAAGGACGCCTCGCGCAGCGCCTCGCGCAGGTCCATCTGCTGCATCGCCGGTTTCGGCATGCGGGCGAAGGCGGAGAACTCGTCCACCATTCTGCCGATATCGCCGACCTGGCGGATGATGGTGTCGGTGCACTGGTCGAAGATCTCGCGATCCTCGACGATCACCTTGCCGAAGCGGCGGCGGATGCGCTCGGCTGAGAGCTGGATCGGCGTCAGCGGGTTCTTGATCTCATGCGCGATTCGGCGCGCGACGTCCGCCCAGGCCGTCGAGCGCTGCGCCTGGACGAGGTCCGTGATATCGTCAACGGTGACGACATAGGATTTCGGGCCGTCGCGCTCCTCGCTGCCTTCCACGGTTATCTGGACGTTGAAGGTGCGCTCTGCACCGGCGCGATAGAACGTCACCTGCTCGCGATAGACCGGTCGCGAGGAATCACGCGCGATCTCGAAGACACGGCCGATCTGCGGCAGCACGACGGAGATGTTCTTGCCGATGGTGGCCGCGAGCGGCAGCGCCAGCATCGTTTCGGCGGAACGGTTAACGATCGTCACCAAGCCTTCGGAATCGACTCCGATGACGCCGGCCGTCACGCCCGCGAGAACCGCCTCCGAGAAACGACGCCGTTCGTCGATCTGGTCCTTGGCGCCCAACAACTCGTTGCGCTGTGACTTGAGCTCGGTCAGCATCGTGTTGAAGGTCTGCGCGAGATAACCGACATCGCCGTCGGACGAGCGCACGGGCACCTGCACGTCGAGATTGCCGGTCGCGACCTCGTCGGCCGCCCCAATGAGCTGGCGCACCGGCCGCACAAGGCGGTCCGCCACCGCGATGCCGGTCCAGATCGCCGACATGACGATGACCAGTGTCAACCCGAGATAGAGCAGCGCGAAGGCGATCTGGGTCGCCGTGCGGTTTTCCTCCAGCCCGCGATAGGCGCCGGCATTCGCGCGCACCAGCTGTCTGGCGCGGATGACCTCCTGGTCGACCTCGCGGACGGTGAAGAGGTAGGCTTCCGGAATCTGCCTGAGCTTGATGATCGCGCCGACGATGTTGCGTATCCGCGGCTCAATCAGCACAGGCTGGCCGTCGGCCGCGGTCTGGACCGCCTCGATCGGCGGATCCGGAAACTCGACGTCGCTCTGTGTCGCTGCCTTCATCATGATCGATCCGTCGGATCGGATGAGGGCGGCGTGTTCAAGCGCCCTGCCCTGCGCCTGCTGCGTCAGCAGCGCCTCGAAGCGGAGGCGATCGAGATTGTAGAGCGTGCGGTTGTTGTCGAGGTCGTTGGCCATCGACAGCGTCGTGCCCTGCAGGTTGCGCGCGTTTTCCCGCACATAGGCATCGGCGATCGACAGCGACGAGTTGATGATCGTCTTGGTACGGATGTCGAACCAGCGATCCAGGCCGACGTCGAGCGTGATCGAGGCGACGATGGCCACCAGAATCGCGGGCAGCGCCGCCACCAGCGCAAACATGGCAACGATGCGCACATGCAGCCGCGCGGCCGCCTTGCCGATGCGCCGCGCCATCAGGATGCGATGCGCCTCGCGACCAATCAGCGCCAGGAGCACCAGAATGAAGGCCGCGTTGATGGCGATGAGAACGAGCGTCGTCTGACGGGTCGGTTCGATCGACGTCAGGCCCATCAGGATGACGAAGGAGATCGCCGCTGATGCCAGCGAACAGACAACCGTGACGATGCCCGGCCATGCGAGCAGGCGCCGGCCATCAGCCGGTTGCGCGGCGGGGACGGCCACGGGAAGCTCTGCTCCCGATATGGCGGGGTCCACGGCTTGGTTCATGTGAGGTCGAGCAGCATGGTCTGCGTTGCAGCTATGCAACGCATTGTGGCGATTCTGCAACAATTCGATGGCAGACCGCGTTTTCCCTCAGGCCTGTCGCGATGTCCGGTACACGTTCACGCCCAGTTCGCGGATCTTCTTGCGCAACGTGTTGCGGTTGAGCCCCAGAAGCTCGGCCGCCCTGATCTGATTGCCG
Organism: Mesorhizobium sp. J428; assembly: GCF_024699925.1. Classification (NCBI taxonomy): domain Bacteria; kingdom Pseudomonadati; phylum Pseudomonadota; class Alphaproteobacteria; order Hyphomicrobiales; family Phyllobacteriaceae; genus Mesorhizobium; species Mesorhizobium sp. J428. The sequence continues at coordinate 4,948,190 of NZ_JAJOMX010000001.1, forward strand.
CGCGTCGCCGTCATCGCGGCAAGCACGAGCGGATATTCGACCTCGGCGAGGATGCGCTGATAGAGACCCGGCGGCGGCAGATCGTCGCCGAAGCCGGCAAAATAGTGCTGCAGATAATGTTCCACGGCCTGGCTGACGGAAATGTCGTCCGGCAGGCTGGACGAACTGCCGGCCGGCTGCGGCAGTTCGCCGGTGCGCAGCTCGTGCTCGATGATCTCGGCCGAGATCTCGTCCTGCGGGTAGAGCGCGGCGAGCCGGCGGATCAGGTTCTCCAGCTCGCGCACATTGCCCGGCCAGGGATAGCGCTTCATCAATTCGATGCCCGGGGTCGAGATGCGCTTGGCCGCGAGCCCCTCGTTCTCCGCCTGCTTGAAGAAATGTCGCACGAGGTCGGGAATATCTTCCGAACGCTCCTTGAGCGCCGGCAGGCGCAGCGGCACGACGTTCAGGCGATAGAACAGGTCCTCGCGGAACAGGCCCTGGTTGATCAGCGTGCGCAGGTCCTTGTTGGTCGCGGCGACGATGCGGACATCCGTCTTGATCGGCGTGCGGCCACCGACGGTCGTGTATTCGCCCTGCTGCAGCACGCGCAGCAGCCGCGTCTGGGCCTCCATCGGCATGTCGCCGATCTCGTCAAGGAACAGCGTGCCGCCCTCGGCCTGCTCGAAACGGCCGGTCGAGCGGTTCTGTGCGCCGGTGAAGGCGCCCTTCTCGTGGCCGAACAGTTCCGACTCGATCAGGTCGCGCGGGATCGCGGCCATGTTGATCGCCACGAAGGGTCCGTTGCGGCGGCGGCCGAAGTCGTGCAGCGCGCGCGCCACCAGCTCCTTGCCCGTGCCCGACTCGCCCGAGATCATCACCGTCAGGTCCGTCTGCATCATACGGGCCAGCATGCGGTAGATGTCCTGCATCGCCGCCGAGCGGCCGACCAGCGGCATCGATTCCGGCGGCTCCTCGGCGCGCTCGGCCGTTACGGCCTTCTTGGGCTCGGACAGCGCCCGGTTGACGATGTTGAGCAGTTCGGTGAGGTCGAATGGTTTCGGCAGGTATTCGTAGGCGCCCTTCTCCGAGGCGCGGATCGCGGTCATGAACGTGTTCTGCGCGCTCATGACGATCACCGGCAAGTCCGGGCGCGCCTTCTTGATGCGGGGCAGCATGTCGAACGCGTTCTCGTCCGGCATGACGACGTCCGTGATGACGAGATCGCCTTCGCCAGCCTGTACCCAGCGCCACAGGGTCGCGGCGTTGGAGGTGACGCGCACGTCGTGGCCGACGCGCGAGAGCGCCTGGTTCAGGACGGTGCGGATCGCCGCATCGTCGTCGGCGATGAGGATGCTGCCGCGTGTCGTCATCCGTCGAGACCTCCGTCCGGGTCATTGCCCGCGGGATAAGTGCTTTCTCTCCACGCCGGCATCAGGATGCGGAAGGTCGTTCCGGCGCGGGACGATTCGCATTCGATGATGCCGCCGTGCTCGCCCACGATCTTCGCCACCAGGGCGAGCCCGAGGCCCGAGCCGTTCTGCTTGGTCGTGATGAACGGGTCGAAGAGGATGGGGAGAATGTCTTCCGAAACGCCCGGACCATTGTCCGTAACGCAGAATTCGAGCGGCAGCGAGACGCGATCGGCACTCCCCGGCACCGAGAGGCGCATGCCGGGCCGGAACGCCGTCGACAGTTTGATTTCGCCCTTCGGGTCCGATCCGATCGCCTCGGCGGCGTTCTTCACCAGATTGAGGAACACCTGCACGAGCTGGTCGCGATTGGCGAAGACAGGCGGCAGGCTGGGATCGTATTCCTCGACGATCTTGATGCGGCTGGCGAAACCGTTCCTGGCGATCGCCTTGACGCGGTCGAGCACGGCATGGATGTTGACCGCCGATCGCTCGATCGGCCGCTCGTCGGAGAATATCTCCATCCGGTCGACCAGCGAGACGATGCGGTCGGTCTCCTCGGTGATCAGCCGCGTCAGCGTCCGGTCCTCGTCCGGCACGACCGTTTCGAGAAGCTGGGCGGCACCGCGGATACCGGAGAGCGGGTTCTTGATCTCGTGCGCAAGCATGGCCGCGAGACCGGTCACAGAGCGCGCAGCCCCTCGATGGGTCATCTGGCGGTCGATCTTCTCGGCCATCGAGCGTTCCTGGAACATGATGACGACCGAACCCGGGATCTCGACCACCGGCGCGACGTAGATATCGACGATCTTGTCGGGACCAATGCGCGGCGAGGAAATGTCGACGCGGTATTCGTTCACCGCCGCCTTGCGCTCGCGCACCTGCTCGACCAGCGTCAGCAGCGGACTGCCGAACGGCACGAAATGGTCCAGCGTATTGCGCGATAGGATCACCGCGCTCGCCTTGAAGAAATCCTCGGCGTCGGCATTGGCGAAGGAGATGCGGCCGTCGGGACCTACCATGATGACCGGATGGCGGATCGTGTTGAGGACGATCTGTGCCGAATCCAATTGTGACTTGCGAGACGAGGCGGGCGCGGTCATGCGGCTATCTCCATGCCGCCGGTCGCGGCTTCGGCCAGCGCCCGCCGCAGGCTCTGTTTCACGGCCGCCGGATCGGTTCCGGTCATGATCGTTGACCGCAGCGCATCGGGCACCTGGGGCACATGGCGGTCGAGATACCAGCCGAGATGCTTGCGCGCGTGCCGCACGCCGGTCGCGGCGCCGTAATGCGCGAGCATGTCGTCGTAGTGACCCAGAACGTAGTCGCGAAGCTCTTGAGGCGAATCCGGCGCGGATGCACGCCCATTGCCACCTGCAATCTCTCCGGCCAGCCACGGCGCGCCATAATGGCCGCGGCCGATCATCACCGCATCGGCGCCAGATTGTTCGAGGATCGCGGCGGCATCGTGCGCCGAACAGACGTCGCCATTCGCCACGACGGGGATGGATACGGCCTGCTTGACCGAAGCGATCGCCGACCAGTCAGCACGGCCGGTGTAGAACTGGCAGCGCGTGCGGCCGTGGATGGTGACCATACGGACGCCGGCCTGCTCGGCGCGGCGGGCGATCTGCGGCGCGTTGATCGTCTGGTCGTCCCAGCCGAGGCGCATCTTCACCGTCACCGGGACGGCTACGGCGGACACCACGGCGTCGATCAGCGCCAGCGCATGGTCCGGCTCCCGCATCAATGCCGATCCGCAATAGCCGCCGGTCACTTTCTTCGCAGGGCAGCCCATGTTGATGTCGATGATGTCGGCGCCCTCGCCGGCCGCGATTCGCGCGCCTTCGGCCAGCCAGTGGGCGTCGCGGCCCGCGAGCTGCACCATATGCGGTCCAATGCCGGTCCGGCTGATGCGCCGCGTCGATTCTTCGTTGCGCTTGGCGAGCTCGCCGCTCGCGACCATCTCGGACACCACGAGGCCGGCCCCGTGCGCATAGGCGCGCTCACGGAACGGGCGGTCGGTGACGCCGGACATCGGGGCGAGGAACACCCGGTTGCGGAGCCTCACGCCACCGATGTCGATCGGCTCGGCGAGAGAGTTTGGAAGCTGCATGCACAAAAACCGGGCAACTTTTCTGACTGCTTAGTCTCTAGACATGTTTGCAGCGCGGCGCAACGGGCAAGTGCTGCGATTTGTGCATGGGCAGCCCTGAAACCGTCAGGGCTCTGGTCAAGCCGGATGGCGTGGCTTATCCGAAAGCCCAGTCCAGAAATGTGGCAACGCGTCCATATGACAGAGAATTCCGAAATCGCCGTCGTCATCGTCGCCGCCGGCCGGGGCGAACGGGCGGGCAGCCCGCAGGCGGGACCCAAGCAATACCGCACGATCGGCGGCGAGCCGGTCATCCGCCATACGATTCGCCGCTTCGTCGGCCATCCCGCGATCGGCCGGATCGTCGTCGCGATCCATGGCGACGACAGCGAGCTTTTCGCAGACGCGGCCGCCGAGCATCGCGACCGCGTCAGCGCCGTCATCGGCGGCGCGAGCCGGCAGGAGTCCACCCTGCTGGCCCTGCGCAAACTCTCGGCCGATCCGCCCGGACTGGTGCTGATCCATGATGCAGTGAGGCCCTTTGCCGACGACGATCTGATCGACCGGGTCGTGCGCGCCGCCTCGATGGGCCAGGGCGCCCTTCCCGCTCTAGCCGTGACGGATACGCTCAAGAAGGACATGGTCGAGGGCCTGGTGACCGTCGACCGCAACGGCCTGCACGCCGCGCAGACACCGCAGGGATTTCCCTTCGAACAGATCCTCGCCGCGCACGAGGCCGCCCATCGCTCGGGCCGCACCGACTTCACCGACGACGCCTCCATCGCCGAGTGGGCGGGGCTTCCGGTACGCCTCGTCCTGGGTTCTCCCGATAACTTCAAACTGACCTATCCGCGGGATCTCGCCATGGCCGACGAAAAGCTCAATCGCGACAAGCTCGCATTTCCAGACGTGCGGACGGGCAACGGTTACGACGTTCACGCCTTCGAACCGGGCGACGCGGTCTTCCTGTGCGGCGTGCGCATTGCGCATGACAGGAAGCTTTCCGGTCATTCGGATGCCGACGTGGGTCTGCACGCGCTCACCGACGCGCTGCTGGCGACCTGCGGCGCGGGCGATATCGGCACCCACTTCCCGCCGTCGGATCCGCAATGGCGAGGTGCTGCCTCGCGAATCTTCGTCGAACATGCGGCCTCGATCGTCCGCGCCAAGGGCGGCCGCATCGCCAATGCGGACATCACACTGATCTGCGAGGCGCCGCGCGTTGGCCCGCACCGCACCGCGATGACGGCGGAACTGTCTTCGATGCTCGGCATTTCAGGGGACAGGATCTCGATCAAGGCAACCACCAACGAGCGGCTGGGCTTCATCGGCCGCGAGGAGGGCATCGCGGCGATCGCGACCGCCAGCGTCGTCTATCCAGGGAGCCTGCCAGAATGACCGACCGCGCCGCGCTTGCCCGCACCTTCCTCGAAGCCTGCAAGGACCGCGGCATTCTCGTCGCCACCGCCGAATCCTGCACAGGCGGCGGCATCATCGCGCTGATGACGGACATGCCGGGCTCTTCCAGCATGGTCGACCGCGGCTTCGTCACCTATTCGAACGAGGCGAAGATGGACATGCTGGACGTGCGCAAGGAGACGCTCGACCGGTACGGCGCGGTGTCCGAAGAGACCGCGCGCGAGATGGCCGACGGCGCGCTGGCGCATTCGCGCGCGGGCATCACGCTTGCCGTGACCGGCATCGCCGGGCCGGACGGCGGGTCCGACGAAAAGCCCGTTGGGCTCGTCTGGTTTGGGGTAGCCTGCAAAGGCAAGCCGACGCGAACGGAGAAACGGATTTTCCAGAATCTCGGCCGGGACTACATCCGGCGCGAGACGGTCGAGACCGCGCTCAAACTCGGGCTGGATGCCTTGGGCAACTAGTCTCAGACGACCAATTCGATCACGAATCTGCGCCCCTTTCCGCCGGGTGGCGGCATCATGCGCGGCAAACTGCGGAACTTGCGCTCGACCATCTTGCGCAAATTGACGCTCGCATTCGACCCGGAGGCATCGACCTTCCCAATCCGGCCATTGGCGTCGACCGTGAAAACAATCCGCAGCACCTTTACTCCGGCCGTCGTGGCGGCGGCCCGGAGCTCTCGGTCCGCCTTCAATGAGGACACGCAACGGTGGACCAGGCTCGCATAGTCCTCCAGTGCGCGCGCCGGGACCGCGAGCGCGAGAACGAAGCAAAGCGCGGCTGCTGCAATCCGCATGAAACCCTCCGACGTCGCATCACTTTGCAGATGTCGAGGAGGCGGTCAAATCGCGGACGGTCGGCTCACCACGGCGGCAGGACGGCCATAAATCTCGTCGGCACGCTTTTCGAAAGCGCCGGCGAAGGTACGGAATGCGCGGTCGAAGACGGCTCCCATCAGGGCACCCAGCATGCGGCTCTTGAATTCGTAGTCGATATCGAAGCCGATATCGCAGCCGCCGGCAGGCGCCTGTCTGAACGTCCACAGGTTGCGCAGATATTTGAACGGGCCGTCGATGTATTTGACGTCGATGACAAGGTCGTCGGGCTTGAGCACGACCTGGCTGGTGAAGGTTTCGCGGATCGCCTTGTAGCCGACGCTCATGTCGGCGATCAGCAGCGTGACGCCGTCACGCTCCTTGCGCGAGCGGACGCTGAGCGCCTCGCACATCGGCAGGAACAGCGGATATTTCTCCACGTCCGCGACGAGCGCGAACATCTGCTCGGGCGTATAGGAAACGCGCCTGACCGTATCGAACTTCGGCATTTTGTCTCGTCGTCAAGCCTTGCGGGCAAGCTGTGCATCGCGCGCTGCGCGCAGCCGGGCGAAATCCTCTCCGGCATGATGCGAGGAGCGCGTCAGCGGGCTTGCCGCCACGACAAGGAAGCCCTTCGAATAGGCGACCGTCTCGTAGGAGCGAAACTCGTCCGGCGTGACGAACGCCTTGACCGGATGGTGCTTTTTCGACGGCTGCAGATACTGTCCGATCGTGATGAAATCGACGTCGGCCGAGCGCAGATCGTCCATCAGCTGCAGCACCTCATTGCGCTCCTCGCCGAGCCCGACCATGATGCCGGACTTGGTGAAGATCGACGGGTCGAGCTCCTTCACCCGCTGCAACAACCGCACCGAGTGGAAATAGCGCGCGCCGGGACGAACCGTCAGATAGTTAGACGGCACGGTCTCGAGGTTGTGGTTGAACACGTCGGGTTTCGCGGCGACGACCACCTCGAGCGCGCCTTCCTTGCGCAGAAAGTCGGGCGTGAGGATCTCGATCGTCGTGCCCGGCGCTGCCTGTCGGATCGCTCGGATCGTCTCGGCGAAGTGCTCCGCACCGCCGTCGTCCAGGTCGTCACGGTCGACGGACGTGATGACGACATGCGTGAGACCCATCTGTGCGACAGCGCGGCCGACGCTTTCCGGCTCGGAACGATCCAGCGCATAGGGCTTGCCCGTCGCCACATTGCAGAACGAACAGGCGCGCGTGCAGATCTCGCCCATGATCATGAAGGTGGCGTGCTTCTTATCCCAGCACTCACCGATGTTCGGGCAACCGGCCTCCTCACACACTGTGACCAGCTTGTTGGAGCGCACGATCTCGCGCGTCTCTGCATAGCCGCGCGATGTCGGCGCCTTGACTCGGATCCAGTCGGGCTTGCGCATCACCTCCTGGTCGGGGCGATGCGCCTTTTCCGGATGCCGCAGGCGCGGCTTGGCGATCATATCGAGGACGGTGACCATGATGCTCCCGGTCGCGATTCCAGCGTTGCCGGCCGAGCCGGCACACTCGATACTTAGGCGCAACGGGACAAAAGCGAAAGGCCGCCGAGGCGAATGCCTCCGCGGCCTTTATGCATGGCTCTTCGCTTATGCGGCGCTGCGTCTGAACATGCGGCCGATGGCGATCAGAATGCAGGCACCGATAAAGCCGGCGATCAGATAGCCGACCCAGCCCCCCAGTGCGATGCCGAACACACCCAGAAGCGCATTCGCTACGATCGCGCCGACGATGCCGAGGACGATATTCATCAGCACGCCCATGTTGCTCTTCATGAACATCTCGGCCAACCAGCCGGCAATGCCGCCAATGATGATGGCTGCGATCCAGCCAACGCCTGCGTCTTCCATGAGATTCTCCAGTCTATGCCCGGCGACAACCGCCGCAGCTACAACGCTGCGGTCGGCAGGGGGTTCCGGCGACTGGAACGGCGCCAAACAGTCAACGCGCTCCTTGAGCCCTGCCCCATATCCACAGGATAACAATTGCGCCCGCGATGGCGACCACGAGGTTTCCGAGGAAGCCGTTGAAGGTGACGCCGAGCACCCCGGCAAGTGTCCCGCCGACGAACGAACCCGCGATCCCGACGAGGATGTTGGTCAGCACGCCATGGTCGCGGTTCATGGTCCGCTCGGCGACATAGCCGGCCAAAAAGCCGATCACCAGCATGCCCAGGAAGCCCACGCCGGGCATGGAGAGGATACCGTAGGATGGTTCCATAGCCTGTCCTCCAATGCGGCCCCGGCCGCGGTCAGATGTTCAGTGCCTTTCCATAAGCGTCGAGCACGCTTTCCTTCATCGTCTCCGACAGCGTCGGGTGCGGGAAGATCGTGTGCATCAGCTCTTCCTCGGTCGTCTCCAGGTTCATGGCGACAACGAACCCCTGGATCAGCTCGGTCACCTCGGCGCCGACCATATGCGCGCCCAGAAGCTGGCCGGTCTTCTTGTCGAACACCGTCTTGACCAGGCCCTGGTCCTCGCCGAGCGCGACAGCCTTGCCATTGGCGACGAAGGGGAAGCGGCCGACGCGGATGTCGTAGCCCTTCTCCTTTGCCTTCGCCTCGGTGAGGCCGACGGACGCGACCTGCGGGTTGCAGTAGGTGCAGCCCGGCACCAGCAGCCGGTCGAGCGGATGGGGATGAAGGCCGGCAATCTTCTCGACGCAGACCACGCCCTCGTGCTCTGCCTTGTGCGCCAGCATCGGCGGGCCCGCGACATCGCCGATGGCGTAGATGCCCGGCACGCTGGTGCGGCAGTAGTCGTCGATCTTGACGACGCCGCGCTCGGTGACGACGCCCACGGCCTCCAGGCCGATGTTCTCGATGTTCGCCTGCACGCCGACGGCCGAGATCAGCCGGTCGGCGGTCAGCTTCTCGACCTTGCCGTCCTTGGTCTCGATGTGGGCGGTGACGGAATTCGCGCCCTTCTCGACCTTTGTCACCTTCGCCTCGAGGATGAACTTCATCCCCTGCTTCTCGAAGCGCTTCTGCGCGAATTTCGAGATCTCGGCATCCTCCACCGGCATGACGTTGGCCATCAGTTCGACCACGGTCACGTCGACGCCCATGGTGCGATAGAAGCTCGCAAACTCGATGCCGATCGCGCCCGATCCCATGACGATCAGCGACTTGGGCATCTGCGGCGGCGTCATCGCCTCGAAATAGGTCCAGATCAGCTTGCCGTCGGGCTCGATGCCGGGCAGCGCGCGCGGCCGGGCGCCGGTGGCGATGATGATGTGCTTGGCGGAATAGGTACCCTCGCCCTTGGTGTTCTTGGGCGGCGGCACCTGGGGCTCCATAGGCTTCTTCGTCGTCTTCGCCACGACGATCTCGCCCGGCTTGGTGATCTTCGCCTCGCCCCAGATCACGTCGACCTTGTTCTTCTTCATCAGGATGCCGACCCCGCCGTTCATCCGCGCCGCGATCCCGCGCGAGCGCTCGACGACGGCCTTGAGATCGGCCGAGATCTTGCCTTCGATCGTCAGGCCATAGTCCTTGGCATGTTCGGCATAGTGCATGATCTCGGCCGAGCGCAGCAGCGCCTTGGTCGGGATACAGCCCCAGTTGGAACAGATGCCGGCCAGGTGCTCGCGTTCGACAATGGCCGTCTTCAGGCCAAGCTGGGCTGAGCGGATCGCCGCGACATAGCCGCCGGGACCGGCCCCGATGATGATCACGTCATAGGATTCAGCCATGTCACTCTCCTAAAGTCCCAGCATCACGCGCACGATCGGCTCTAGGCCGCGACCGATCGCGCGAGTGTTAGCCGCGTCGAGATGCACTCCGTCCAGCGGCGAGGCCTTGGCCACGGACGCCGCGTCGAAGAAGCCGCAGCCGGTCAGGTCCGCGAGGTCCGAATAGAGGCTCGCCAGCATGGTCGACTGTTCGAGTCCCGGCCCGAACATGGCGGCAAACTCAGGGTCTCCGGTCTCGCACAAGGGTGGCGGCGAGACCAACAGGATATCAGGCGCATCCTCGCCCATCGGATAGGCATGGCCGCGGATGATATCGATTAGCCGCTGCATCCCCTGCTTGGCGGCGATCGCGCGGCCGGCGATCCACGGCTTCATGTCATTGGCGCCGAGGAAGAGGATCACGAGGTCGACCGGCGAATGTGTGGTGAGGATCGTCGGCAGCAGCCGTGCGCCGTTGCGGTCTGCAGCGCCAAGGTGGTCGTCAAAGGCCGTGGTGCGGCCGTTCAGCCCCTCGGCGATAACCGTGACCTGCGCCCCGAGCCCTGCCTGCAGTACACTCGGCCACCGGTTCTCGAAGGCATGGCGGCCGGGGCCGTCGGGATCGTATCCCCAGGTGAGCGAGTCGCCATAGCAGAGGACGGTTTTCATGCGGACGCTCCCGGGCCTCTGCCGAACAGCATTTGCGACTGCACCGGCCGCGACCGCAAGCGGAAGATCAGCCATTGGACGAGCACAACCGCCACGATGCTGCCGAAGACACCGATGTAGAGCTGGACACCGCGCCAGGCCGCAGCAAGCGAGCCGCTAACGAAGATCTCGAACACCGACAGTGCCGCAAACAACAAAGCCAGCAGCCCGATCGTGGCGAAGCAGACGCGGTTGATCGCCAGTGCAGGCACTGGCCGGGTGGAGGCGACCAGGAAAACGACCGCCACGACCAGTCCCGCCAGCGGGATCGCCATGAAGGCGAGGATAAAACTCTCGTCGCCCCTCGCCCAGTCTGCGATCAGGGTCGCGGCCGCCGATCCACCCAGCCAGGACAGGATCAATGCAAGGACGACGGTGACGACCAAGCGCATCGCCTAGACCAGCATCGCCATCGGATTCTCGATGTATCGCTTGAAGGCGACCGCGAATTCGGCACCGAGCGCGCCGTCGATGACGCGGTGGTCGAAGGCGAAGGTGGCGGTCATCACGGTCGCGATGGCGACCTGCTTGTCCTTCACCACCGGCTTCTCGATGCCGGCGCCGATCGAGACGATCGAAGCATGCGGCGGGTTGATGATCGAGGTGAAGTTCGACACGCCGAACATGCCGAGGTTCGACACCGCGGTGGAGCCGCCCTGGTATTCTTCAGGCTTCAGCTTCTTGTCGCGGGCGCGCTTGGCGAGATCCTTCATCTCGTTGGAGATGACGGACAGCGTCTTCTGATCGGCCTTGCGCACGATCGGGGTGATCAGCCCGTCGGGGATGGCGACCGCCACACCGACATCAGCGCTCTTGTGCAGCACGCGGGCGGAACTGGTCCAGCTCGCATTTGCCATCGGCACGTCGCGCAGTGCGAGCGCCATCGCCTTGATGATGAAGTCGTTGACCGACAGCTTGAAGGCGGGAACGTCGCCCTTTTCGGTCTTGGTTGTCGGCGCGGACTTGTTGATTTCCTCGCGCAGCTTGAGCAGCGCGTCGAGCGTGCAGTCCATCGACAGGAAATAGGCCGGGATCGTCTGGTGTGATTCCGTGAGCCGGCTCGCGATCGTCTTGCGCATATTGTCATGCGGCTTGAGTTCATACGAGCCTTCGGCGAAGAACTTGAGCACCGCATCGTCGGACAGGGGTTTCGCAGCGGGAGCAGCCGCAGCCGGGGCACCGGCCTGTGCGGCGGCAGCAGGGGTTGCCATCTTCGCGCCGCCACCGGCGACAGCTGCCTCGACATCCGCCTTGACGACGCGCCCATGTGGGCCGGAGCCTTGGATCGCCGAAACATCCACGCCGGCGTCCTTCGCGATGCGCCGGGCGAGCGGCGAGGCGAACGTGCGCTCACCGGACGAAGCGGCCGGCGCAGGAGCGCTCTCCGACTTCGCCGTAGGGGCTTCCGCCTTGGAGGCTTCGGTCTTCGGAGCCTCGGTTCTGGACGGCTCCGACTTCGCAGCCTCGGTTGTCGTCTTGGCCTCTTCCTTCTTCGCCTCGGCCTTGGCCGGCGCGGCATCGCCGCCCTTCGCCGCGGCAGAGGCGTCTTCCCCCTCGCCTGCGAGGATCGCGATCACCGCGTTGACCTTCACGCCCTCGGTGCCAGCCGGCACGACGAGTTTCGCGATCGTGCCCTCTTCGACTGCTTCCACTTCCATCGTCGCCTTGTCGGTCTCGATCTCCGCGATCACGTCGCCCGGCGAAACCTTGTCGCCTTCCTTGACCAGCCACTTGGCGAGATTGCCCTCCTCCATCGTGGGCGAGAGGGCCGGCATGGTGATGTTGATGGGCATGACGCGCTCCTCAGCTCTTGTAGGTGACCGCCTTCACCGCCTCGATCACCTCGCCGACATTCGGCAAAGCGAGCTTTTCGAGGTTGGCGGCGTAAGGCATCGGCACGTCCTTGCCGGCGACGGTGATGACGGGCGCGTCGAGATAGTCGAAGGCGCGCTGCGACACCTGGTTGGCGATGAAGTCGCCGACCGAAGACTGCGGGAAGCCCTCTTCCACCACAACGAGCCGGTTGGTCTTCTTCACCGACGCGATCACCGTGTCGAGGTCCATCGGGCGGATGGTGCGCAGATCGATGATCTCGGCGTCGATGCCGAGCTTGGCGAGTTCCGGCTCGGCCTTGACCAGATAGGTCATGCCGATGCCGAAGGAGACCAGCGTCACGTCCTTGCCCGGCTTGTGGATGCGCGCCTTGCCGATCGGCAGCACGAAATCGTCGAGCTTCGGCACGTCGAAGGTCTGGCCGTAGAGAATCTCGTTTTCGAGGAAGATCACCGGGTTCGGGTCTCGGATCGCAGCCTTGAGCAGGCCCTTGGCGTCGGCGGCCGTGTAGGGCTGCACCACCTTGAGGCCGGGGATATGACTGTACCAGGCGGCATAATCCTGGCTGTGCTGGGCTGCGACGCGGGCGGCAGCACCGTTCGGTCCACGGAACACGATCGGCGCGCCCATCTGGCCGCCCGACATGTAGAGCGTCTTGGCGGCCGAATTGACGATCTGGTCGATCGCCTGCATTGCGAAGTTGAAGGTCATGAACTCGACGATCGGCTTGAGACCAGCCATGGCGGCGCCCACGCCAACGCCGGCAAAGCCGTGCTCGGTGATCGGGGTGTCGACCACGCGTTTGGCGCCGAACTCCTGCAGCAGGCCTTGCGTGATCTTGTAGGCGCCCTGGTATTCGGCGACCTCCTCGCCCATGATGAAGACGTCCGGATCGCGGCGCATTTCCTCGGCCATCGCGTCGCGGAGCGCCTCGCGCACGGTGGTCGGGACCATTTCCGTGCCCGCCGGAACATCCGGATCGGCAGCGGCTTCGACCTTCGGCGCGGCAGGAATCTTTGCCGTCTCCTTTTCCACGACGGGCTCCTGCGAAGCCTCGCGTGCCTTGCCGCCTGCATCTTCGGCGGGCACAGGCTCTGCCTTGGCCTCGGCCTTCGGCGGCGCCTTAGTGGTGCCGATGTCGCCAGCGCTCTCGCCGTCCTGTAGCAGCACGGCGATCGGCGTGTTGACCTTGACGCCCTCGGTGCCCGCCTCGATCAGGATCTTGCCGAGCGTGCCCTCGTCGACCGCCTCGACCTCCATCGTCGCCTTGTCAGTCTCGATTTCGGCGATGACGTCGCCTGCGACGACCTTGTCGCCCTCCTTCTTCAGCCACTTGGCGAGGTTGCCCTCCTCCATGGTCGGCGAGAGCGCGGGCATCAGGATTTCGATCGGCATGATCAATCAACTCCGGAAGGTCAGGCTGCGGGACCGGATTGCAGCTTGAACGCCACGCCGAGGGCGGCGGCGGCGATCACGCATCCGAAAAACACAATGAAGGCATAGGCGTAGCGGTTGCAGTGCAAGAGAGCGGCAGGGCCGGAGCGTTCACCGATCCGCGCGAAGTTCATGCTGTGCATGTCGCGAAGGGTCGCAAGCTTGTCGCCCTTCTGCGCGAGCCGCAGCGCCGCAAGGGCGTTCCAGGCTGCGACAAGCCAGGCGCCGGCGGCAACCACGACAAGCAGGGTGATAGCCACCTGCAACATGGCGGCCACTCAGTTTTCGACGTAGATGTCGGTGTAAAGCTCGGAGACGTCCGGCTCCGGATCGGATTGCGCGAAGTCGGCCGCGTCCGCGACAATGTCGCGAACCTCCTTGTCGATCGCCTTCAGGTCGTCTTCGGAGGCCCATTTCTTGTCCCCGAGCCGCGCCTTGACCTGTTCGATCGGATCGTGCTCGGAGCGCATTTTCTGCACTTCGTCCTTGGAGCGGTATTTCGCCGGGTCGGACATGGAGTGGCCGCGATAGCGGTAGGTCTGCATCTCGAGGATGACCGGCCCCTTGCCGGAACGGCACCATTCGGTGGCCATGTCGCCCGCCGCCTTGACGGCGCGGACGTCCATGCCGTCAACCTGAATGCCCGGGATGCGGAAGGAGATACCGCGATGCGAGAAATCGGTCTCTGCCGACGATCGCTGCACCGACGTGCCCATGGCATAACGGTTGTTCTCGATGACGTAGATTACCGGCAGCTTCCACAGCGAGGCCATGTTGAAGCTCTCGTAGACCTGGCCCTGGTTGGCCGCGCCGTCGCCGAAATAGGTGAGGCAGACATTGCCGTTCTCGCGATAGCGGTTGGCGAAGGCGAGGCCGGTGCCGAGCGACACCTGCGCGCCGACGATGCCGTGGCCGCCGTAAAAGTTCTTTTCCTTGGAGAACATGTGCATCGAGCCGCCCTTGCCCTTGGACAGACCTCCCCGGCGCCCGGTGAGCTCGGCCATGACGCCGCGCGGCGACAGTTCCATCGCCAGCATGTGGCCGTGATCGCGATAGGCGGTGATCATCTGGTCGCCCTCGATGAGCGACATCTTGAGGCCGGTGACCACCGCCTCCTGGCCGATATAGAGATGGCAGAAGCCGCCGATGAAGCCCATGCCGTAGAGCTGGCCCGCCTTCTCCTCGAAACGGCGGATGAGCAGCATGTCGCGATAGGCGCGCAGTTCCTCGTCCTTGGTGAAATCCGCGGGCTTCGGCGCCTTCGGTTGCGACAACGCGCCGGATTCGGACTTCGATTTAGCAGAGGCTTTGCGGGCGGCTACGGCCATCGACTACTCCCTGGACTGTCTCTTGGCGGACATGACGGGAGCTCGTCTCCGACACCCCCGTTTCAGGATACCGTAGCACAGCGCCTCACGTTCGGCCATGCCCAATCGCGCACAGCCGCATTGAAATCAAGCATTTGATTTCAAAGACGAAATTCAGAATAAACTGGAATTCAGTTAATGACTATTTCGGTCCGATCTAATGATCATGACCTCGTCCTTGGCGGTCAGGTTCAGCGCGCGGCGCGCCTGCTCGTCCAGCATGTCCTTCTCGATCGTGCCGTCTTGGAGCAACAGTCCCCGGGCCTCGAGCGCATGCCGCTCGCCGCGAAGGCCGGCGAGCTTCGCCTCGAGTTCGGCCTTGCGGTCGACGAGCTGGTAGCTGGAATAGATGCCGAATTCGCCGTGCCAGGCGTGGAAGCCGAAATAGGACAGGAACACGGTTGCGAGGGCTGGCACGATCAGGGCGCCGCTGCGCCGTTTCTTCCTCTGCTTCGTCCACATGCCGCGAATCCATACTTGCGCCGTCAAAGGCAAGGATGGACCCGTCATGCTTAAGGCGCGGTTACCGGCGCTGCGAAACCGCGCTCAGACGGTGAGGAAGCGGCGTACTTCAGGCTTGTCGAGATCCTCGGCCGGCCCGGTGTGCACGATCACGCCGCGGTCCATGATGTTCACCTCGTCGGCGAGCTCGCGGCAGAAATCGAGATACTGTTCGACCAGCAGGATGGCGATGCCCGCCTGGTCGCGCAGGAAGCGGATGGCGCGGCCGATGTCCTTGATGATCGACGGCTGGATGCCTTCGGTCGGCTCATCGAGCACGAGCAGCTTCGGCCGCGTCACCAGCGCGCGACCGATCGCGAGCTGCTGCTGCTGACCGCCCGAAAGGTCGCCGCCGCGCCGGCCGAGCATGTCCTTCAGCACCGGAAACAGGTCGAAGACATAGTCCGGGATGTTGCGGTCGCCCCGCTTCACCGGCGCATAGCCCGTCTCGAGGTTCTCCTTCACCGTCAGCAACGGAAACACCTCGCGCCCCTGCGGCACGAAAGCGATGCCCGACCGGGCGCGGTCATACGCCGCGCTCCGGTCGAGCGCCTTCCCCTCGAAGGCAATCGTTCCACTCGTCAGCCGGTGATGGCCGACGATGGATCTCATCAAACTGGTCTTGCCGACACCGTTGCGGCCGAGCACGCAGGTGATCTTGCCGCCCGCCGCCGTCAGCGACACGCCGCGCAGCGCCTGGGCTGCGCCGTAGTGGAGCGTGGCGTCGCGCACCTCAAGCATGGTGTCGCTCCGCGCCGCGCCCGAAACGTCCCTGGTCCCCCTCCTCCCCCGAAACGGGGGAGGCTGGCATCGCCAGACGGAGGGGGTTCGGGAAAAGGATTGGCAGGGATTCCATGCTGCGCGCCAGCGCCCACAGAAGCTGCGCGCCATCGACCGGCGTCGGCTCGGTTGAAAAGGGAACGCGCCAGTACATGCTCATCTCCCCAGATAGACTTCGATGACGCGCTCGTCCGCGCTCACCGCGTCGAGCGAGCCTTCCGACAGCACGGAGCCCTCGTGCAGGCAGGTGACGCGCACACCAAGTTGGCGGACGAAATGCATGTCGTGCTCGACCACGACGACCGAATGCGTCCTGGAAATCTCCTTCAGCAGGCGCGCGGTCTCTTCGGTTTCCGCGTCGGTCATGCCGGCCACCGGCTCGTCGACCAGCAGCAGCTTCGGGTCCTGCGCAAGCAGCATGCCGATCTCCAGCCACTGCTTCTGCCCGTGCGACAGGTTGGCTGCGAGGTCGTGGCGGCGCTCGCCGAGCCGCGTGATAGCGAGGATCTCGTCGATCCGCTCGCTCTCCTCGGCCGAGCGGCGATGGAACAGCGCCGGGAAGATCGAACGCGGCCCCTTCAGCGACAGGACGAGATTGTCCTCCACCGTATGGCTTTCGAACACGGTGGGCTTCTGGAATTTGCGGCCGATGCCCATCATGGCGATCTCGGCCTCGTCATGCTTGGTCAGGTCGACATCACCGTCGAAATAGACGTCGCCCGCGTCCGGCCTCGTCTTGCCGGTGATGATGTCCATCATCGTCGTCTTGCCGGCGCCGTTGGGGCCGATGATCGCCCGCATCTCGCCCTTGCCGAGCACCAGCGACAGGTTGTTGATGGCGCGGAACCCGTCGAAGGAGACGGAGACGCCGTCGAGGTAGAGGATCGTTTCCTTGCGCGACATCGTCCCTACTCCGCCGGCTGGGGTTCGGCGGCGCCGATCGCGGGGCCGTCCTTGGCTTCCGGACGCGGCGATGCCCGCACGACGGGCTCGGGCGCTCCGCCGGTCGGCGGCCGCGCCGCGACGCGCCTGTCCTTGCCCGCCTTGCGCCAGTAGTCCCACGTGCCGATGATGCCGCGCGGCAGGAACAGCGTGACGAAGATGAACAGGCCGCCGAGCGCGAACAGCCAGTATTCGGGCAGCCAGCCGGTGAAGAAGGTCTTGCCGAGATTGACCAGTACCGCGCCGATGATCGGACCGACGATCGTGCCGCGCCCGCCGACGGCGGTCCAGACCACGACCTCGATCGAGTTCGCCGGATCGAATTCGCCCGGATTGATGATGCCGACCTGCGGCACGTAGAGCGCGCCCGCCACGCCGGCCATGACTGCGGAGACGGTGAAGGCGAACAGCTTCACGTTCTCCGGCCGCCAGCCGAGGAAGCGCGTGCGCGGCTCCGCATCGCGTACGGCGACGAGCAGCTTGCCGTATTTGGAAGAGACGATCGCGGCCGTCAGCGCCACGCCGAGCGCCAGCGCGATCGCGCTTGCCGCAAACAGCGCCGCGCGCGTGCCGCCGGCCTGTACGTTGAAGCCGAGGATGTCCTTGAAGTCGGTCAGGCCGTTGTTGCCGCCGAACCCCATGTCGTTGCGGAAGAAGGCGAGCAGCAGCGCGTAGGTCATCGCCTGGGTGATGATGGAGAGATAGACGCCGGTGACGCGGCTGCGGAAGGCGAACCAGCCGAAGACGAACGCGAGCAGGCCCGGCACCAGCATCACCATGATCGCGGCGAACCAGAACTGGTCGAAGCCGTACCAGAACCAGGGCAGCTCCTTCCAGTTCAGGAACACCATGAAGTCCGGCAGGATCGGGTTGCCGTAGACGCCCCGGTCGCCGATCTGGCGCATCAGATACATGCCCATCGCATAGCCGCCGAGCGCGAAGAAGGCGCCGTGGCCGAGCGAGAGGATGCCGCAATACCCCCCAGACGAGATCAAGCGCGAGTGCCAATAGCGCGTAGGTCAGGTATTTGCCGACAAGCGCCACGGCATAGGCCGGCACGTGGAAGGCGCTCGTTGGCGGTACGGCGAGGTGCAGGATCGGCACCAGCACGGCGACCGCGAGCAGCACCAGGAGAGTGATAACGATGCGTCGCGAGAAGCCGTCGGCGAAGAGGCGGGACAGGATCATGCTTCCACCGCCCTGCCCTTCAGCGCGAACAGTCCGCGCGGGCGCTTCTGGATGAACAGGATGATGAGCACAAGCACGATGATCTTGCCGAGCACCGCACCCGCGTAGGGCTCGAGGAACTTGTTGAGGATGCCGAGCGAGAAGGCGCCGACCAGCGTTCCCCACAGATTGCCGACCCCGCCGAACACCACGACCATGAAACTGTCGATGATGTAGCCCTGGCCGAGGTTTGGCGAGACGTTGTCGATCTGCGAAAGGGCAACGCCGGCGATCCCTGCGATGCCGGAGCCCAGCGCAAAGGTGAAGGCGTCGACCCAGGGCGTGCGGATGCCCATCGAGGCTGCCATGCGCCGGTTCTGGGTTACCGCGCGCATGTCGAGCCCCCAGTGGGTCCGCTTCATCACGAAGAGCAGGATCGCGAAGACCGCGAGCGTGAAGACGACGATCCAGAGCCGGTTCCAGGTGATGGCCAGCTGGCCGACCTCAAAGGCTCCGGACATCCAGGAAGGGTTGCCGACCTGCTGGTTCGTTGGCCCGAAAATGGTGCGCACCGCCTGCTGGAGGATCAGCGAGACGCCCCAGGTCGCGAGCAGCGTTTCCAGAGGTCGGCCATAGAGGAATCGGATGATACCGCGCTCGATCGCGAGACCCACCGCTCCCGAAACGAGGAAGGCGAGCGGCAGCGCGATCGCGAGCGACCAGTCGAACAGGCCCGGTGCGCTGGTGCGGATCACCTCCTGCACAACGAACGTCGTGTAGGCGCCGAGCATCACCATCTCGCCATGCGCCATGTTGATGACGCCCATGACGCCGAAGGTGATGGCGAGTCCGATCGCAGCGAGCAGGAGGACCGAGCCGAGCGAGATGCCGTACCAGATGTTCTGGCCGGCCTGCCACAGGGCGAGCAGAATCGTTGATGCGCTGGATGGCGCTGTCGACGGCGGTCTTGAGTTCGCCCTGCGCCTTCGAACCGTAGGCCGTCAGCAGGGAGAGCGTGTTGCGGTCGCCGCGCTTCCCGAGCAGTTCGACGGCTGCGAGCTTTTCGGCATCCGGCCGGTCGGAAACCAGGATCGCGGAAGCGCGGGCGTCCTCCAGCTTCGCCTTGACTGCCGCGTCTCCTTCCGACGCGATCGCGGCTTCGATGGCTTCAAGGTTTGCCGCATCCGGGTTGAGGAACATCGTCGTGGCCGCCGTCAGGCGCACCGCCGGGTCTTCCGCGCCGAGCGTGAGCGCCCCGATCGCGTCGCGGATGGCGCGCCGCAGCGAGTTGTTGACCTTGATCTTGGTGTAGGCCGCCTTCGGTTCCTCACCGGCCGCCTCGCCCGTCAGCGGGTCGAGCAGGCTGCCCGTCTGACCGCTCTCTCTTACGATGAAGACAGCCTGGTCGGACTTGCGGAACGCGACATTGCCGTCGCCCAACGCAATGAGGAGAGGCTCGACCCGCGCGTCGCCCGTGGCGCCAAGCTCGCGGACGATCTGCCCCGTCTCGTTGAAATTCTTCGCCGTCGCGAACTTCGCGATCGTCGCCCGTATCGAGGCATCGTCGGCCGAGGCGGCGGAGACCATCATGGCCAGCACGCCCAACACCAGACCGATCGCCCTGAAATATCTCATCAATTCTCGACCGCTCATCTGTGTTGCGGGAGTTCCGTTCCGGGCGGGCTTGCCGCCCGGAACGATGATCGACCGATCCCGACGGGGATCAGTTCACGCCCTTGCCGCCGCACTTGCCGGTGGCGACGTTGAAGTTTCCGCACGACATCGGAGCGCGCCAGTCGGAGATCAGGTCCTTCGAATCCGGCAGGTAGTCGGACCACTCGTCGCCGACCACGAGACCGGAGGTCTGCCACACGGTCGACATCTGGCCGTCGGCCTGGATCTCGCCGATCAGCACCGGCTTGGTGATGTGATGGTTCGGCATCATGGTCGAGTAGCCGCCGGTCAGGTTCGGCACGGACACGCCGATGAGCGCGTCGATGACCGCGTCCGGATCGGTGGTGCCGGCCTTCTCGACCGCCTTAACCCACATGTTGAAGCCGATGACATGCGCTTCCATCGGGTCGTTGGTGACGCGCTTGTCGTTCTTGATGAAGGCGCGCCAGGAGTCGATGAAGGCGGTGTTTTCCGGCGTGTCGACGGACTGGAAGTAGTTCCAGGCGGTCAGATGACCGACGAGCGGGGCGGTGTCGAGACCGGCGAGCTCTTCCTCGCCGACCGAGAAGGCCACGACCGGGATGTCCTCGGCCTTGATGCCCTGGTTGCCGAGCTCCTTGTAGAACGGCACGTTGGCGTCGCCGTTGATGGTCGACACCACGGCCGTCTTCTTGCCGGCCGAGCCGAACTTCTTGATGTCGGACACGATTGTCTGCCAGTCGGAATGACCGAACGGCGTGTAGTTGATCATGATGTCCTCGGCGGCGACACCCTTGGCCTGGAGGTAGGCCTCGAGGATCTTGTTCGTCGTGCGCGGATAGACATAGTCGGTGCCGGCGAGCACCCAGCGCTCAACGCCTTCCTCGTTCATCAGATAGTCGACGGCCGGGATCGCCTGCTGGTTCGGCGCGGCGCCCGTGTAGAAGACGTTGCGCTGGCTCTCCTCGCCTTCATACTGCACCGGATAGAACAGGATGTTGTTCAGCTCCTCGAACACCGGCAGGACCGACTTGCGCGACACGGAGGTCCAGCAGCCGAACACGGCCGAGACCTTGTTCACGGAGATCAGCTCACGCGCCTTTTCGGCGAAGAGCGGCCAGTCGGAAGCGGGGTCCACGACAACGGCTTCGAGCTTCTTGCCCAGCAGGCCGCCCTTCTTGTTCTGCTCATCGATGAGGAACAGCATCGTGTCCTTCAGCGTCGTCTCGGAAATCGCCATGGTGCCGGACAACGAGTGCAGGACGCCAACCTTGATCGTGTCCTCCTGGGCAAAGACCGAAGACGTCGCGAGCATGCTCGCGGCGAACGCACCTGCCGTCACCAGAGCTTTGAATGACAAATTGTAACCCCTCATATTGTTGATACCTCCGCGGTTGCCTGTTGCACCGCAGCAATGGAAGCAACGGATATGCCAGATGGCGAAACACAGGGGTTATGCGCCTGACGTGACGGAATATCAGCCTGTTGCGCATGCTTAGCCGGCGTCGGCGCAGGCCGACGACAAGCATGTTAACGATTTGGTGAGAAAGTTTTACGCAGTCGCCACACATCCTGCCTGCGTTTTAGGCAGGATGAATTGACTGACTAGCAAATATGCAAACCGGCTGCGCTATTGCGTCAGCATATCCTTCACGACGGTCGCGAGCTGCTTCAGCGAGAAGGGCTTCGGCAGGAAGCCGAACTTGGCATCCTCCGGCAGGTTGCGCGCGAAGGCGTCTTCGGCATAGCCGGACACGAAGATGAACTTGATGTCGGGATTGCGCTTGCGCAGTTCGCCGAGCAGCGTCGG
Source organism: Mesorhizobium sp. J428 (assembly GCF_024699925.1). Lineage (NCBI taxonomy): Bacteria > Pseudomonadati > Pseudomonadota > Alphaproteobacteria > Hyphomicrobiales > Phyllobacteriaceae > Mesorhizobium > Mesorhizobium sp. J428. Next base: position 4,969,802 of record NZ_JAJOMX010000001.1, read on the forward strand.
GCCGTCCATCTCAGGCATGACGACATCGGACACGACGATGTCGACCTTGCCTTCCAACTCTTCGTAGATCTCCAGCGCTTCGACACCCGACGAGGCTTCGTAAACCTCATAGCCACGCGATTTCAGCGCGCGCACGCCACCCATGCGGACCGCGTCCTCGTCCTCGACAAGGAGCACGGTCGCCGAACCGGACAGGTCCTTCGGCGCGTCTCCCTTGGCGGCCGATGCGATCGCCTTGGCTTCGGTCGTCGCGATGTCGCCGGCGGACTGCTCGGCGATGACGGCGCCTGGCACGAAGCGCGGCAGGAAGATCCGGAACACGGTGCCCTTGCCGACCTCGGAATCGCAGAAGATGTAGCCGCCGGTCTGCTTGATGATGCCATAGACCATCGACAGGCCGAGGCCGGTGCCCTTGCCGACTTCCTTGGTGGTGAAGAACGGCTCGAAGATTTTCTTCAGGACGTCCGGCGGAATGCCCGTGCCGCTGTCCTCCACCTCGACCACGACATAGTCGTTCGGCACGAGCTCGCGGTAGCTGTAGTCGGCGCATTCGGCGGCGGTGACGTTCTTGCTGCGGATCGTCAGGTCGCCGCCTTCCGGCATCGCGTCGCGCGCATTGACGGCCAGATTGACGACCACCTGCTCGAACTGGCCGAGATCCGCCCTCACCTGCCAAAGATCGCGGCCGTGATCGATCTTGAGCCGGACGTTGCTGCCCACAAGCCTGGTGAGCAGCATCCGCACGTCGGCCAGGACGTCGGTGAGGTTGAGCACTTCGGGCCGCAGCGTCTGGCGGCGGGAGAAGGCGAGCAGCTGCCGGACCAGCGACGCGGCGCGGTTGGCGTTCTGCTTGATGTTCATGATGTCCGGGAACGACGGATCCGACGGCCTGTGGTTGGTCAGGAGCAGGTCCGATGCCATGATGATGGCCGTCAGCACGTTGTTGAAGTCGTGCGCGATGCCACCGGCGAGTTGACCGACGGCCTGCATCTTCTGACCCTGGGCCATCTGCGCCTCAAGGGCCTTCTGCTCGGTCGTCTCGACCGCATAGACGATCGCGGCCTCCTCGGCGCCGTCGGCGCCGCCGCCGTCGGCCACGGCGCTGACATAGAAGCGCATGTGGCGCTCCTCGTTGTCCGGCAGCACGGTGTCGATCGGAGAAATATCCGCCTGGCGCTGCTTGGCGCGTTCGATGGCGGCGGCAAAGGCCTCGCGGTCGCGCGGATGGATGACGGTGTCGAGCCGCGTGCGGCGGTCGACGGCCGCCTGGTCGACGACGCTGGAGAACAGCATCAGGAACGGGGCATTCGTACGCAGGATGCGGCCGTTGGCGTCGACGCCGGCGATCGCCATCGGCGTCGAGTTGAAGAAACGCGTGAAGCGCACCTCGGAAGCCCGTAGATCCGCCGATGAATCCTCGCCCTGCGTCCGGTTTAGCACGATCGTGCGCGTCGCGCCCTGCACGCCCTCGCGGCTGGCCGTGACGCGGTGCATGAAGCGCACCGGCAGCGCCTCGCCCTTGGTGGTGGCGAGGTCGAGATCGATGACGGCGTTGCGTGTCGCGCCGGGCTCGGCCTTCACTGCGCGCACAAGCGCCATGCCGTCGCCCGCCACGATCTCCGGAAGCGTGACCGAGCCCGGAACGAAGCCGGCCAGATCGATGCCCAGCCATTCGGCGAGCGTCGCGTTGATGTAGGTGACACGGCCGGATGCGTCGGCTGAGAAGAAACCGGCGGGCGCGTGGTCGAGATGGTCGATCGCCTGCTGCAGATCCTGGAAGAAGCGCTCCTGCTCGGCGCGCTCCTCGGAGATGTCGGACAGTTGCCATGCGAACAGCGGCTTGCGCTGCGAGCGCATGTTGAACGTGCGCGCCCGCGCGCGATACCAGCGCGCACCCGGCTCGGCGCCCGGCCTGATCGCCTGGGACAACCGGAACTCGCCGTCGCCGGCCCGCCCGTCCTTGAGCTGCGCTGCAAGGCCCACCACCGTCGAGCCGGCCTCCGGATTGTCGGACAGCAGCCCTTCGACAGTCTTGATCTCGGCCGGCGAGGCCGCACCGGTCATCTCGGCATAGGCGCGGTTGGCATAGATGACGCGGCCGCGCGAATCCGTGACGATCAGGCCCTGCCGCATCGAATCGACGAACGCCTTCGACAGTTCGTCATTGGTCGAGCGGGGCGCGAACTGAACGAAGCCGATCGCGGTCAGGAACAGATAGCCGACGCCGATCATGGCCAGCATGCCGAGCATGCCGACGAGGAAAGGATCGCCGATCCGTTCGCGGAACATCAGAAAGACGACCGCGAGCGGGATCAGCACGAGGATGAAGATGATGAGCCGCGTCACCGCGCCGGGGCGAGAATTCTCGTCGACAAACGGCGCCGGATAGAAATCGCGGCTTGTCTCTTTGGCCATTCTTCCCCAGCCTTCATGCGCCCGGGCGGCGCGTGCGCGCCCTGCAGGCCGCTTGAATCACATTCTGATTATGCCGGAAAGGCCCCGTTCCGCGCCACGGGGGTTTTTCCCGGCGAAACTGGCACCTTGCGACATCGCGCTCAGGGTGCATAGATTGTGGCTCCTGCGGGAGTTATCGGGGCATGGGATTGATCGAGAGCATCCAGGACGCGCTCCCTGAGGGGTATGCCAATGCAATTCTGTGGCTGGCGCTCGCGCTCCTCGCCCTGGTCGTGATCCTCGGTCTCATACGACTGATTCGCGGCTTCTCGGGCGGAACTTTCGTCGCCGGCGGCCGCAACCGCCGCACCCGGCTCGCCGTGATGGATGCCGCAGCGGTCGATAGCCGACGCCGCCTTGTGCTCGTGCGGCGCGACGACGTGGAACATCTCGTCCTTATAGGCGGACCGACCGATGTGGTGATCGAACGCGACATTCGCATCATGTCGCGCCCGGCGCGGCATGCAGAGCACCATGACGAGGCGATATCCGCTCCGCCACATTCCTCGCCCGAGCTGGAACGCGCCCGCGCGCAGATACGGCCCGCCCCCCATCCGGTGTCTCGCCCGGCGGAGGCCCCGCGGCCCGTCGAGCCCGTCCTGCCACCGCGTCCGGCAGCCCCGGCATCCAACGTGACGCTGCCCCGGCCGACCATCCCGATGCCTGCTCCACCGCCGCCGCCCGGCACGGCAAAGCCTGCGACGCCCGTCGCGTCGCCAAGGTCCTACGAACCTTCGAGGCCGACGTCGTCCGCCGCCCCGTCGCGCCTGCCGCCGGCCAAATCGCTGGACGACACGCTGCTCAACGAGCTGTCATTGTCGCTGGAACAGACGACATCCGGCTCGAAATCTCCATCTCCGAAGAAGCCGGATACATCCCTCGACGAGCAGATGAACAAGCTGCTCGGGGAAATCACAAAGAAGGCCTAGGGAGTTTTCGCGCGGGCGCTGCGGTGGAATCCGCGCGCCCTAGTCGTCGCGGTAGACCTTTTCGCGGCGCTCATGGCGCTCTTGCGCCTCGATCGACAGTGTGGCGATCGGACGGGCGTCCAGCCGCTTGAGCGAGATCGGCTCGCCGGTCTCCTCGCAATAGCCGCACGTCCCCTCGTCCAGCCGCAGAAGCGCCGCGTCGATCTTGGCGATCAGCTTGCGCTGCCGGTCCCGCGCGCGCAACTCGATGGCGCGGTCGGTCTCGGAAGAGGCCCTGTCGGCGAGGTCCGGATGGTTTGCGTTTTCCTGCTGGAGGACTTCCAGGGTCTCGCGGGCCTCCCGAAGGATGTCGCCCTTCCACGCAATCAGCTTGGAGCGGAAATAGGCCTTCTGACGATCGTTCATGAACGGCTCGTCGTCACTGGGTATGTAGTTCACGTCCGTGATCAAGCTCATCGAGTCACCCCAAAACAGCTACCCGGGCGCCTATATATTCGCGGCACCGGGACCGCACAAGCGGAAAGGCAAAGGCATTCACGCAAAAGTCACGCCAGTTGAAAAATCGCCACGCGAGCACTTCGTCGCAACTCGCCCGGGCTGGGTTCGGACGAACAACATCTTGTTTCGGCTGACTCTTTTCTTTCGTCCTCTCAAGACGGCGAATGGGCGAGCGACGGTGGATTGCACGAATTGACGCCATTCACTAGACGATGGTGCAGGCATTGCCCGGCCGACCGTCGAAAGCGAGGAGTGCGCAGAATGAGCCGTCTTCTACTGCTGCGCCATGCGCGCGCGGCCTGGGCCGAGCCCGGAATGCGCGATTTCGATCGCCCTCTCGACGCGACGGGCCGCGCCGACGCGGACGCCATGGGGGCCATGATGGCGAAGGATCGCGTCCTGCCGCAACGCGTCATCTGCTCGTCCGCGAGGCGGGCACGGGAGACGTGGGACGCGGTCGTGAGGCACCTGCCCGTCGCGGACGTGATCGTCACCGACCAGCTCTACATCACCGACGCGACCGGCTATCTCAACTTTATCCGCGACAATGCCGCGGTCGAATCGCTGCTGATCGTCGGCCACAATCCGATGATCGAGGACGTCTGCTTCGCCCTTGCACCCGACGGCAAGGACGACGCAACTAGCGCCCGGTCGAGCGGATTTCCCGCTTGCGGGCTCGCCGTGATCGACTTTCGCGGCAACCTGGCCGATGTCGCGCCGTCCACCGGCTTTCTCGAGGCGTTCTACACGCCGGGTGGCTGATCTCACGGCCGAAGGCCATTCCCATGGCCCGTCGCCTTGCCTATATCGAACGGCAGCGCCTCCGGGGCGGGGCATGACGAGGCAGGCTAATTGGCGTCGCATACAACTCTGACAGACGAGGCGCTGATCGCGTTCGACACGCTGGCAGGACGCCTGACGGGCTTCACCAAGCCATCGCTGCGGCTCGGCGTGACTGGATTGTCTCGCGCGGGAAAGACCGTCTTCATCTCCGCCTTGGTGCACAACCTGATCCATGGCGGCCGTCTGCCGCTGTTCGATGCGGCTAAGTCGGGACGTCTGACCAAGGCCTTTCTCGAACACCAGCCGGATGACGCCGTGCCGCGCTTTCAGTACGAGGATCACGTGGCCGCGCTGCTTTCGGACCGCATATGGCCCGAATCGACGCGCGCGATCTCGGAGCTCAGGCTCACGATCGAATTCGAATCGGCGTCCGGCTGGCGCCGAACCTTTGCACCGGGACGCCTGTCGCTCGACATCGTGGACTATCCGGGCGAGTGGCTCCTGGACCTGCCGCTCCTTAGCAAGGACTATGAGGAGTTCTCGAAGGAGGTTCGTTCGACCTCGCCGCGCTCGACGTGCGGGCCGACCTTTCGGAAGCCTGGCTGCGCGAAGCCGCGACGGTCGACCCCGCGGCCGAGGCGGACGAGATGACGGCGCGGCGGCTGGCCGAGACCTTCACCGCCTATCTGCGCGCCTGCAAGGCGGACCACCGTGCGCTCTCGACACTTCCTCCCGGCCGTTTCCTGATGCCCGGCGACCTCGAAGGTTCCCCTGCCCTGACCTTCGCCCCCCTGCCCGGCCTCGCCGGGCATGAAGCCGCGACACGGCTCCCTGCACGCGATGATGCAGCGCCGCTACGAGGCCTACAAGACGCACGTCGTGAAGCCGTTCTTCCGCGAGCACATCACCCGCCTCGACCGTCAGATCGTGCTGATCGACGCGATGCAGGCCCTCAATGCGGGGCCGGGGGCAGTCGCCGATCTCGAACGCGCGCTGACCGAGATACTCGCCTGTTTCCGGCCGGGCTCGACCAACTTCGTCACCGGCCTCTTTTCGCGCCGGATCGACCGGATTCTGGTGGCGGCGACCAAGGCCGATCAGATCCATCACGAGAGCCATGACAGGCTCCAGGCGATCGTGCGGCGGCTGGCCGAACGGGCGGTACAGCGTGCCGATCTCACCGGCGCCAAGGTCGACGTGCTGGCGATGGCGGCGATCCGGGCGACACGCGAAGGCACGGTGAAGCAGCGGGGCGAGACGCTGCCGGTGATCATCGGCACGCCGCTCAAAGGCGAAACGATCGGCGGCGAGACATTCGACGGCGAGACCGAAACGGCCATCTTCCCGGGAGACCTGCCTCGAAAGCCGGATTCGATCTTCAAGGACGACGCGGAGAAGACCGCGATCCGCTTCGTCCGCTTCCGGCCGCCCAAGCTCGAGCGGACCGCCGACGGCCTGACCCTGTCGCTGCCGCACATCCGGCTCGACCGGGCCCTGCAGTTCCTGATCGGAGACGCACTGGCATGACAGAGCCGCGCCAGCCGGCATCCTTTCGCCTGACGCCCGAACCCGAACCGGCAGCGCCGCCCCCTGCGCAGCCGGCGCGCAAGCCGCGGGCGATCCGCAAGGAAGAGGTCGCAGTCGTCGTGCCGGCGGAGGTGGACGTCTTCGACAATGACGGGCTCGATGCGCTGGCGCCGCCAGCGCCGTTGCAGCCGCGATCGCCGTCGCGACTGGGCATCCTGTTCTTCGGCGCGCTCGGCACGTTCCTGTCCCTGGCGGCCGGGCTCTGGGCCGAGCGGCTCATCCGCGACCTGTTCTCCCGCAGCGACTGGCTCGGTTGGCTGGGCATGGGCCTCGCCGCGACCGTTCTGGCGACGTTTCTGGCGATCCTCGTGCGCGAGCTTTATGCGCTTGCGCGCCTTGCCTCTGTCGAGGCCTTGCGTGAACGCGCCCGGCAGGCGGCCAGCACGAATGATGCCAGAGCATCACGAACGGCGGTGGCCGATCTGGTCGTGCTCGTCGGCAAGAAGCCGGAAACCGCAGCCGGCCGAAGGGCCGTCGTCGACCTCAAGGGCGAGGTCATGGACGGCGCCGACTTCGTGCGTTTCGCCGAGGCGGAAATCCTGGCGCCTCTCGACGAGAAAGCCAGGGACCTCATTCTGGATGCGGCCAAGCGCGTGTCGATCGTCACCGCAGTGAGCCCGCGCGCGCTCGTGGACTTGGGCTATGTGCTCTGGGAAGCGGGCCGGCTGGTGCGCCGGATGTCAGAACTCTATGGCGGACGTCCCGGAACGCTCGGCTTCTTCAGGCTGACGCGCTCGGTGCTCGCACACCTCGCCGTCACCGGCTCGATCGCGGCCGGAGACAGCCTGATCCAGCAGCTCGTCGGGCATGGGCTGGCCGCTCGGATCTCGGCGAAGCTCGGCGAAGGCGTCGTAAACGGCATGATGACGGTGCGGATCGGCATCGCCGCCATGGAGGCGGCGCGCCCCTTCCCATTCAATGCAGTGAAGCGTCCGAGCATGGGCGATTTCGCTTCCGCGCTCGCGACATTCGCCTCCAGGAAGCGCGAGACGGCAGGCGACGGGGAGGTTTGACCTTGCTTCCGGCGCCGCGCTCGCGCATTGTGGATAGGCGATGGCGGGTGACGAAGCATTAACCATTCGTGGCCATGCTCCGGTCAGCCCCGCTCCCGAGAATTGCCGGATCTGACATGATGCGCGTGAACCGAACTGCCCTCCTTTCGCTCGCTGCCGCCCTGCCGGCATTCCTGGCACCTGCGATAGGTCATGCCGCGGATAGCGACGAACAGTTCTTCCGCTCGGTCCAGGGCGTGTGGACTGGCCCCGGCGAGATCGTGGCCGGCAATACAAGGGCACCAAATTCACCTGCCGACTCAACGGAACGACACCATCGGGCAAGGTCGGTATGACGCTCGACGGTTCCTGCCGCGTCGGCGTCTTCTCGCAGCGCATGTCCGCGACGGTCGAACGCAAGGGCCGCGGCTACCGGGGAACCTTCCTCGACGGCGCGGCGGGCGAAGGCCTCGACATCGTGTCGGGTGCAGTCGCCGGCAAGAAGGTTACGTTCTCCATCTCGCGCAAACAGTTGAACGGCGCGATGAGCGCGCGGATGCCTAACAAGGATTCGATGAACGTCAGCGTGTCCGTCCGCGTCGACAGTCAGATGGTTCGCGTGATCGCCATGGACCTCAAGCGGACCAGCGAAGCGCCGGTCGCGACCGTGGCGTCCGAGTAGTCACTCCCGCCACCACGATCCGTCCGCCGTCACCTTTTCGATCCCACTCGTGTCGAGCCCCGTCAGGTAGCTCGACACCTTGACGTTCCTGATCGTCAGGTCAGGGGCCACGTCCGAGAGCGGCACCAGCACGAAGGCGCGCAAGAACATGCGTGGGTGCGGCACTTCCAATCCGACCTCCCGGATCGACCGGGTTCCATAGAGAAGCACGTCGATATCGATCAGCCTTGGTCCGAATCGCTCGCCTCGCACCCGCTTGAGCAGGACTTCGGTGTCGAGGCACAGGTCGAGCAGCGCGCGCGGCGATCGCTGCGTCCTGATCTGCGCGACCGCGTTGAGGAAATTCGGCTGGTCGACCTTCCCCCACGGCGGGGTGCTGTAGAGCGACGAGACCTTGACCACCTCCGTCATTCGGTCCGCGTCGATCGCGCGCAGCGCCTTCGTCATCGCCGCCCTTGGGTCGCCGATGTTTCCGCCGAGGCCCAGATAAGCGGCCTCCTCACTGTGGCCAGGCAATGGTGACCTCAACATGATCCAGAACGCCGTTCACGGGCGCATTGGGCTTTCTGACGGTAATGACGGCTTGTGTGACCGGCGCGAAGCGCTCGCAAAGCGTTCTCGCAATGTCGCAGGCCAGAGCCTCTATCAGGTACCTGCGCTGTCCCGTCACGATCTCTTCGATCACGCGAAACGCAGCGCCGTAGTCAACCGTTCCCTCGATACGGTCCAGCTCGACCGCATCCTCCACCTCGACGGCCAGTTCGGCGTCGACATAGAAGCGTTGTCCCATGCGCTCTTCCTCGTCATGGACCCCATGGCGGGCGAAAAAGGCGCAGTTCTTGAGCCGGATCACATAGTTCATGGTGCGGGAAAACCGCTCTGCATCTCCAGGATCGCATCGGCCAGCCTGAGCGCGTCGATGCATGCCGTTACGTGGTGAACCCTGAAGATGGAGGCTCCACGTAACCGGAGAATGGCGCAGGAAACGGCCGTGGCCGTGTCGCGCTGGTCGACCGGGCGCCCTGTGACATGACCGAGAAACCGCTTCCGCGACGTTCCCACCAGGATCGGGTGGCCGAGGTGAAGAAGTTCGCCGAAGCGGGCGATGATCTCAAGGTTTTCGGCCGGATCCTTCGCGAAGCCGAAGCCCGGGTCGAGGACAAGCGCCTCGTCCGCGACGCCGTTTGCGCGGGCGATCTCGAGCGTCTGCCGGAAATAGGCCAACTGGTCGTTGACCGGATCGGAAAGCTTGTCCCGGTCCCGGCCGTTGTGCATAGCGACCAGCCCGCAGCCGGTTTGGGCCGAAAGCCGTGCGATGCCGGCGTCGCGCTGCAGCCCCCAGATGTCGTTGACGATATGGGCGCCCGCGGCAATGGCGAGTCTGGCGGTTTCCGCGCGATAGGTATCGATCGATACGACGACATCGCGGTGATGTGCGAGCGCCTCGATGACCGGAATCACGCGCCGCTGCTCTTCAAGCGCGCTCACCGGTTGCGCGTCGGGTCGGGTCGATTCGCCGCCGATGTCGATGATGTCCGCCCCGGCCGCGCGAAGCACGAGCGCCAGCCTGACCGCGTCCTCGACTTTCTCGGCACGCCCGCCGTCCGAAAAGCTGTCCGGCGTGGCATTCACGATCCCCATCACGACCGATTTCGGTCCGATTGCGATCTGTCGATCATGTGCCAGTGACCAGGCTGCTTTTTTCATCATTATCTAACGGTCGTTGGAATCGACGTGTTGCCCACAATCAGGAGCAATGCAATGAAATTCATCACGACTTCGTGAACACGCAAGGGAAGCCGGGATTGCCGTCCGGCGGCGGCTGACGCATGGTCGCGGCATGATCATCCGCACCATCCTGCCCGCCGCGCTGTCGCTTCCGATTCTCCTGTTCGCGGTCTTCGCGGAGGCCGCCAGCGTATCGCGGTCTTACAGTTATTTCAGCATCGGCGGCGCGACCTTGCCCGAGCTCCAGGACGAACTGACGGCGCGCGGCCCTACGGTCAAAAGCACCGGCAGGCGTCATCCCGGAGCGACGGAAATGCAGTTCGTCAACCGGCTCGACTATGGCGAAAGCAAAGGGAAATGCCGCGTCTCCAAGGCGAGCGTGACGGTGAAGGCGAAAATCACCCTCCCGCGCTGGACGCGGCCGGCAGGCGCGGCGGAGGACACCCGCCTGATCTGGGGCGCTCTCGCAGGCGACATCAAGCGCCATGAAGAGAGCCATGTCAGCATCGCCCGCGCCCATGCCCGCCAGATGGAGGTGGCGTTGCTGGCATTGCCGCCGCAGAGGACCTGCGCAATCGCCGCCGACAAGGCGCAGGAGACGATCCAGCGGCTGCTTGCCCGACATGACGCCGAGCAGGAGCGGTTCGACCGCATTGAGCGGATCAACTTCTCGGACAGGATGGATCGCCTGATCCGCTACCGCATCGAGCAGATCGAATCCGGCCGGATCAAGAACTGATCCCTTCCCTGGCGCCGCCTGGCCCAGTCCATCTTCCTTGCAATCGCGCGCGCAATGTCGCACATGGCGTCGGATTGTCGACGTGCCGTGGCTGAATAGTCCGTCGTGAGCCGTTTTGCCTCATGGCCGCGCGTCGAACCGACTGGATCGATCGTCATGTCCACCCTTGTGCTGGAAGGCCGCGCGGCCCGCGCGGCATGGCTGGAAGAGATTCGCGCGACGCTGTGGCTCGCGTGGCCGATGGTGCTCACCAACGTCGCGCAGACGGGGATGACGGCGACGGACATCATGATGATGGGCCGTCTCGGAGCCAACACTGTCGCGGCCGGCGCGCTGGGCGCGAACCTCTATTTCGCGCCGCTGATGTTCGGCCTCGGCCTGATGCTGGCGACGTCGCCGATGATCGCCAGTGAACTTGGACGTCGCCGTCACTCGGTCAGGGACATCCGTCGCACGGTTCGCCAGGGCCTGTGGTCGGCGCTCGCCGTGTCCGTTCCGATGTGGGCGATCCTCTGGAACGCCGAAGCCATATTGCTGGCGATGGGCCAGCAGCCGGACCTCTCGGCGGCCGCGGGCGAATACATGCGCATGTTGATGTGGGGCATATTGCCCTTCTACGGCTATGTCGTCCTGCGCTCATTCATCTCGGCACTGGAGCGGCCCGGCTGGGCGCTGGCGATCGTCTTCGTGGCGGTCGGCTTCAACGTGCTGGCCAACTGGTGCCTGATGTTCGGCCATCTCGGCTTCCCGGCCATGGGAATTGCCGGCTCGGGTCTTGCCACGACGCTGTCCAATCTCCTGATGTTCCTCGGCCTCGCTGCCGTCGTCTCCTACGACCGGACATTCTGCCGCTACCACGTGTTCGGCCGCTTCTGGCGGGCAGACTGGCCGCGTTTCCGCGCACTGTGGCGGCTCGGCCTGCCGATCGCGGCCATGGTCGCGTTCGAGGTCACCATCTTCAACGTCTCGGCGTTCTTGATGGGCCTCATCGACGCCCCCTCGCTCGCCGCTCACGCGATTGCGCTGCAGATCGCCTCGATCAGCTTCATGGTGCCGCTCGGCCTCGGACAGGCGGTGACGGTGCGCGTGGGCCGAGCCTATGGTGCCGGCGATGCCGGAGGCGTCGCCCGGGCCGGATGGACAGCCTACTCCCTGTCGCTCGCCTTCATGTCTGTGATGGCGCTGACAATGTTCGCCTTCCCGCGTGAACTCATCGGCCTCTTCATCGATGTGAACGACCCGGCCAATACGGCCGTGCTTGCGATCGGCGTGTCGTTTCTCGCCTATGCTGCGCTTTTCCAGATCGTGGATGGGGCCCAGGCGGTAGGCAGCGGCATGCTGCGCGGTCTGCACGACACCACCGTGCCGATGATCTTCGCCGGGATCGGCTATTGGGGGATCGGCCTTCCGCTGGGGGCTCTTCTCGCCTTCCGCTTCGGATTTGGCGGCGTCGGCATCTGGATCGGCCTGTCGACCGGCCTGGCGGCAGTGGCGCTGCTTTTGCTGATGCGCTGGCTCATGCGGCCGCGGCCGCAGCGGGTTTCCCCCTAGGGGCCGGCCAAAGGCAGGGACTCAGGCCTGCCGCTCCGGAATCCTCACGACCAGGCCGTCGAGTGCGTCGCGCACCTTGATCTGGCAGGACAGGCGGGAATTCGGCTGCACGTCGTAGGCGAAGTCGAGCATGTCCTCTTCCATCGCTTCCGGCTCGCCAACCTCATCGGTCCACGCCTCGTCGACATAGACATGGCACGTCGCGCAGGCGCAGGCGCCGCCGCATTCGGCCTCGATGCCGGGGATGGCATTGCGGATCGCGTTCTCCATCACCGTGGAGCCGTTCTCCGCCTCCACGTCGAAACGCGTGCCGTCGAAGGCGATGTATGTCAGCTTTGTCATGGGACATTCCGGAACAGTATTCCCCGCAGATAATCACTCCGGGGGCCATGTCAACCGCGCAGAATCAGCGGCTGATCGACGCGATGAAGTCCTTCACCTCGTCGATGCTGTTGGCCAGGCGCAGCAGCAGTGGCTTGTCATGCGGGTCCCGCTCGATCTCCGTCGCGATCGCGGCGACGCCGAAGGCACCGATGCCGGCTGCCGAGCCCCTGAGGCCGTGAGCGAGGAATGTACGCTCGGCCGCGGTCGCCGCCGCGATTCGATCCCTCACCGTCGTTGCCTGCTGGACGAAAAGCGCCAGTACCTCGCGCTCCAGTTCCCGGTCGCCGAGCGTCTGCCGGGCGAGGTGAACGAGGTCGACCGGTCGGCCGCGTGACGGCGGCGACGCCTCCCCGCCCGGATTGGAAAAAGCCACTGTCTGCAGATTCGTTTGCGGCATCGGCTCGGTCCCGGTGTCCATTGTCGATGCAGACATTATCCACGCTCCAACCAACAAGCCGTTAACGACGTCACACGCCATCCGGGTCCGCAACGCGGCGGATTCCGCTTACGAGCCGCGCTGTTAACCGTATCTTTAAAGTTTTACACATGGGCTGGAATGCAGGTTTCAATTGCCGGGCCGTGCCATTACGATACGGGTCTGGGTATTTTCGCGTTGCGCGCGGGCTGCTGGGAGCCGGAAACGGTTGGGTCGCGCACTTAGTAGAGGGTTGTAGCTGCATGGCGCGTAAACCGAACAACACTTCTCCCATCGACCGCGACGTGGAAAAGGAACTCGAGAAGGCCCTCGATTTCGACCTCGGCGAAGCCAAGGACGTCGACTTCTCGTCATCGATGGAAGAACTCGAGGCGCAGATATCGCAGGCGGCCGACGAGCTCGTCAAGGAGAGCCGTGCCGGCACGACTTCCTCGAAGACGCGCGACGCGTCGAGCGCCGCGGCTCCCGAGGTTTCCACCAACACCACCGGCAAGAATGGCAGTGCGAAGGCCGCGAATGCGCCCAAGGCGCCCGCTCCCGCCAATGTCGGTGCCGAGAGCAGAAAGGGCGAGCCGCTTCGTCCGGTCGAAGCCCCGGCGGGCAACGCCGTGCCCGCCTCGTTCCAGCCCGCCAACGACGACCGCCAGCGCGACTTCACCTCGCTGCAGCAGACTTTCGCGCGCGCTCCCTCCAGCACGCTTTCCGCATCCATGTGGCTGCTGAGCCTCGTATGGGTCGCCGGCGGCCTCGGCCTCGGCCATCTCCTTTATGCGCCGCAGATCTGGCAGATCCGCTCCGTCGACCAACTGCTGGCCATCCCGCAGGTGATCGCGCTCGCGGTAGCGATCGTGGTGCCTCTGCTCTTGTTCTGGGCCTTCGCAGCGATGATGCGCCGCGCGCAGGAGATGCGCCTCGCCGCCCAGTCGATCGCCGAGGCGGCGTTCCGCCTGTCCGAGCCGGAAAGCCTGGCTCAGGACCGCGTCCTCAAGGTCGGCCAGGCCGTCCGCCGCGAAGTTCAGGCCATGGGCGAAGGAATCGAGCGCACGCTGGCACGTGCCGTCGAGCTCGAGACGCTTGTCCACACCGAGGTGAACGAGCTCGAACGCGCCTACGCCGAAAACGAGATGCGGATCCGCTCGCTGGTCGACGGCCTCGGCAGCGAGCGCGAGGCGGTGATCACCCACGCCGAGCGCGTACGCGCCTCGATCTCCGGCGCGCATGAACTGCTTAAGGAGCAGCTCACCTCTTCGAGCACGATCATCCACGACAGCGTCGCGGATGCGTCGACCAAGCTGACCTCGATGATCATCAGTTCCGGCGATTCGCTCGTCGGCCGGATCAACGACAGCGGCCGCGCCATCTACACGGCGATCGACGACCGGATGGACACGATCTCCGATCGTATCGTCACCTCGGGCGAGGCTTTTGCTAGCCTGCTCGACACACGAATTGCCACGCTTAACGATCAGACCGACGAGGCGTCGCGTGCCCTTTCCGAAATGCTCGACAGCCGCACGTCCAACATCGTCTCCCTGCTCGGGGGCACGTCGAACGCGCTGGCGGAGGAGTTTGATTCGCGCCTTGCGGGTATCGAGCGCACGCTGGCTGAGCGCGGCCAGGCGCTGATCAGCGAGTTCGAAACGCGTGTTCAGGCGCTTGATCAGGGCACCGCCACGCTCAGCGCGGCGCTCGAAGCCCGTGCGCGCCAGATCAACGAGACGCTGGTCGACCGCGCCCGCGAGATCGCCGGTGCCTTCAACGCTGGCAAGGAGGGCATGGCCGGCGTGATCGAGGAGACCAAGTCGCGGATCGGCTCGGATCTCGCCGAGCTCGTCATGTCGACCTCGACCATGCTCGAAGGCCGGGCGAACGAGTTCACCCAGCGCATCGAGAGCGGCCGTCAACTTATCTCGACGGCGCTGGAAGCCGACCTTGCCCAGCTCACCGACGCGCGCGCAGCCCTCGACGAGACCGTAGGCTCGCATGCGATGAAGCTCGCGGAAGGTCGTAACTACCTGTCGAGCATTCTGCAGGAGGATCTCGCACGCGTCGCCGAGTCGCGCGCCGAGCTCGAGCAGCGCCTGGAAAACCATGCCCAGGCGGTCGCGCAGGGCCGCACTGCGCTCACCTCCGCGCTCGACGACGACATGCGTCGCCTGGCCGAAGCGCGCGCCGAGATCGACGCGCGCATCGCCGAGCACACCGCCACCCTCAATGAAGGACGCTCCTTCCTGTCGCGGGTGCTCGACGAGGACCTGCAGAAGCTCGAGCAGATCCGCGGCGAGATCGACCGGCGCGTCGAGGCGCATTCGAGCCTGCTGTCGGACGGGCGCACCGCGCTTACCGGCGCCCTGGACGAAGACCTCGCCAAGCTGGCGCGTGCCCGCGCGGCGATCGACGCCTCCGTGGAGCGTCACGTCGAGAAGCTGGCCGAAGGCCGCGATATCATGACCCGTGCGCTCGAGGCAGACCTCGACAAGCTCACCGACACGCGCGCCGAGATCGACAACGCGATCCAGCTCGGGATCGCACGTCTCGCAGACGGCCATGGTGAGGTCGGCCTCGCGCTGTCGCAGGAGATCGCCAAGATCGAGGATGCCTTCCGCAGCCAGATCGGCGTGGTCGAAGGCCGCACGCAGGCTATTGAGGCGGCACTGGCCAACGGCGTCGAGAATGTGCGCACGGTGCTCGAACGCAGCGCCGGCGCCGTCGCCGGCGCATTGCGCGACCGCGTGCTGGAGATCACGGCGGCCCTTTCCGAGGATGCGGGACGCGCCCTAGAGGACGCGGACCAGAAGATCGCGGAGCGCATCGACCTCGCCAACGCCGCCTTCTCGGCGCGCGCCGCCGAGATCGCCCAGGCCTTCGACAATGTCGATGGTCGCATCGTCGGCCGCATCGACCAGGTGTCCGACGTCATCTCGCGCCGCACCGACGAGTTTGCCCTCACCATCGACCATGTCGACGGCAAGTTGGCGGAACGCATCGACCTCGCGTCAGGCGTCATCCTCAGCCGCGCCGACGACCTGGCACGCACGATCGACCAGGCCGACGGCAAGCTGGCGGAACGCATCGAACTCGCGTCGGGCGTTCTCCTCAACCGAGCCGACGACTTGGCGCGCACCATCGGCGAGGCCGACGGCAAGCTGGCGGAACGCATCGACCTCACGTCGGGTGTCATCCTCAACCGCACCGACGAACTGGCGCGCACCATCCACCAGGCCGACGGCAAGTTGGCGGAACGCATCGACCTCGCGTCGGGCGTCATCCTCAACCGCACCGACGAACTGGCGCGCACCATCGACCAGGCTGACGGCAAGATGGCCGCTCATGTGGAGCAGGTGGCGAGCGTCATGTCTGCCCGCGCAGGCGATCTCTCTCGTGCCTTCGAGGAGGTCGACAGCAGGTTTGCGACCCATGTGGAGCAGGCTGCCGGAATCATCGCCGCCCGCGCGGACGACCTCTCCCGTGCATTCGAAGATGTCGACAGCAGGTTTGCCGGCCATGTTGAACAAGCTGCCGGCATCATCTCGGCGCGTGCCGACGACCTCTCGCGTGCGTTCGAGAGCGTCGACGGCAAGCTGACCGAGCGCATCGACCTCGTGTCGGGCATCATCGCCAGCCGTACCGACGATCTGGCGCGCACCATCGACCAGGCCGACGAGAAGATGGCGGCCCGCGTCGACCAGGCGTCCGGCATCATTTCGGCACGTGCTGGCGACCTCGCCCGCGCCTTCGAAGATGTCGACGGCAAGCTGGTCGAACGCATCGACCTCGCCTCCGGCGTGATCTCCGCTCGCGCGGAGGAACTGACCCGCGCCGTCGAGCAGGCGGACGAAAAGCTGAGCGAGCGCATCCAAGACGTCACCGGTGCTGTCGCCACCCGCGTGGGCGATCTGTCCCGTGCCGTTGCAAAGGTCGACGAAAGGCTGTCCGAGCGCATCGAACAGACCTCCTCAGTGATCAACGCACGGTCGGAAGAACTGGCCCGCGCCATCGACCAGGCCGACGGCAAGTTCAGCGAACGTGTCGAAATGGCGTCCGGTATCATCTCGACCCGCGCGAACGATATCGTCCGCGCAGTCGAGCAGATCGACAGTCGCCTCGCCGAGCGGATCGACCAGGTCGCCGGCACGGCGGACGCCCGGGCGGAGGATCTCTCCAAGACGATCCAGCAGATCGACGGCAAGATCGCCGAACGCATCGTGCTCGCATCGGACCTCATCGACGCCCGTGCGCGTGACCTGTCCAGTGCCATTGAGCAGGTGGATGACAAGCTGGCGCAGCGCGTCGACATCGTGGCCGACAAGATATCCGGCCGCGCCCAGGACCTGGTCCGCGTGTTCGACGATGCGGATTCGAAGCTAGGCGAGCGTATCGAACACGCCTCTGGCGTTCTCAATGCCCGCGCCGAGGATGTGGTCCGCACCTTCGCGGATGTCGATCGCACGATCGCCGATCGTGTGAACGTCGCAGCCGATACGCTTGGCGACAAGGTCATCCAGCTCGGCCGCGCCTTCGACGGCGTCGACCAGAAGTTCGCCCAGCGCATCGACCTCGCCGCCTCGGCCATGTCGGCGCGCGCGGACGATCTGTCGCGTGCCTTCGACAATGTCGACCAGAAGATCGCGGACCGGATCGACCATGCCGGCAGCGCCCTCTCCGCCCGCGCGGAGGACTTCGCCGGCGTGTTCGACGCAGCCGACCGCAAGCTGTCGATGCGCATCGAAGAAGGCTCCGCCGCGCTGTCGCACCACGCCGACGGCATCGTGCGTGCCTTCGACGACGTCGACCGCAGGCTCGTCGAGCGCGCCGAGCAGACGGCCGGGGAACTGCACGCCCGCGCCCGCGCCATCGACGACACGCTGTCCAATGTCGAGCAGCGGCTCGGCGACAGCGCCAGCTCGATCGCGGCGCAGATGGGAGACCAGATCAGTTCGGTCGAGCGTCGTCTCGCCGAGGGTGCGGAACTGGTCGGCCAGAAGCTGGTCGAGCAGGTGTCGGTGTCCGAGGCACAGCTCGTCTCGCGCGCTAATGTGATCGCGGAGACCTTCGCGGCCGTGAACAAGCATATCGGCCAGCGCACCAACGAGGCCGCGTCCACCTTCGACGCCCACACGCGCGAGCTGGGCGAGATGCTCGCCAGCCGCACGTCGGAGATCAGCCGGGTGCTCGAGGAGCAGGCAAAGCCGCTTGTCGACAAGTTCTCGGAAAGCGGCGGCGAGCTGCAGCGCAGCCTGGAGGAGGCGACGCATGCCGCGACCGAACGGCTCAGGCAGGAGAACGCCGCCCTGGTCAACGCGCTCGTCAGCCGCACGGCGGAGACGCTCGCGGCAGTCGACAAGGCACGCAACAGCCTTGGCGAAGGCGTCGCCGATCTGATCGAGCGACTCTCCTCGTCGAACGCGCAGCTCGGCCACCTGATCAACGTGGCGACCAACAACCTCTCCGAACTCGAGGAGCGCCTCTCCGGCACGACGCATACGTTCGCGACGTCGGCGGAGAAGGCCGCGCAGACCTTCTCGAGCTCGGCGCGCCTCATCGACGTCAACGCATCGAAGCTTACGGAGCTGTCCTCCAGCACGCTGAAGGACATCGCCGCGATCGCGCACCGCTTCGACGACCACAGCCGCGTGCTTTCCTCAGCGTCGGACCTGCTCGGTTCGGCGCAGTCGAACCTCGCCTCGACGCTGGACGATCGTCAGTCGGCCCTGGAGACGCTGGCCGTCGGCCTCGTCAAGAAGTCGGAAGACATCGAGCGGATGATGCGCTCCGTCGAGGGCATCGTCGAGCGTGTGTTCGAGAAAGCCGAGGGCCGGACCCGCGAGACCACCGAACAGATGCGCACCGCCGTGTCCGAGGTGGTGGAGTCGGCGACGCAGCGCTTTGCCGACGCGACGCAGGAAATCCGCCGTTCGGCGAGCATCATCCGCTCCGAACTGGAGGAAACGCGCAGCGAGCTGCGCAAGGGCGTGCTTGACCTGCCGGAAGAGACGAAGGAGACGACCACCGCCATGCGGCGCGCGGTCGCCGAGCAGATCAATGCGCTCAAGGAACTGTCGGACATCGTCGCCCGCTCGGGCCGCAGCTTCGACAGCAGCAAGCCGGGCTCCCTGCCGAGCTCCGCGCCTCCCGCAGCCCGTCTCGACGCTCCCGCGCCCCGCACACCGGCGGCGCCGAAGCAGCCGCAGCCGGCCGCGGCCCAGCCCGCACCGGCAGCCCCGCGCGCTGCGGCTCCGCGCCAGGCGGAAGCCCCTGAAGGCGGCTGGGTGACCAACCTGCTGCGCAGGGCGTCCGAGGAGGAGCAGGCCGAGCCTGCCTCGCCGCCGCGCGCCGAGGCGCCGCAGCGCTCGCCGCTCCACGTGGTCGAATCGCTCAACTCGCTGTCCGTGGACATCGCACGCGCCATCGACCACGAGGCCTCGATAGAACTGTGGGACCGCTACCGCCGTGGCGAACGCAACGTGTTCACCCGTCGCCTCTACACGCTGAAGGGCCAGCAGACCTTCGACGAGATCCGTCGCAAGTACCCAAGCCGAGCCGGAATTCCGCACCGCGGTCGACCGCTATTGCGACGACTTCGAGCGGCTGATCGCCGACGTGACGCGGACCGACCGTGACTCGATGATGGCCCAGACTTACCTCTCGTCTGACACCGGCAAGGTCTACACGATGCTGGCACATGCGAGCGGTCGCCTGAAATAGACGCCGCAAGCGCCTGAACAGGCAAAGAAAAAGGGCGGCGCCGAAGCGCCGCCCTTTTGCATTTCCACCCTGCGCCGCCGGCGCGGAACCTCAGCCGCGCAGAATGCCCTTGCCGGCGTAGCGGGCCTGCTTGCCGAGCATTTCCTCGATGCGGATCAGCTGGTTGTACTTCGCAAGCCGGTCGGAGCGGGCGAGAGAGCCGGTCTTGATCTGCCCGCAATTGGTGGCGACCGCGAGGTCGGCGATGGTCGAGTCCTCGGTCTCGCCCGAACGATGCGACATCACGGCGGTGTAGTGCGCCTTGTGCGCGGTTTCGACGGCGTCGAGCGTCTCGGTTAGCGAGCCGATCTGGTTGACCTTGACCAGGATCGAATTGGCGACGCCCATGCGGATGCCGTCGCGCAGGCGGGCGGAATTGGTGACGAACAGGTCGTCGCCGACGAGCTGGCACCTCGCGCCAACCAGGTCGGTCAGGATCTTCCAGCCTTCCCAGTCGTCCTCGGCCATGCCGTCCTCGATCGAGATGATCGGATAGTCGGCGACCAGCTTGGCGAGGTATTTGGCCTGAGCCTTCGGATCGCGCGTCTTCTTCTCGCCCTCGTAGACGTAGTTGCCTTCCTTGAAGAACTCGGTCGAGGCGCAGTCGAGCGCGAGCGCGATCTCCTCGCCCGGCTTGAAGCCGGCCGCCTCGATCGAGGCCATGACGAAATCGAGCCCGGCCTGCGCGCTCTTCAGGTTCGGCGCGAAGCCGCCCTCGTCGCCGACATTGGTGTTGTGGCCGGCATCCTTCAGCCGCTTCTTCAGCGTGTGGAACACTTCCGAGCCCCAGCGCACGGCCTCCTTCAGCGACGGCGCACCGACCGGCATGATCATGAACTCCTGGAAGTCGATCGGATTGTCGGCATGCGCGCCGCCGTTGATGATGTTCATCATCGGCACCGGCAGGACGCGGGCGGACGTGCCGCCGACATAGCGATAGAGTGGCAGGCCGGAGGCGTCCGCAGCAGCCTTCGCGACTGCCAGCGACACGCCAAGGATCGCGTTCGCTCCGAGTCGGCTCTTGTTCGGCGTGCCGTCCAGCTCGATCATGGTCTGGTCGATATGGATCTGATCCTCGGCCTCAAGGCCGCCGATCGTCTCGAAGATCTCGCCGTTCACGGCCTCGACCGCACGGGCCACGCCCTTGCCGAGATAACGTGCCCCGCCGTCGCGAAGCTCGACGGCCTCGTGCGCACCAGTGGAGGCGCCCGACGGCACCGCCGCGCGGCCGAAAGCGCCGTCTTCGAGAGTGACATCCACTTCGACCGTTGGGTTGCCCCGGCTGTCGAGAATTTCACGGCCGACAATGTCGATGATGGCGGTCATGGATCGGTCCTTTGCAAGGCTGCGGGAGAATTCGTCACGCTCTTAGCGAATGCGCGAAGCCAAGAAAATCCCGGCATGAAAAGAAAAGGCTCCGCGCAAGGCGGAGCCGAACCGATGCGTCAGCGCTGAGCGCCCTCGCCATCCGTCAATACCAGTATGGCGGAACCTTGTAGTAGTCGTAGGAGGCGTCGCGCGCCGCCTTGCCGTCGTCGCCGGTCAGTTCATTGATCGAATAAGCCGGCGCTGCCTTCAGCTGGTCCTGTGAGAATGGCACGACATAGCCGCCGCGGCTCTTCTCGTAGTCGAGGACCGACCACGGAATGGCGTGAAATTTCTCGCCGATGCCCAGAAAGCCGCCGAAGCCGATCACGGCGAACATGATCCCGTTGGATGTCTTCTCCAGCATCACGTCCTCGATGACGCCGATCTTCTCACCGGACGTGCTGTAGACGTCGGTGCCGATCACTCTCGAGGCGGGAATTGCGGCGGTATGCCCGGTGTGCGTTGTCATGGCGTGCTCCCTTCAAGAATTGCTGCCTGAAAGGAAACCGGCATCGCTGCCGGCAGTTGCTAAAGCGTATTCTCACGTTTCGTTGCAGCCGGTAACGAAACGCGATCAATCTCCGTGCTTTGCCACGCGGTCGAAGGTCATCAGCCGCTCGATCAAGCCGCGCATGTCGTCTAGGCGGACCATGTTGGGGCCGTCGGAGGGCGCGTTATCCGGATCCTGGTGGGTCTCGATGAACACGCCGGCGACGCCGACGGCCACCGCGGCGCGCGCGAGCGTCTCGACGAAGCGTCGCTCGCCACCGGTCGAACCGCCCTGCCCGCCGGGCTGCTGTACCGAATGGGTCGCGTCGAAGATCACCGGCGTTCCAATCTCTGCCATGATCGGCAAGGCACGCATGTCCGACACAAGCGTGTTGTAGCCGAAGGAGACGCCGCGCTCCGTGACGAGCACGTCCGGATTGCCGGATTCGGTGATCTTGGCGACGACGTTCTTCATGTCCCAAGGCGCAAGGAACTGGCCTTTCTTAACGTTGACCACCTTGCCGGTCTGCGCCGCGGCGATAAGCAGGTCGGTCTGGCGGCAGAGGAAGGCCGGGATCTGGAGCACGTCGACGACCTCGGCGACGATCCGGCATTGCCCTTCGGTATGCACGTCGGTCAGTACAGGCACGTCGAGTTCGCTGCGGAGCGCCTCGAACACCGGCAGTGCGCCCTCCAGCCCCACGCCGCGCTTTCCGGAAATCGACGTCCGATTGGCCTTGTCGTAGCTCGTCTTGTAGACGAAGCCGATGCCGAGCTCGGCGGTAAGCTCCTTGAGCGCGCCGGCCATGTCGAAGGCATGCTGGCGCGATTCGAGCTGGCAGGGTCCGGCGATCAGAGTGAGCGGACTGCTGTTGGAAAAAATCGCCCGACCGACGGCGACGGTGGTATTCGGTTGCATCAGTTCGGTCTCCTGAAAATGAAAGTCGCGCCTTGTCCGACGGCCGGCGGAACGACAAGTCCGGCTGGCGTTGCGAGATAGTCGATCCCGCCCGCGTCGAACAGATGCGACACTGCGTCCAGATCCCTCACAGTGAACGCGATCGCCGCAAGCGTCGCACCGCTCTCGCCGACACCGGGAGGATCATCCGGGCCGACCATCCGCATGGCGACGTTGGTGAACTCGACGGCATGCGTCGTATCATGTGGGCTTCGGCCGACGGCGCGCTCGATCAGCCGGATGAAGGAGCCCGCATGCTCGCCCGCGACGATCTCACAGATACCTGTCGCGCCATTGGCATGCCGTTCCAGCGAACCGCGGTCGATGGCCGGCGCATCGATGCGCTGGCAGGTGAACAGGAACGCGTCGGCGGTCTCGATGTCCGCCGCGAAGGCGAGCTTGAACGTCGCGGTGCCGACCTTGCCATGCGCATCGGCGGACGGCCGGGAGAAGGTGAGCATGTCGCCGCCCGAAATGTCCAACCTCGCAAAGGCTGCATGATCGCGGTCCGCGTCGTCGCTCGCCAGCACGATCGCCGAAAACCCCTCCTCGCCGCGCATGGCGCGGAAGACGTGATCGCGGGCGACGAAGACGTTTCCGTGCGCGATCGCCGTGGCGGCCGCCTCGCCGTCGCCGAGGGCCAGCGCCTCCAGAAAGGTGCCGCCCGTAAAATAGACGCAGGCATTGACCGTGCCGAAGGGATGGACGCCGTTCGGCGCAACCGTGAACCCCAGACGCGTCAACCGGTCTCGCGCAGCATCCACGCTGGCGGTGGGCAGAACGAGGTGATCGAGCGCGCGCTGTGTCATCGCGGCACCATGTGGCGCATTATCAGCCCGATTGGAAGCCCAGGCGGGCTTTAGTGATTGTCGCGTGGGACGCCGCTGGTATGTGCGACGTCGCGGTATTTCACGGCGGGCTTCAGAACCATGCCTTCGGAGAGCTGGTCGACCATGGAGCGCTGGATCTCCTGCCAGGGCGTCTGGTGCTTCGGATAATGATAGCCGCCATTGTTCTGTAATTCGGCGCGACGCCGCGTGATCTCGTCGTCGGTGACGAGGATGTCGGCCGTGCCCTTGCGCAGGTCCACCCGCACCCGGTCGCCCGAGCGCAGCAGCGCAAGACCGCCGCCGACGGCTGCCTCCGGCGAGGCGTTGAGGATCGAGGGGCTGCCCGACGTGCCGGACTGCCGCCCGTCGCCGATGCAGGGCAGCGAATGGATGCCCTTCCTGATCAGATAGGCGGGCGGCTGCATGTTCACCACTTCGGCCGCGCCCGGATAGCCGACCGGACCCGCGCCGCGCATGAACAGGATCGTGTGCTCGGTCAGGCCGAGCGCGGGATCGTCGATGCGGGCGTGATACTCCTCCGGCCCGTCGAAGACCTGCGCCGTGCCTTCGAACGCATCCGGATCGCGCGGATTGGACAGGTAGCGGTCGCGGAACTCCTGCGAGATCACGCTGGTCTTCATGATCGCGCTGTCGAACAGATTGCCCTTCAGGTTGATGAAGCCGGCATCCCGCTTCAGCGGCGAGGAGACCGGGCGGATGACCTTCTCGTCCATGTTCTCGGTAGTGGCGCAGTTCTGCCCCATCGTCCTGCCGTTCGCCGTCATCGCGTCCGGGTTCGGCAGCAGTCCGCCCTTCATCAGTTCGGCAACCACGGCCGGCACCCCGCCGGCATGGTGATAGTCCTCGCCGAGATATTCGCCGGCCGGCTGCAGGTTGACCAGCAGCGGCACGTGATGGCCGATCGCCTGCCAGTCGTCATTGTCGAGTTCGACACCGAGATGACGCGCGATGGCGTTGAGATGGATCGGCGCGTTGGTCGAGCCGCCGATCGCCGAGTTCACCACGATGGCGTTCTCGAAGGCCGCGCGCGTCATGATGTCGGACGGCTTCAGGTCTTCATGCACCATGCCGACGATGCGCTTGCCGGTCTCGTAGGCCATCTGGCCGCGCTCGCGATAGGGCGCGGGGATCGCCGCGGCACCGGGCAGCTGCATGCCGAGCGCCTCGGCAAGGCTGTTCATCGTCGTCGCCGTGCCCATCGTGTTGCAGTAGCCGACGGAGGGAGCAGACGAGGCGACGATCTCCATGAACTGGTCGTAATCGATCTCGCCGGCCGAAAGCCGCTCGCGCGACTTCCACACGACCGTGCCGGACCCGGTGCGCTCGCCCTTGTGCCAGCCGTTCAGCATCGGGCCGACCGACAGCGCGATCGCCGGGATGTTGACCGTGGCGGCGGCCATCAGCAGCGCCGGCGTGGTCTTGTCGCAGCCGATGGTCAGCACGACGCCGTCGAGCGGATAGCCGTAGAGCACCTCGACCAGAGCGAGATAGGCCAGATTGCGGTCGAGCGAGGCTGTCGGACGCTTGCCGGTCTCCTGGATCGGATGGACCGGGAACTCAAGCGGCACCCCGCCCGCCGCCACGATGCCGTCGCGCACGCGCTTGGCGAGCTCGATATGGTGGCGGTTGCAGGGCGAAAGGTCAGAGCCGGTCTGCGCAATCCCGATCAGCGGCTTGCCCGACTGCAACTCCTCGCGCGTGAGGCCGTAGTTCAGATACCGCTCCAGATAGAGCGCCGTCATGCCAGGATTGTCGGGATTGTCAAACCACTCCCGCGACCGCAGGCGCCTGGCTCCGTTTGCAACCGCCATAGATTCCTCCGCACTCTTCCATACTAGGGATATGGCATCGGCCATTTGTCGGCAAGCCGCGCGCGAGAGCCGATCGGGCCGGACTTTGGTGCGATAGACATCCTCGACCCGCTCCGATAGTCCGATCGAGGCACCATTCAAAACGAGGCACCCAGGGAGGAACGTCATGGCCGTTGACATGCAGGGAGAGGAGCGCATCGAGGCTCCGATCGCCAAAGTATGGGAAGCACTCAACGATCCGGAGGTGCTGAAAGCCTGCATTCCGGGCTGCGAGTCGCTGGAGAAGAAGTCCGACACCGAGCTCTCGGCGACGGTCGCGCTGAAGATCGGGCCGATCAAGGCGCGTTTTGCCGGAGAAGTGGAACTGCAGAAACTGAAGCCACCCCACTCCTACACGATCTTCGGCGAAGGTAAGGGTGGCATCGCAGGTTTCGCCAAGGGAGGCGCCGACGTCGTGCTAAAAGAGGAAGGGCCTGACGCTACGCTGCTCACCTACACCGCCAAGGCAGACGTCGGCGGCAAGATCGCCCAGCTCGGCAGCCGGCTGATCCAGTCGACGTCGAAGAAGCTCGCCGCCCAGTTCTTCTCGGAGTTCAACAAGAAGGTCAGCGCCGGTTAGCAACAGCCAGCGCTCGATACGGAATCCGGTCTAGACCAGCCGGCTCTGCTCAACCGCCGCGCCGATGAAGCTCGAGAACAGCGGGTGCGGCTCGAATGGCTTCGACTTCAGCTCGGGGTGATACTGTACGCCGATGAACCACGGATGGTCGGGATACTCGACCGTCTCCGGCAGCACCCCGTCCGGGGACATGCCGGCGAAGACGAGGCCGCAATCCTCCAGCCGCTCCTTGTAGTCGATGTTGACCTCGTAGCGGTGGCGGTGGCGCTCCGAGATATCCGTGTCGCCATAGATGTCGGCGATACGCGAGCCCGACGCGAGCCTCGCATCATAGGCGCCAAGCCGCATCGTGCCGCCGAGGTCGCCGGCTGCCTGGCGCTTCTCCAGCATGTTGCCCTTGAGCCATTCCGTCATCAGGCCGACCACAGGCTCCTTCGACGGGCCGAACTCGGTCGACGAGGCGCCCTCGATGCCGGCGAGTGACCGGGCGGCCTCGATGCAGGCCATCTGCATGCCGAAGCAGATGCCGAAATAAGGAACCTTGCGCTCGCGGGCGAACTTGGCCGCGAGGATCTTGCCTTCCGAGCCACGCTCGCCAAAGCCGCCCGGCACGAGAATGCCGTGCACCTTCTCCAGCCAGGGTGCCGGATCCTCCTTCTCGAAGATCTCGCTCTCGATCCAGTCGAGCTTGACGCGCACCTTGTTGGCCATGCCGCCATGCGACAGCGCCTCGATCAGCGACTTGTACGCATCCTTGAGGCCGGTATATTTTCCGACGATCGCGATCGTGACCTCGCCTTCCGGATTGTGGATGAGGCGCGACACCTCCTGCCAGCGCTCCATGCGCGGCTTGGGCGCCGGGTCGATGCCGAACGCCGCAAGTACCTCCGAATCTAGCCCTTCCTTGTGATAGGCAATCGGAACATCGTAAATGTGGGCCACGTCGAGCGCCTGGATGACCGCGCTTTCGCGCACGTTGCAGAACAGCGAAAGCTTGCGCCGCTCTTCCTTCGGGATTGGACGGTCGGCACGGACCAGCAGTATGTCCGGCGCGATGCCGATCGAGCGCAGTTCCTTGACCGAATGCTGCGTCGGCTTGGTCTTGAGTTCGCCGGCGGCCGGGATGTAGGGCATCAGCGTCAGGTGGATGTAGACGGCCCCTCCCCGCGGCAACTCGTTGCCGAGCTGGCGGATCGCCTCAAGGAACGGCATCGCCTCGATGTCGCCGACCGTGCCGCCGATCTCGCACAGGACGAAATCGTAATCGTCATTGCCTTCGCGGACGAAATTTTTGATCTCGTCCGTGACGTGCGGGATCACCTGCACCGTGGCGCCGAGATAGTCGCCGCGCCGCTCCTTCTCGATGATGTTCTTGTAGATGCGGCCGGTGGTGATGTTGTCCTGTTTGTTCGCGGAACGGCCGGTGAAGCGCTCGTAGTGGCCGAGATCGAGATCAGTCTCGGCACCATCGTCGGTGACAAAGACCTCGCCGTGCTGGTAGGGCGACATCGTGCCCGGATCGACGTTGAGGTAGGGATCGAGCTTGCGGATGCGGCAGCGATAGCCGCGCGCCTGTAGCAACGCGCCGAGTGCGGCCGCTGCAATGCCTTTTCCAAGCGAGGAAACCACGCCGCCAGTGATGAATACGTATCGCGCCATGGGATTCATCGCATAGCGCCGCGAACCTGATTCCGCCAGCCGAAAATCGCTTCGACTGCGTTTTCCCCCGGCATAGCCGCCATGCAAAAAGGCCGGGCAAGCCCGGCCTTTGAAAATCGCAATGTTTGCAGCTATTTAGAGGACGACCATGTCGGCACCGACCCGGACCCGCGTGTAGAGGTCCATGACGTGCTCGTTGACCATCCGGAAGCAGCCGTTGGACGAGTCGGTTCCAATCGTCCACGGCTGGTTGGTGCCGTGTATGCGGATGTGGGTGTCCTTCTTGCCCTGGTAGAGATACATCGCGCGGGCACCGAGCGGATTGTCCGGGCCGCCGGGCATGCCGTCCTTGTAGCGTCCGTATTTGGCCGGATCGCGCTTCTGCATCTCCTGTGTCGGGATCCAGCGCGGCCATTCCTGCTTGTCCTGGATCTTGCCGTTACCCTTGAACTTGAGGCCGTCCTTGCCGACCGCGATGGCATAGCGGCGCGCCTTGCCATTGGATTCGATGAGGTAGAGGAACTTCTCCGACGTGTTCACCACGATCGTGCCGCGGGAATAGCTGCTCGGGAAATCGACCACCTGCGGCACGAAGTCCGCCTTGACCCTGAATTTCTTTCCCTTCTCGTCACGGCTGCGCAATTCCGCGTCGCGGCGCTGGGTTTCGGGAAGCATCTGCTGCGGCGCGCCGAACAGCGTGCTGAAAAGACCGCGCTCCTGATTGTAGCTGCGCAGCTCGACCGGCGGCGTCGCGGCGGCGAGTTCGACGGGCTTTTCCTTCTTGGTGCCCTTTTTCACCTCGACCTTGGCGGACTTCTGGTCCGTCTTTGCAGGCTTCGTCGGTTTCTTTTCGGCCTTCTTCTCGACCTTTTTCTCGGGCTGCGTCGCGGAGGCCGTGCTCTTGACCGTCATCGAGAACGGCACCGCGCCCGACTCGGCGAATGCCGGCGCACCGATGCACACGGATGAAACCATCCCCGCCAGAACGATGGTCCTGATCTTCATTTTCACAAACCCCAATCCAATGCTCTTTGGCCGCCCAACAGCCGTGCGGCCGGTCCCCTCCTGTGGAAACCGGACACAACCTATGAGTTCTTATAGTTTCGAATCGGTAACGCGCTCAAGCAGCCGAAGACGCCTCGACACTTCACATTGGCGTCAATTCGGAGCCACACCGGCAAATGAACGCAACTTGTTGCGTTGCGGCAACAATTCTCTGGCCGGGCGGCGATAAGCCGCCCGCCGCGGGTTACTGGCCGGAGGGGACGCTCGGCGTGGCCGGCGTCGCGGGCGCGAGCGGGGTGAGCGGCGCGATCGGAACCGCGCCCTGGCCTTCCGCCGGAGTGCCGGCCGCGGGAGCCTGCTGTTCGCCGGAAGGCGCGGCGGGCGTCGTCGACGGCGCGCCCTGGCCGCCGAGCTGATCGAGGATACCGCTGCCCGAAGGCGCCTGCTGCTGGCCGGTCGAGGACGGCACCCGGTCGAGGATGTCGATCGGGCGCTCGCCGTAACGGGCCATGATGGACAGGAGCAGCGAGGTCGCGAAGAAGATCGCCGCCAGGATCGCCGTCGCGCGGGTGAGCGCATTGGCCGCGCCGCGCGCGGTCATGAAGCCCGAACCGCCGCCGATGCCGAGACCGCCACCCTCCGAGCGCTGGAGCAGCACCACGCCGACGAGCGCGAGCACGACCATGAGGTGGATGACGATAATGACGGTTTCCATGCGGGTATCCGGGCAATCTTGGCTGGATCTACGCGCAGTCCGGCGCGTGGCCGCGGGTCAATACACGGCTTTGCCCGCAAATCCAACCCCTGCGGCAATCTCGGCACCGGATATGGGAACTTAAGCGGTCATTTTACAATGGCCGCGCCGCAAAGCTCAGCCGATGGTCAGGTAAGCTTCGGCGATGGCAAGGAAATCTGCCGCTTTCAGGCTCGCGCCGCCGACCAGCGCACCGTTGACGTTGTCGATCGCGAGCAGCTCGCGCGCATTCGACGGCTTGACCGACCCGCCGTAGAGGATCCGCGTCGTCGCGGCCTGTTCGCCGATAAGTCCCGAAAGTTCCGAGCGGATGTGGGCATGCGCCTCGGCGACGTCCTCGACGGTCGGCGTCAGGCCGGGTACCGATCGCCCATACGGGCTCGTAGGCTATGACCGTGTTCGCGGCCGTGGCCGAAGCGGGCACCGATCCCGATATCTGGCGCGACAGGACGGCGAGCGTCTGGCCGCCTTCCCGCTCCGCTCTGGTCTCGCCGATGCAGATGATCGCCGTCAGGCCTGCCCGCCAGGCGGCCTCGGCCTTGGCACGCACGATCGCGTCGGTCTCGCCATGATCCGTCCGGCGTTCGGAATGACCGACGATGACGAAGCTCGCGCCGGCATCCTTCAGCATCTCGGCCGAGACATCGCCGGTATGCGCGCCGCTGGCATTGGCGTGGCAGTCCTGCCCGCCCGTCTTCACCGGCGACGATTTGAGCACGTCCGCCGCGCGTGTCAGAAGCGTGGCTGGCACGCAGATCAGCGCTTCGGTCTCTGCGTCGAGCCCTTGCATGAAGCCGTTGGCGATCGCATGCAGTTCCGGCATCGAGGCCGAAGTGCCGTACATCTTCCAATTGCCGGCGACGAGCGAACGTATACCGTGGGTCATGCGCGTCCTCCTGCTGCTGCGCGGCGGTCACTATCAAAATGCGGCCATAAAGCAATCGACAGTCGCCCGGAAGGGCGCTATTGCCGGTCCGGCAACGCAAGAAGATGCCGTTCGCGGCGGAAATTCCGGGAGTTTCGATGCTTGACTCGTTGAGAAAGGCCGCAGGCACGTGGGTCGCCAAGCTGCTGCTGCTGCTGCTCGTGGTGAGCTTCGCGATCTGGGGAATCTCCGGTCAGCTGCTGACGGGAACCGGGTCGAGCAGTGTCGTCACCGCCGGCGGCACCAAGGTCTCCTTGCTCGACTATCGCCTGGCCTATGACCGCCAGCTGCAGATGATCTCGCAGCAGCTCGGACAGCGCATCACGCGCGAACAGGCCGCGATGTTCGGCATCGACCAGCAGGTGCTGACGCAGCTCACCGCCGGCGCCGTGCTGGACGAACAGGCACGACTGATCGGGCTCGGCGTCTCGCGCGACAAGATCGCCCAGCTGACGGCGGAAGACCCTGCCTTCCGCGGCGCGGGCGGCCAGTTCGACCGACGGCAGTTCGAATTCGTGCTGAACCAGGTCGGGATGCGGCCGGAGGACTATTTCCGCAATCGCGAGCAGGTGGCGGTCCGCCAGCAGATCGTCGAGGCGGTTTCCGACGGTCTGAAGGCGCCCGATACGTTCCTGCGCGCGGTATCGCTCTATCAGGGCGAGAACCGCACGATCGAATATGTCACGCTGCAGAAATCGATCATCGGCACCGTGACTGCTCCGGCCGACGATGTGCTAGCCAAGTGGTTCGAGGACAACAAGACGCGCTACGCGGCGCCGGAGTATCGCAAGATCGCCTACGTCAAGCTCGAGCCCGAGGATATCGCCGACGCGGCGGCAATCAGCGATGAGGACGTGGCGAAGGACTACGAAGCCAACAAGAAGCGCTACACGACGCCCGAGACCCGCACGATCGAGCAGCTGGTCTTTTCCGACAAGGCTGCCGCTGACGCTGCCGCCGAGAGCATTCGCGGCGGCTCATCCTTCGATTCCGTCGTGACGGCGCAGGGCAAGACGATGGCCGACATCCAGCTGGGCACGTTCGAGAAGGACAAGGTGGCCGACGCGGCAGTGGCCGACGCCGCCTTCAAGCTGTCGCTGAACGAAGTGAGCCCGGTCGTCGAAGGCGCGTTCGGCCCGGTGCTCCTTCGCGTCACCGATATCAAGCCGGAAGTGGTCAAGCCGCTTTCGGAGGTCGGCGAGCAGATCCGCAAGGACCTGGCCCTGGTCGAGGCCAACACACAGTTGCTCAACGTGCACGACAGCTATGAAGATGCCCGCGCCAGTGGCCAGA
This sequence comes from Mesorhizobium sp. J428, assembly GCF_024699925.1. Lineage (NCBI taxonomy): Bacteria > Pseudomonadati > Pseudomonadota > Alphaproteobacteria > Hyphomicrobiales > Phyllobacteriaceae > Mesorhizobium > Mesorhizobium sp. J428. The sequence continues at coordinate 5,001,041 of NZ_JAJOMX010000001.1, forward strand.
CAATGGAAGAAGCGGCAGCGGCCGCAAAGCTGAAGGTGGCCACCGTTGAAGCAGTCGACCGCAACGCGCAGGACCCGGCCGGCACGGTGATCTCGACCATCCCCTCCTCCCGAGAACTGCTGCAGGGTGCCTTCGAGACGCAGCCGAACGTCGAGAACCCGCCGCTGTCGCTCGGTTCGAGCGGGTTCGTCTTCTACGAGGTCAAGGAGGTCACCCCTGCCCGCGACCGCACGCTAGATGAAGTCAAGGACAAGGTCGTCGCCGACTGGATCGCAGAAGAAAGCGACCGCCTGTTCTCGACCAAGGCGGCGGAATTGGAAAAGCGCGTCAAGGACGAGAACTCGCTCGACACGGTCGCGACCGAACTCGGTCTCGAAAAGCAGGTGAAGCGCGGTCTGCGGCGTGGGGCGGAGGACGTCGACCTCGGCCCCGACGGTGCCGCCGCGGTCTTCGCCGTCGCGCAGAGCGGCGCGGGGGTCACCACGCCGGCGGACGGCAACACGAAGATACTCTTCCGCGTGACAGAGGTGTTCGAGCCGGCCGGCGCAGGAGCCGAGGCCGTGTCGGCCGAGAATCGGCAGGCCTATGCATCGGGCATGGCGGACGACCTGCTCGACCAGCTGGTCGCGCGGCTCCAGGGCGAGTTCGCCGTGACGACCAACCCCACCGCCATCCAGCAAGCGTTGAGCTTCTGACAGGACAACCATGGCCGACTTCAAGCCCTTCATCGCCAAGGTCGCCGCTGGAAAGGCGCTCACCTTCGAGGAGGCGCGCGAGGCGTTTGACATCGTGATGTCGGGCGAAGCGACACCGTCGCAGATCGGCGGCTTCCTGATGGCCCTGCGCGTTCGCGGCGAGACCGTGCCGGAGGTGATGGGCGCTGTCGCCACGATGCGCGACAAGATGCTGCGCGTCGCAGCCCCTGGCAACGCGATCGACATCGTCGGCACGGGCGGCGATGGCACGCACAGCCTCAACATCTCGACCGGGTCCGCCTTCGTCATCGCCGGCTGCGGCGTGCCGGTGGCCAAGCACGGCAACCGCAACCTCTCCTCGCAGTCGGGCGCGGCGGATGTGCTGATGGCGCTCGGGATCAGGATCGACCTGTCGCCCGAAGCGATCTCGCGCTGCATTGCGGAGGCCGGCATCGGCTTCATGTTCGCACCGGCTCACCATCCAGCGATGAAATATGTCGGCCCCTCGCGTGTCGAGCTCGGCACGCGCACGATCTTCAACCTGCTCGGACCGCTCTCGAATCCCGGCGGCGTGACACGGCAGCTGGTCGGCGTTTTCGCGCCGGAATGGGTGGGACCCGTCGCGGAAGCCCTGAAGGAACTCGGGTCCGAGAAGATCTGGGTCGTCCATGGCGACGGTTATGACGAGATCACCACGACCGGCGAGACGCGGGTCGCGGAACTCTCCGATGGCGTGCTTTCCGAGTTCACGATCACGCCGGCGCAATATGGCCTGGCCTGGCACACGCAGGCTGAGCTCAAGGGCGGCGACGCCGCCTTCAACGCCAGGGCACTGCGGGATATGCTGGCCGGCGCGCCCGGCGCCTATCGCGACACCGTGCTGATGAACGCCGGCGCGGGGCTTGTCGTTGCCGGTGTGGCGGCCGACATGAAGGAAGGCATCGCGCTGGCCGTCCGGTCCATTGATGACGGCAAGGCGCTGGCGCGGCTGGAGAAACTGGTGCAGGTGTCCAACGCATGACCGATATCCTGCGCAAGATCGAGGCCTACAAGCGCGACGAGATCGCCGCCGCCAAGGCGCGCACGCCGCTCGCCGAACTCAAGGCACGGATCGCAGGCGGCGAGCAGCCGCGCGGTTTCCTCAAGGCCCTGCGGGCGAAGCGCGCCAAAGGCGAGTTTGCTCTGATCGCGGAGATCAAGAAGGCGAGCCCCTCGAAAGGCCTGATACGGGCGGATTTCGACCCACCGTCGCTTGCCGCCGCGTATGAGGCCGGCGGTGCCGCCTGCCTCTCCGTCCTCACCGATGCCCCGTCCTTCCAAGGCGCGCCGGAATTCCTGACCGAGGCGCGCTGCGCCTGCGCCCTGCCCGCGCTGCGCAAGGACTTCATGTTCGACGCCTACCAGGTGCTCGAGGCGCGCGCCTGGGGTGCGGACGCGATCCTGCTCATCATGGCGAGCCTCTCCGACGACGACGCGAAGTCGCTCGAGGCCTGCGCGTTCGATCTCGGCATGGACGTTCTCGTCGAGGTGCACGACGAAGCGGAGATGGAGCGCGCGCTGAAGCTCGCCTCATCGATGATCGGCGTGAACAACCGCAATCTGCGCACCTTCGAAGTCTCGCTCGACGTGTCGGAGCGGCTGGCCCGCATGGTGCCGGCCGACAGGCTGCTCGTCGGCGAAAGCGGCATCTTCACCCATGCCGACTGCATGCGGCTCGCACGCCACGGCATCGGCACCTTCCTGGTGGGCGAGAGCCTGATGCGCCAGGCCGACGTCGCGGCGGCTACGCGCCTGCTGCTCAACGGCGCCGCCGCAGCGGCGGCCGAGTGACGATGACCGCCCCCTCGCCGGGCCTCACCCATATCGCCGCCGACGGGCAGGCCGATATGGTGGATGTCGGCGCGAAGGCCGAGACGCAGCGCGTCGCGATCGCCGAGGGCTCGGTGGTGATGAAGCGCGAAACGCTCGACATGATCGTCGCCGGCAATGCGAAGAAGGGTGATGTGATCGGCGTCGCCCGCATCGCCGGCATTATGGCGGCCAAGAAGACGCACGAACTGATCCCGCTCTGCCACCCGCTGCTCCTCGACAAGGTGGGCTTGGAGATCGAGCCCGATGCAGCCCTTCCGGGCCTGCGCGTCACGGCGACTGCGCGCGTCACCGGCAAGACCGGCGTCGAGATGGAGGCATTGACCGCGGCTTCCGTCGCCTGCCTCACCATCTACGACATGGCCAAGGCCGTGGACCGCGAGATGGAGTTGACGGGCATCCGCCTGGTCGAGAAGACCGGCGGCAAGTCGGGCGACTACCGCCGGACGAACGGCTGATCCAATGGCGCTGATGCCGGTGAAGGACGCCCTGGCCCGCCTCCTCGACGGGGCTGCCCCGCTCGCATCCGAAACCGTCGCGATCGGCCAGGCCGCGTGGCGCGTGCTCGCCACAGACATCGCGGCGCTGCGCACCCAGCCGCCCTTCGACGCCTCCGCGATGGACGGCTATGCGGTCCGCGCCGCCGACGTCGCATCGGTGCCCGCGACGCTGCGTGTCATCGGCGAGGCGCCGGCCGGCAAGGGGTTCACGGGCACGGTTGGCCCCGGCGAAGCGGTCCGCATTTTTACCGGCGCACCGGTTCCTGCCGGGGCCGACGCCGTGCTGATCCAGGAGAACACGCGCCTCTCGCCCAATGGTGTGGAAGCATTGGAGCCCGTCGCGGCCTTCCGCAACATCCGCCGGCAAGCTCTCGACTTCCGCGAAGGTGAGCCTCTGCTCGAGGCGGGCCGGCTCCTCGATCCCGCCGCCGTCTCGCTGGCGGCTGCCGCCAACCACGCGGCGCTGCCGGTCATCCGCAAGCCGCTGGTCGCTATCCTCGCCACGGGCGACGAACTGCTGCCGCCGGGCAGCGAGACCGGGCCGGACCAGATCATCTCCTCGAATGCCTATGGCGTGGCTGCCGTGGTCGAAAAGATGGGTGCCGTCCCCCTCGATCTCGGCATCGTACGTGACGACCGCTCTGGGATCGCCGCGGCGATAGATGGCGCACGCGCAGCGGGCGCGGACATCATCGTCACGCTCGGCGGCGCCTCGGTCGGCGACCACGACCTGGTGCGCGAGGTGCTGAGTTCTGCCGGTATGACGCTCGACTTCTGGAAGATCGCGATGCGGCCCGGCAAGCCGCTGATGTTCGGCCGATTGGGCGACGTGCGGGTGCTCGGGCTCCCCGGCAATCCGGTGGCCTCTCTCGTCTGCTCGCACCTTTTCGTCGCGCCGCTCGTCGCGCAACTGGGAGGACGGCCCCATATGTTGGACATTCGGGACGCGGTTCTGGGTGTCGACATGACCGAAAACGACCAGCGTGAGGACTATGTCCGCGCCCGTGTCGAGAGTCGCGACGGCCAACTCGTTGCAGCGCCCTTCCCTGTGCAGGATTCTTCGATGCTGCGGATTCTGGCCGACGCCAACGCCCTCATCGTCCGTCCGCCCTTCGCTCCCGCAGCCCCTGCGGGCTCTCCCTGCCGCGTGGTTCTGCTGCGATGAGAAGCCGGCTCGGCAAATAGCCTGAACGAACGGTAAACAAATTCACTAAAATTTAAGCGGTTGCAGAACACATATCGAACAGATAGTGTTTGTTCTGGTTTTGTTTGTCTGGCGATTCTTGGAGGGCGAAATGCTGACGCGCAAGCAACACGAGTTGCTGATGTTCATCCACGAGCGGATGAAGGAGTCCGGCATTCCCCCTTCCTTCGACGAGATGAAGGAGGCGCTGGACCTTGCCTCGAAGTCCGGCATCCACCGCCTGATCACGGCGCTGGAGGAGCGCGGCTTCATCCGCCGCCTGCCCAACCGGGCGCGCGCGCTGGAAGTCGTCCGCCTACCGGAATCGATGTCTCCCGCCCTCGCCGGCCCGCGCAAATTCTCCCCGAGCGTCATCCAGGGCAGCCTCGGCCAGAAGCCGGCCGAGCCGCCGCGCGCGCCCGTTGCCAGCAACGATGCGGGCAGCGCGATCTCGATCCCCGTCATGGGCCGCATCGCGGCCGGCGTGCCGATCGACGCCATCCAGCACCAGACCCACGCGATCATGGTGCCGCCGGAAATGCTGTCGGGCGGCGAGCACTATGCCCTTGAAGTGAAAGGAGATTCGATGATCGAGGCCGGCATCTTCGACGGCGATACGGTCATCATCCGCAACACGAACGCGGCCACCCCCGGCGACATCGTCGTGGCCCTGGTCGACGAGGAAGAAGCCACACTCAAGCGCTTCCGCCGCAAGGGCGCCTCGATCGCTCTCGAAGCCGCCAACCCGGCCTACGAGACGCGGATCTTCGGCCCGGACCGGATCAAGGTGCAGGGTCGTCTCGTCGGCCTCATCCGGAAATACTGAGCGTCGCGAAGAGCCGACGAGTGGTTCAGGAAGCCGGCTTCGTGCCGGCTTTTTTGTTTGCGGGCTCGTAAGGAGCCATGCCTCTGGCGGCGCGCGAGAAGCGGCGGTGGTCGTGCCAGGGACGCGTGCCGGACAGGGCGTAGGTGACGGAAGCGTTTCCCACACCGTCGAAGCGGATCTCTGCGCTGCCGTCCAGCGCAAGCCGTCGCGCGGTGATGATTTGCACTTTGCTGTGCGGGCAGGGATTGGCAGCCGTCGGATCGGCGATGACGATTACGCTCGCCGTGTCGCAGGCCTGCTCGGCGTCGGGCATCGTCAACGCATGAGCGACCACGGCTCCCGACTCATGTTCGACCCGGCACAGGTCGCCCGCGCAGAAGAATCGCGCCGGAGAAATATCCATGACGGTGCCAGTGGTTCCGGCTTCCGTCTCCTTTGCCGGCTTCATGATACCGGTTGCCATCGTCGCCCGCGACCAGTCTTCGACCGTAAACGCATTCGGACGGTCGCGGTTGACTGCCAGCATGCCGTCCCGCGTCCTGATCCCGACCAGTCGCGCATCCTCGGAGACGTAGGCCTGCGGCAATTCGCGAAGCGTCAGGCTTGCAAAGCCCACGACGGCGAGCGGGACCGCGAGCAGTCTCACCGCGGTCGTCGTGGCAAGCGTGAGCGGCACCAGCGCAAGCGCGAGCAGGACAACGGAAGCGGAGGGAACCGCGCCGATCGCATCGACCGGCGTGCGCTCGGCGAGCCAGCGGACGATGGCAAGTGCCAGCGACAGCCCCTGCCCCATGATTATGAAGACTGGCCCATCGAGGCCGAAAGGCATCAGCACCATTCCGGCCACCGCCGCCGGCATCACGACGACCGAAAACACGGGCATGGCCGCGAGGTTTGCGACAAGGCCGAGCGGCGAGACACGCTGGAAATGCCAGGCGCCGAAGATGCCGGTCGCGACGCCGGCGATCAGCGACGTGGCCGCCAACCCCGCGGCGTAGAAGACGACCGTTCGCGCAATCCGCAGGAGCGCGCCACGCTGTGCAGGATTCGGTTGTGCTCGGCGCGCTCTGCGTTCCGCCCACCAGCCATAGGCGGAAACGAGCGCGGCCGTTGCCGCGAACGACATCTGGAAGCTTGGCCCGACGACCTCGTGCGGCGAGAGCACGATGATGATCAGGGCGGCGATCGCCAGGTTGCGCATCGTCAGCGCCGCGCGATCGAAAAGCAGCGCGACCAGCATCACCGCGATCATTAGGAAGCTGCGCTCGGCGGCGACCTGCGAACCTGAGATAAGAAGATAGGCGGCAAGTGCTGCCAGCGCGCCGACAGCCGCGTATTTCCGCACCGGATGGCGCGAGGCAAATCCGGGAAAGGCGGCAAAGCCGAGCCGCAGCGACCCGATCACCACGCCCGCCACCAGCGCCATGTGCAGGCCGGAGATCGACAGCACATGCGCGAGCCCGGTGATGCGCAGCGTCTCGTTGACATCCTCCGGGATTCCCGCACGCACGCCGGCGACGAGCGCGGCCGCGATCTCGCCCTCGGGCCCACCGATATGGCCGCGGATGCGCCCGGCAAGCGCGAGGCGCCGCGCTTCGATCCAGGCTTCCACGCGCGCGCGCAACGAACTCTCGTCCGCCGCCGGCAAAACCTCAGGCCGCTTGAGAAAGAAGCCGCTCGCGCCAATCCGGTCGAAATAGCTTTCGAAAGCGAAATCGTAGGAGCCGGGACGCAACGGCCCGAGCGGCGGCGCGAGCCGCGCCAATCCCGTCACCGCAGCACCCGGCTCAAGGCCCGGCGGCGCGGATCGGGCCGTCAGGCGCACGCGGTCGGGCTGATAGCGCAACTTCGGCCGCTCTGTCGCCATCACCGCGAGCGTCAACCTTATGCGCCCCTTCTCGCGGGTTTCGATCGTCTCGACACGCCCCGTCAGCCGTGTGGTGATTTCGCCGCCGATCACCTTCGTGCTGGAGCGCCAGGTTTCCACCTTGCCGAAGAAGGCACCACCAACGAGGAGCAGAAGTGCCAGCGCGAGATATCTCGCCACCGCGACATTACGGGCCAGCCAGGCAACGGCTCCGAAGAGACCAGCCAGCGAGAGGATCGGCGTCCAGCCTGGCTCGAAGTCGAGTGCGAAATAGACGGCCGCTCCGGCGCAGAGCAGCACGGGCACGAGGAGGAATGCGCCGCCCCGATCTATCTCGAGCTGAACGGCCGATGCCGCCTGTTCGGACGCGTGGACGGGACCCGCTTCCACGCGCCCTGCCGCGATCATGCGCCGCGGCATCGGCGGGCTCAGGGCAGGTAACGGCTGATTGGACAGTCCGGTTTGATCTCGCGCGGCCGGCAGCGCCTGCAGCGTCGCAAAAGCCGGCGAGAACAGGCCGCGCTCGTCCTGTCTCTGATCGCTCCCCTCGCCGTCCATGCGACAGCCACCCGACGACCTTGCGCCTCAGACACTTCATGCTACATGAACCGCAACGAAACGCTACCCGCGCGGCCTGCGCCGCCATCCGGAACAGTCCATGTCCAGTCCAGTCGTCACGCGCTTTGCGCCCTCGCCCACGGGCTACCTCCACATTGGCGGCGCCCGCACCGCGCTCTTCAACTGGCTCTATGCCCAACACACCGGCGGCAGGATGCTGCTGCGCATCGAGGACACCGACCGCGAACGCTCCACCGAGGCGGCGACCGCCGCGATCCTCGACGGGCTGAGCTGGCTTGGCCTCAACTGGGACGGCGAGCCGATCTCGCAGTTCGACCGCGCCCCACGCCACCGCGAGGTCGCCGAGCAGCTCGTCGCTACGGGCAAGGCCTATTATGCCTACGAGACGCCGGCCGAGCTGGACGCCATGCGCGAGAAGGCGAAGGCCGAGGGTCGTCCGCCCCGCTACGACGGCGCCTGGCGCGACCGCGACCCGTCCGAGGCACCCGCGGGCGTGAAGGGCGCGATCCGCATCAAGGCGCCGCACGAGGGAGAGACTGTCGTGCACGACCGCGTCCAGGGTGAGGTCCGCTTCCCCAACAAGGATCTCGACGACTTCATCATCCTGCGTTCGGATGGCAATCCGACCTATATGCACGCCGTCGTCGTCGACGATCACGACATGGGCGTCACCCACATCATCCGCGGTGACGACCACCTGACCAATGCCGCCCGCCAGACCGTCATCTACCAGGCGATGGGCTGGGACGTGCCGTCGATGTCGCACATCCCACTGATCCACGGCGCCGACGGCGCGAAGCTTTCCAAGCGCCATGGCGCGCTGGGCGTCGAGGCCTACCGCGCGATGGGCTACCTGCCCAAGGCCCTGCTCAACTATCTCGCGCGCCTCGGCTGGAGCCATGGTGACGACGAGGTGATGTCGATCGAGGACATGATTTCGTGGTTCGAGATCGAGGACGTCAACAAGGGCGCCGCCCGCTTCGACTTCGCCAAGCTGGAGGCGCTCAACGGCGTCTGGATGCGCCGTACCGATGACCGCGAACTGACCGACACGCTGGTGGCGACACTGCCCTTCCTTCCCGGCGGAGAGGAGATGCTGGCCAAGCTGACGGACGCCAGGCGCGCCCAGCTCCTGGCTGCCATGCCCGGCCTGAAGGAACGCGCGAAGACCTTGGTCGAGCTTGCCGACAGCGCCGGCTATCTGTTCGCGCAGCGGCCGCTTCCGCTGGATGAGAAGGCGGCAGGGATTCTCGATGCCGACGCGCGCGCGGTCTTGGCGAAGGCGGCAGAAGCCCTCGCCTCTGTGCGCAACTGGACAGCGCAGGATACCGAGGCGGCCGTGCGCGATGTCGCCGAAGCTGGAGGGCTGAAGCTAGGCAAGGTTGCACAGCCCTTGCGCGCCGCCCTCACCGGCAGGAGCACCTCGCCCGGTGTGTTCGACGTCCTCGCCGTGCTCGGCCGCGATGAATCGCTTGCGCGCATCCGCGACCAGGCAGGATGATCCGGGAAAGGAGCCAAAGGACGATGTTCAAGCTCTATGGCAGGCCGGGCTCAGGCTCAGGAGCGGTCGAGGCGATCCTGCGGCTCGCCGACATCGAGTGCGAGGTTGTCGACCTGGCGCGCTGGCCGGAGGGCGAACCTCCGGCCGAACTGCTCGCCATCAACCCGCTTGCCCAGGTGCCCGTGCTGATTCTGCCAGATGGGAGCGCCATGACCGAGTCGGCCGCCATGTGCGTGCATCTCGTCGATCTGCACCCATCCGCCGGCCTGTCGCCGACAATCGGCGAGCCCTCGCGGGCGGCCTTCCTGCGATGGATGTTCTATCTCTCCACCAACATCTACATGAGCGAGCTGCGCTACTTCTATCCGCACCGCTACACGGCCGACGCGTTCGGCGCCGACGCGGTCAAGCAGGCCTCACTCGATCGCAAGAGCTTCGAATGGTCCGTCTTCTCCGAAGCCCTCGGCAACAGGTCCTTCGCTCTTGGGGACAGACTGTCGGCCGTCGACATCTACGCTGCGATGCTCATCAGCTGGATCGAGGATCTAGACGAGTTCTGCGCCCGGTTTCCGGCCTTGCGGGGCCTCTATCATCGCGTTGCGGAAGTGCCTCAGATCGCCAAGGTCTGGGCGCGCCATGGCATGCCGACATAGGTTAATGAATTCTCAGATGGTCTCCGAAAATTCACTGGACCGCCCGTGTTTTGCATTGCAGCATCAGGCGAACGGTCAACTTGGCACCATGTCGTAAATGCGATAGCACAAGCCGGCATAAACACCGGGCGGGTTCATCTCTTCGCGCCGCATCATCCATCCTCGCGGCGCGTTTCTGGGGCATCGAAGGGAGTTGCAATGACAAACAAGACGGCGAAACTCGAATTTGGCGGCAAGTCCTTCGACATGAAAGTTCGAAGCGGGTCCGTGGGGCCGGACGTGATCGACATCGCCCCCCTGTTCAAGGAAACGGGCGCCTTCACCTACGACCCGGGCTTCACCTCCACCGCCTCCTGCGAGTCGGCCATCACCTATATCGACGGCGACGAGGGGATCCTGCTGCACCGCGGCTATCCGATCGACCAGCTCGCCGAGCACGGCGATTTCCTGGAGACCTGCTACCTGCTGCTCTACGGCGAATTGCCGACCAAAAGCCAGAAGGAAGACTTCGACAACCGCGTCACGCGCCACACCATGGTGCATGAGCAGATGGTCAACTTCTTCCGCGGCTTCCGCCGCGACGCGCACCCGATGGCGGTAATGTGCGGTGTGGTCGGCGCACTTTCGGCCTTCTATCACGACTCGACCGACATCTCCGATCCGCACCAGCGCATGATCGCCTCGATCCGCCTGATCGCGAAGATGCCCACCATTGCGGCGATGGCCTACAAATATCATATAGGCCAACCCTTCGTGTATCCGCGGAACGATCTCTCCTACGCCGCGAACTTCCTGCGCATGTGCTTTGCGGTGCCGGCCGAGGAATACGAGGTCAATCCCGTGCTGGCGCGCGCCATGGAACGCATCTTCATCCTCCATGCCGACCATGAGCAGAACGCATCGACCTCGACCGTTCGTCTTGCCGGCTCGTCGGGCGCCAATCCCTTCGCCTGCATCGCCGCCGGCATCGCTTGCCTGTGGGGGCCCGCACATGGCGGCGCCAACGAGGCCGCGCTCAACATGCTGTCTGAGATCGGCACCGTCGACCGCATTCCGGAGTTCATCGCCCGCGCCAAGGACAAGAACGATCCGTTCCGCCTGATGGGCTTCGGTCATCGCGTCTACAAGAACTACGACCCGCGCGCGAAGATCATGCAGCGTACGACGCATGAGGTGCTCGGCGAGCTCGGCATCAAGGACGATCCGCTGCTCGACGTCGCGATGGAACTGGAGAAGATCGCGCTCACGGACGACTACTTCATCGAAAAGAAGCTCTATCCGAACATCGACTTCTACTCCGGCATCACGCTGAAGGCGCTCGGCTTCCCCACCACCATGTTCACCGTGCTGTTCGCAGTCGCCCGCACGGTCGGCTGGATCGCACAGTGGAAAGAGATGATCGAGGATCCGCTGCAGAAGATCGGACGTCCGCGCCAGCTCTACACCGGCGCGACCGAGCGCGATTACGTGCCGATCGCCAAGCGCTGATCGGAACACGCGCAGGAATCGAGACGGGCGCTTAGGCGCCCGTTTTTTGTTTGATGTAGGACATCACCACGCCTGCGGCGGTCTCCCCAGGCGGCCGGTCCGTGGCGAGGCGTCGGCGGACCTCGGCGAAGCCTTCGCGCTGCCAGGCTCGCATTTCCGTGTCGGTGAACAGGCATTCGAGCGAACGGGCAATGTGCTCCGGCCGGACATATTGATTGTAGTATTCGGGCGCCACCGGCCGGTCGGCGATGAGGTTCGGCAGGAGGGCAGACCATGAGGTGATCAAGCCCTCGAACTGGCGGGAGAGCCAGTCGAACTTGTAGCAGGAGACGAGCGGGACGCCGGCAAGCGCGAGCTCCAGCGACACCGTTCCGGACGAGATGAGGGCCGCATCCGCCGCGCCGAAGGCCTGCCACTTCTCATCCGCCCCGACAATGATCTCAGGCGCCTGTCCCCATTCTGCAACACCTGCGGCGACACGGTCGCGCAGGCGCGGTAATGTCGGCAGGACAATACGCAGCCGGTTGCCGCGCGCGCGCAGGATGTCGATCGTCTCGCCGAACGGCTTGAGCAGATGACCGATCTCCGACCCGCGCGAGCCGGGAAGGACGACCAGCGTCTTCTCGCGCCCGGGCGCGAGGTCGCGTGCGATCGCCTGCGCAGCCACGGCCGACCTCACTCCGGGATCGGCCGTCAGCCGATGCCCGACGAAGGTGCCCTTTGGCCCGCCCAACTTGTCGAGCACGTCCGGCTCGAACGGCAGCACGCATAGGATGTGGTCGACATGGGGCTTCATCGCCCGCGCCCGGCCGGGCCGCCAGGCCCACACACTCGGGCAGACATAGTGGACGATGGGAATGGAGGGGTCGGCGGCGCGTACCTTCTTCGCGACGCGCAACGAGAAGTCCGGACTGTCGATGGTGACGAGGCAGTCGGGCTTTGCCGCCACGATCTCCCGCGCGGTCTGTCCGATCCGGCGGATCAGGCGCGGCAGGTCGCGCACCACGGCTGCGACGCCCATCAGGGCGATTTCGGATGAATTGAACAGCGACGAAAGGCCCTGCGCCTCGAGGTGCCGCCCGCCAATCCCGGTAAGGACGATGTCGCGGCCTGATGCGGCGAGCAGCGCGGTCACCAGGTCGGCGCCTAGCAGGTCGCCCGACTCCTCCCCCGCGACGACCGCGAGACGCAGCGGCCGGTCGGTCATGTCGTCCAGTCCCGTTCGACCAGGCCGACGACGAACAGGCCCAGTTCGTCTGCACGCGCCGTGACCGCTCCCATGTCGAGCACGATCGACCGGTCGGCTTCGACGCCTATACCTGCAAGCCCGGCCGCATGCGCGAGTTCAACTGTTCCGACCCCTATGGTCGGAAGATCGACGCGGAGCTCCTGCGCCGGCTTGGCACATTTCACCAGCGCGCCGCCTGCACGTCCCTCGATACGACCGTTCGACCGCAGTTCCACGGTGCGCTGCAGCAGCCCGTCGGTTCCTTCGATGCCTTCGAGCGCCACAGCCCTTCCCCCGATCGCGATCGCGGCCTGCCCTATGTCCAGCGCGCCGATCGCGCGGGCGGCAATCGCAGCCGCCTTGAGGTCGTCGCGGTCCCGCGCGCTCGGCGCCCTCACGGTCAGCACGCCGGGCGGCGCAAGCAGGTCGGGCAGGATCTGGTGCGCTCCGACGACCGTGATGCCCAGCCTTTCATAGTAGCGGACGATCGCGCGCAGCAGATTGTCGTCCCCCCGCGCGAGCGAGGCCACAATGCGCGGCGCCATGTGGAGGATACCAAGGCTTGGACGCACGGAACGCAAGCGCGGTCGACGGCTCACGCCGCCTGCCATGACGAGATGCGTCACCCCTTCGCGCCTGAATCTTGCCGCCAGTTCGCCGATCCGCTCGAGCGGCATGATCCAGTGGTCCTGGCCGGTCAGCACCGTCGACGCGGCATCGGCTTCGCCTTCGATCAGCACGACGAAGGGACGATGACCGGATGCGGCCAACGCATCGACAAGTTCGATGGGCAACTTGCCGGCGCCGGCCCCGACGGCGATCCGCTCGCCCGGACGAAGCTGGAACGCCGATGTCCGCTCAGACCTCGCCATCGTCGTCAGACTGGTCTTCCCTGCCCCGCCACGGGGTTGCGTAGGAACGGCGGCCAGAGGAGCGCATGAAGGCAAGCACGTCCAGCACCGCGGGAGAGTCGGCAAAGCGCTTCTCGGCTGCTGCCATGTTCTCGTCCATAGTGCGCGAACGGTCGAAGATGGCCTTGAAGGCGTTCCTGACCGCATGGATCTCGGAGCGGGACATTCCTGACCGCTTCATCCCGATCAGGTTCAGGCCCCGCAACGCGCCGTTCGGTCCGCGCAGCATTCCGTAGGGAATGACGTCCTCGAACACGGCCGTCATGCCGCCGATGAAGGCGTGGTGGCCGATGCGCGTGTTCTGGTGCGCCGCCGAGAGGCCGCCGAAGTTGACGAAATCACCAACGACGACATGGCCACCGAGCGTTGCGAGGTTCGCCATGGTGACGTTGTTGCCCACAGTGCAATCATGCGCGATGTGCGTGTAGGCGAGGAAATAGCCGTTGTCTCCGACGACGGTTTCGGCCTTGCTCGTGTCGCTGCCGAGATGCATCGTCACGCCTTCGCGGATCAGGCAGTTGCGCCCGACGACCAGCGTGGTGCGTCCGCCCTTGTGCTTATTGTTCTGAGGTGCCGCACCCAACACCGCCTGCGGGAACACCTTGCAGCCCTCACCGAGGCTGGTGGCGCCGAGGATCGAGACATGGCTGACCAGTTCCACGCGATCGCCGAGAACGGCATCGGCGCTTACATGGCAGAATGGCCCGATCCGGACGCCGGCCCCGAGCTGCGCACCCTGCTCGACCACCGCAAGCGGGTGAATGATGGTTTCGCCTGCCACGCCGCTCATGCTCCGGTGCTGCCCGCCGGCGTCGTCATTGCGGATATGATCGCTTCGGCGACCTTGGTCCCGTCAACGACCGCCTCGCACTTGAACTTCCAGATATTCGCCCGCTGACGCTCTTTGGCGACCTTGATCTCCAGCCGGTCGCCCGGCACCACCGGCTTGCGGAACTTTGCCTCGTCGATCGTCAGGAAATAGACGAAGGAGGGCTTCTCCGACCTCAGCGAATGCAGGCATATCGCGCCGGCTGTCTGCGCCATAGCTTCGATGATCAGCACGCCCGGCATCACCGGCTTCTCGGGAAAATGCCCCTGGAAGTGCGGCTCGTTCATCGTGACGTTCTTGATGCCGGTCGCGGAATTGTCGCCGTCGATATCGACGATCTTGTCGACGAGCAGAAACGGATAGCGATGGGGCAGCAACTTGAGCAGCCGGTCGATATCCAGTGTTTCCAGTTGTTTCGCGCCCGGTTCAGCCATTGCCGTTCTTTCTCCTGGACCTGTCCTGCGCCATGCCGCGCAAGAGCGACACCTCGCGGAGCCAGCTCTTCATCGGCTGGGCAGGCGCACCTCCCCATCTTTCGCCTGCGGGAACGTCATGCATCAGCCCGCTGCCCGCCGCAAGTTGCGCGCCGCTTCCGATCGTCAGGTGATCGCCAATGCCAACGCGTCCGCCCAACATCACGTAGTCGCCGATGACGACGGAGCCGGAGATGCCGACCTGTGCGGCGATGGCGCATGAGCGCCCGATGCGCACGTTGTGGCCGATCTGAACCAGATTGTCGATCTTGGTCCCTTCTCCGATGATCGTGTCGCCGAGCGCACCCCTGTCGATCGTGGTATTCGCGCCGATCTCGACATTGTCCTGAATGATGACGCGGCCGATCTGCGGCACCTTCTCCAGCCCGGAACGCCCGGCTACAAACCCGAAACCGTCCGCACCGATCCGCGCTCCGGCATGGATGATCACCCGATCGCCGATCAGCGCCGCCTGAATGCTGGCGCCAGGACCGATGAAGGTGTTGCGGCCGATCTGGCATGACGGCCCGATGACCGCGTTGGGCGCGATGACTGCGCCGGCACCGATCATGGCGCCCGGCCCAACGACCGCGCCGGGCTCTATGGTCGCACCGGCCTCAACCTTCGCATCGCTCGCCACATGGGCTGAGGGTGAAATGCCGACGACGGGAGAAAACCACGGCGCGGGTTTCGTCGCTTCAGGGAAGAGATGACGCGCAACGAGCGCAAATGCCTGCTGCGGGCGCGGCGTTACCAGCACGGCGACACCCGCCGGGACCGAGGGCGCGAGGTCCGCCGTGCACAGAACCGCGCCGGCCCGAAGCCGGGGCAGCAACCCAAGGCCCCTGCGCCCTTCCAGGAATACAAGGTCACCGGGACCACCCTGATCAGCAGGGGCGATTCCGGTTATTTCCACACCACCGGCATCAGGGTTCCCGAGAGATGCACCACATAGCTCTGCGACCTGCGCCGCATCGATCCGGCGGACGGGCGAGAAGAACACCGGATCGCTCATGAATGCCCCAGACTTCCGGGCCAGACGCCCGGAAGGGGTACCAGTAATTTTTAGAACTTGGCCGACATGCCGAAATTGAGGTTCTGCACGATGTCGGTGTCCTCCTTCAGAACCGGGATCGCATAGTCGATCCGGATCGGACCGAACGGCGACGCCCAGATCAGGCCGGCACCGACCGACGCGCGCCAGCGCATGTCGAAGGAGGCCTGGTTGGCCCCAGGAACAACCCCGGAAACACCTCCGTCAACACCGAAGAGCGTGGCAGCGTCGGCGAACAACGCGCCCTTGACGCCTATGCTGGGAGGCAGCACAGGCAGAGGGAACTGTGCCTCTGCGGTGGCATGGAAATAGGTCGTGCCGCCAAGGTGATCGAAGTCATCCTTGTCCGTGGATCCGTTCGTATCGGCGGGTCCGATGCCGTTGTAGGCAAAACCGCGGATCATGCGGTCGGAACCCTTGAACTGGTCGAACACACGCAGACCATTGTCATCGAACGGCTGGATGTGTCCGGCGCCGAGCGTCACCAGGCCGACGATGTCCTGCTGTTCCGACAGGGCACGATAGTAGTTGCCGCGTGCCGTGATCTTCGCCCACTTGGCGTCGCCGCCGAGACCCGCGACCTCGCCCGTCAGCGTGGCATAAATGCCCGAATGCGGGTTCTTCATGTCGTCGATGGAGTTATACTGCAGCGTCGCGCTCACGGACGACTTGATCCAGGGACTCGCCTCGATACCAGCAATGATTGCCGGCGACAGGTCACACGAGGTCGCGACACCGCCAACTGGCTCGCAATCGTCGGTATAGCCATACTCCTCCGACGTCAGATTATACGCCAGCTGCGTCGTCAGGTTCTGCGTGATCGGCAGGCCGAAGCGGATCGTCGCTCCCGTCGTTTCGGATTCGTAGTTCGTGTAGCGCTGCGTCTGACGATACACATCGAACCCGGCCGCGATGCGCCTGCCGAGGAAATAGGGTTCCGTAAACGACAGCGAGTAGTTGCGCGTATCCTTGCCGCCGCCGGCCGAAATCCGGATGAACTGGCCGCGGCCGAGGAAGTTGCGTTCGCTAACCGAGCCCTCGACCGAGAAGCCCGCGTTTTCACCCGTGGTGTAGCCGCCGCCGATCGAGAACTCGCCGGTCGACTTCTCCACCAGATCCACAACCAGGATAACCTGGTCGGGCTCGGAGCCCGGAGCAGTGGCGATGTTCACCGTCTCGAAATAGTCCAGCCTCTCCAGGCGGCGCTTGGCGCGCTGGATTAGGACCTGATTGAACGCGTCGCCTTCCGAAATGTCGAATTCGCGGCGAATGACATAATCGCGCGTGCGTTCGTTACCGCGGATCTCGATGCGCTCGACATAGGTGCGAGGACCCTGGTCGATCGTATAGACGACCGAGATCGTGCGCGTCTCGAAATTACGGTCGCCACGCGGCGTCACCTGAGCGAAGGCATAACCGGAACCGGCCACCCGCTCGGTCAGACCGATGATAGTGTCCTCGACCTTCTTGGCGCTGTAGACGTCACCCGAGTGCGTTCTGATTTCCGAATTCAGCGACTTGGAATCGATGCCCTCGATCGAGGTCTCGACCGACACGTCGCCGAAGGTATAGCGCTCGCCTTCGTCCACGGTGAAGTTGACGGTATATTCGTTCGTCGCCTCGTCGAGCTCTGCCGAGGACGAAACGACCTGGAAATCCGCATAGCCGCGATCGTAGTAGAAGCGGCGCAGCGCTTCCTCATCGGCGCGCAGGCGGTTCTCGTCGTAGATGTCGTCACGGAACAGGAACGAGAGCAAATTCGAGCGCTTGGTCGAGATCACGTCTCCAAGACGACGATCCCCGAAGGCGTTGTTGCCGACGAAGTTGACGGACTTGATCTTGGTGCGGCCGCCTTCATTGACCGTAAAGACGACGTTCACGCGGTTCTCGCCCAGGTCCATGATCTGCGTCTGGACCTCGGCATCGTCGCGGCCGATGGCGCTGTAGGCAGCCTTGATCGCCTCGACGTCGGCTTCCATCTGCGCCTGCGAGAATGGGCCGCGCGGCTTGAGCTGGACGACGCGCGCGAGGTCCGCATCCTTACGCTTCTTGTTGCCCTGGAAGAGCACCTGGTTGACGACCGGATATTCCTGCACCTCGACGATGAGGGTGCCGCCCGACTGGTTGATCCGCACGTCGGAAAAGAGGCCGGTCGCGAAAAGACGCTTCACCGACTCGTCGATATCGGCCGCGGAAAAGGTCCGGCCCGGCTGAATGCTAATATTGCCCCGAATCGTGTCCGCATCGACACGGCTGTTGCCACGCACAGACACACTGCTGACGACGGCCGCTTCCGCGACAGAAACCATAGCGACCTGCACGACAAGAGACGCCGGGAATACCATTCCGGCGGCAAGGGCTGCCGCGGATGCCGCGCCCATCAGTCTTTTAGTTGCCTTCATAGGGCTGTCTTACCTTGTTCTCGTAGTCCCCACGGCGAGAAACCGGACGTGACGGTCATTCCGCCTTACCGTAATAGCCGGATTTTCCTTACACGCAAGGCTTCTGGTTAATTTGCGTTTACGAAGCCATTGAGCGTGGCTTTCTCGTCACGCCAAACGCCGGTCATGGTTAATAAGTGTCGAATTTTCATTGGGTTCAGCATCCGAAGAGGTCGTTCCAGACCACGAAAGCCATGAACAGGAGCACGGCGAAAAGACCGATTCTGTAGACCGCTTCCATCGCCCTTTCGGGCACGGGTCGGCGGGTCACGGCCTCGATTCCGTAGAAGACCAGATGGCCTCCGTCGAGCGGCGGAATCGGCAGCAGATTGAGGAAACCGATGCCGACCGACAACAGCGCCACAAGATTGACCAGCCACAGGAAGCCGAGCTGCGCGGCCTGCCCCGACATCTTGGCGATCTTGATCGGCCCGCCGAGTTGGCATTTGTCCTCGCGGCCGAAGGCGAAACGCTTGAGGAACTGTCCCGTCCGACTGATGATCGACCCCGTCTCCACGACAGCCTGGCCGACCGCATCGAGCGGACCGTAGTGCTCCACCCTGCCCTGCCCGACCTCCTGGTTGGTGGCGACGCCGATAACGCCCACCTTGATCGTATTGCCCAGGGCGTCCTTCTGTTCGGTCAGCCTTGGGGTGGCGGTGAGCGTGATTTCCTTGCCATCGCGCAGCATCACGAAGGCGAGCTGATCGTCCGTCCGGCCAGACACGTAGCGCTGGACGTCGGCGAAGCTCTCGACCCGATTTCCATCGACCGAGACGAATCGGTCGCCAGGCTTGAAGCCTCCCTGCTCAGCGGCACTGCCGGCCACAACCTCGGCGACCACCGGCTGAATCACCGGCCGCCCGTAAGTGCCGAAAAGAACAGCGAAAACCGCGATTGTCAGCAGGAAATTGAAAAGCGGGCCGGCAAAGACGGTCAGCGCCCGCTTCCAGACCGGCTGGGTGTGGAACGCGACCTTGCGCTCCGCCTCGGTGAGCGTCTCCATCTCCGCAGCGTCAGGCGTCGAGGTCGCGTTCATGTCGCCGGTAAACTTGACGTAACCGCCGAGCGGAATCGCCGACAGCTTCCAGCGCGTGCCGTGACGGTCGTTGAAGCCGACGAGTTCCGGACCGAAGCCGATCGAGAACGCCTTCACGCCGATGCCGCACCAACGCCCGACGAGATAGTGCCCCATCTCATGCACGAAGACAACGATGGTCAGCACGAACAGGAACGGCACAATCGTGCCGATGATCACCCCATCCACACCCACGATCGAATTGACAATATCGCCCAACAGGAATGCCTCGAATTCTGCGGCCGGCCGCGGTGGCAGGAAGTTGCGTTTGCAAACCGGGCGATTCCGTGACGGCCAATGGGCCGGTCAGACGGGAAACAGCCCGTGGGACGGAAAAGCCGGACCGGCCAGCAACCAGCCCGCGAGATACAGCGCCACCGCCGCCGCGACAAGACCATCCACCCGATCCATGACGCCGCCGTGACCGGGAATGAGGTGGCTGGAGTCTTTTGCGCCGAATCTGCGTTTGAAGCCGGATTCGAACAGGTCGCCTGCCTGCGACACGGCGGACAGCGGCAGCGCGAGCAATCCCATCAAGAGCGGCGACGGGTGTCCGGCGAACCAGGCGACGGCAAATCCAGCGACAAGTGCTGCGACGGCCCCGCCGACTGCCCCGCTCCAGGTCTTGCCGGGGGAAATCGACGGTGCGAGCTTCGGCCCGCCGACCGCACGGCCGACGAAATAGGCGAAAATGTCGGTGCCCCACACGACTGCGAACAGATACAGGATCGCGAGCAGTCCGGAGAGATCGCCACCGCGCAGGAAGGCGAGCGCCACGGCCGGCAGAACCGCGTAGGCCATGCCGATCGCAGCCAAGCTCCCCAGTTCGCGGACCTGGCCGATCGCCAGCACGAAGATCGCGGGAACGACCGCGAGAATCAGCATCCAATGGCCTGAAAGGCCGGTAAGGAGAGCGGCCAGCGCGATCGCCACGAGGATCCACGCCGCAAGCCACACCGTCCGATCCCGCTTCAGATCGGACACTGTCGTCCACTCGTAGAACACCAGTGCGCCGATCGCCGTCGCGAGCACACGAAACGGGGCGGCGCCGAGCCAGGTCAGGCCGAGAACGATCGCAGCAAGAACGACGGCCGAGATGACCCTGAGCTGAAGGTTACTCATCGCGCGGTCACCGCTTCGACCCGCGCCCTCACGAGGCGACACCCGCTTCGCGAACTCCGCCGAAGCGGCGCTCGCGCGCCGCGAAGGTCTGGATCGCATCGACGAGATGCGTCTTGTTGAAATCCGGCCAATAGCAGGACAGGAAGACCAGCTCGGAATAGGCCGCCTGCCAGAGCAGGAAGTTCGACAGCCTGATCTCGCCGCCGGTGCGGATGATCAGGTCCGGGTCGGGAATCTCCGCCGTATCGAGGAACGTGCAGAATGTCTCCGGCGTGATGTCGCCCGGCGCGAGCCTGCCGGCAATAGCCGCTTCGGCAATCTTGGTGGCCGCGCGTGCGACCTCGTCGCGTGAGCCGTAGTTGAAGGCGATGACGAGATGTAGGCCGGTATTGTCCCGGGTGAGTTGCTCGGCCTCGTCCAGCAGCGCGCTGATATCCCGCTGCAGGCTCTGCCGTTCGCCGATGACCTGCACCTTCACGCCGTTCTGGTGCAGTTCCGCAAGGTCGCGGCGGATGAAGAGCTTCAGCAGCCCCATCAGGTCCGTCACTTCCGACTTCGGGCGCGACCAGTTCTCGGACGAGAAGGCGTAAACGGTAACCCAGCCGATCCCGAGATCAGCGGCGTTCTGCACCATCTGCCGAAGCGCCTCGACGCCGGCGCGGTGGCCTGCCGCGCGCGGAAGCCCCCGCTCCTGTGCCCAGCGGCCGTTGCCGTCCATTATGATCGCGATGTGCTCAGGCTTCAGTTTCAATCGAGCACTCCCGTCAACGGCATTCGCGCCGACTTGCTCGTCAGACCTGCATGATCTCGGCTTCCTTCTCCGTGAGAAGGCTGTCGATGGTCGAAATCGTGTCGTCGGTCATCTTCTGGACCCTGTCGGAACTGACACGCATCTCGTCCTGGCTGATGGTACTATCCTTCTCGGCCTTCTTCAGGCTGTCGATACCGTCGCGCCGGACGTGGCGGGCCGCAACGCGCGCCGCCTCGCCGTACTGATGGGCGATCTTCACCAGTTCCTTGCGCCGCTGCTCGTTGAGTTCAGGCAAGGGGATGCGAAGCGTCGTGCCATCCATGATGGGATTGAAGCCGAGATTGGCTTCCCGGATAGCGCGGTCGACCGCGCCTACCAGAGACCGGTCCCACACGCTGACGCTGATCATGCGCGGCTCCGGCACGCTGACGGAGGCCACCTGGTTGATCGGCGTCGGCGCGCCATAAGCCTGCACGACGATCGGATCGAGCAGGTTCGCAGAGGCACGGCCGGTCCTCAGCGACGCCAGATCGTGCTTGAACGAGCTGATCGCACCGTCCATGCGGCGCTGGAGATCCTTGAAATCCACTCCGTCAGCCATGTATTTCTCCCCGTCTGTTGGTGGTTGCGCCTGAGCTTGACGTCAGGCGTCCGCGACGATCGTGCAGTGGCCTTCACCACGCAGAATAGCGCCAAACCCACCTTTTTCGTGAATCGAGTAGACGATTATCGGAATGTTGTTCTCACGCGCAAGCGCAATCGCCGCCGTGTCCATGACTTGCAGGCCCTGCGTCAGCACTTCCCGATGCGTGATGCGGTCGTAGCGCACTGCATTCGAATCCTTCTTCGGGTCCGCCGAGTAGATTCCGTCGACCTGCGTGCCCTTGAAGAGCGCGTCCGCGCCGATTTCCGCAGCCCGCAGCGCGGCGGCAGAATCGGTGGTGAAGAAGGGATTGCCCGTCCCGCCGGCGAAGATCACGACCTTGCCTGCGTTCATGTAGGCGGTCGCCTGGCGCTGCGAGAAGCTCTCGCACAGTTCCGGCATGGCGATCGCCGACAGGACGACCGTGTCGACGCCCAGCTTGACCAGCGAGGTGCGCATGGCGAGCGAATTGATCACGGTGGCCAGCATGCCCATGTGGTCGCCGGTGACGCGGTCGCCTCCCTTGGAGGCCACGGCGAGGCCGCGGAAGATGTTGCCGCCACCGATGACGAGGCCGACCTCCACCCCCATCTCGCGGGCTTCGGCGATGTCGGAGGCGATGCGGTCGGCGACGGAAACGTCGATGCCGAAATGCTGGTCGCCCATCAGCGCCTCGCCCGACGCCTTGAGGAGAACGCGGCGATAGAGAGGCTTTGCCGGCATCGATTGCTTTCTCTTGAAGGACAGGCGTTTCGGAAACGGTGCTGCGATACACGAAGGGCGCCGCGATGTCACGCGGCGCCCTTGCTTATCCCTGTCGGGATCAAGGAGTTACTTCTTGACCGTCGCGGCGACTTCGGCTGCGAAATCAGTCTCTTCCTTCTCGATACCCTCGCCGACTGCATAGCGCACGAAGC
Source organism: Mesorhizobium sp. J428 (assembly GCF_024699925.1). NCBI lineage: Bacteria > Pseudomonadati > Pseudomonadota > Alphaproteobacteria > Hyphomicrobiales > Phyllobacteriaceae > Mesorhizobium > Mesorhizobium sp. J428. The sequence continues at coordinate 5,023,649 of NZ_JAJOMX010000001.1, forward strand.
CGGTGATCTTCGCGGCCGCGCCGATCTCCTTCTCCGCTTCCTTGAGCGCCTTCTCGACGGTCAGGTCCGGGTTCATGACGAACGCCTGCTTCAGCAGCACGACTTCCTCGTAGAACTTGCGCAGGCGGCCTTCGACCATCTTCTCGATGATGTTCTCGGGCTTGCCCGACGCGCGGGCCTGCTCGGAAAAGATCGCCTTCTCGCGCTCGATCGCGGCAGGGTCCAGCGCGTCGATGTCGAGCGACAGCGGGCTGGTCGCCGCGACATGCATCGCCACCTGGCGGCCGAACGCCTTGGCGGCCTCGGCATTGCCCTCGGTCTCGATCGCGACGAGCACGCCGATCTTGCCCAGGCCGTCGGCGACCGCGTTGTGGATGTAGGTCGCGACCGCGCCCTTCGACACCGCGAGCTTGGTCGAGCGGCGGAAGCTCAGATTCTCGCCGATCGTGCCGACCGCGTCCTTGATCGTGTCCGTGACCGACTTGTCCGAGCCCGGATAGTTGGCGGCGGCTACCTTGTCGGTCTCGCCATAGGCGAGCGCGACCTTGGCGACATTGCGCACGATGTCCTGGAACTGGTCGTTACGGGCGACGAAGTCCGTCTCCGAGTTCACCTCGGCCACGGAGGCTTCATGGAATCCGCCGTCGACGCCCACCAGGCCCTCGGCTGCGGTGCGGCTGGCCTTCTTGTCGGCCTTGGCGATACCCTTCTTGCGCAGCCAGTCGATCGCCGCTTCCATGTCGCCGTTGGTCTCGGTCAGCGCCGCCTTGCAGTCCATCATGCCTGCGCCGGTCAGCTCGCGCAGTTCTTTGACCTGTGCCGCCGTAATGCTCATTTCAGCCTCTTCATCTCAAAAAACGATGGCGCGCGATTGGCATCGTGCGCCTGGAAAGGATGGGCGCAGCCGAAGCCGCGCCCATTATCTGGGTTCGGCTCAGGCCGGCGCGGTTTCGTCCAGGGCCGGCTCCACCGGAGCCTCGGCCGAGGCGCCGACGTCGACGCCCATGGCGCCCTGCTGCCGCGCGATGCCGTCGATCGCGGCGCGCGCGATGAGGTCGCAGTAGAGGGCGATGGCGCGCTGCGCGTCGTCATTGCCGGGGATCGGATAGTCGACCTTGTCCGGATCGCAATTCGAATCGATGATCGCGACGACCGGGATACCGAGACGCTTAGCTTCCTGGATGGCGATCGCTTCCTTGTTGGTGTCGATCACGAACATCAGGTCCGGCGTCGAGCCCATGTCCTTGATCCCGCCGAGAGCCTTGGTGAGCTTCTCGCGCTCGCGGTCGAGGTTCAGGCGCTCCTTCTTGGTGAAGCCCTGGGCCTCGCCGGCCAGCAGTTCGTCGAGCTTGCGCAGGCGCTGGATCGAGTTCGAGATCGTCTTCCAGTTGGTGAGCATGCCGCCCAGCCAGCGCGAATTGACGTAGTATTGCGCGGAACGCTGCGCGGCGTCGGCGACGATGTCCGAAGCCTGACGCTTGGTGCCCACGAAGAGCACGCGGCCGCCGGCGGCGACGGTGTCGGAGACGACCTTGAGCGCCTGGTGCAGCAGCGGAACGGTCTGCGACAGGTCGATGATGTGGATGTTGTTGCGGGCGCCGAAGATATAGGGCGCCATCTTGGGGTTCCAGCGGTGGGTCTGGTGTCCGAAGTGGACACCGGCATCCAGCAGCTGGCGCATGCTGAAGTCGGGCAGTGCCATGTCTTATCCTTTTCCGGTTTGCCTCCACGGACGCTCGACGCTCGGATTTCTCGTTGCGCCACCGGAGGCGTCAGCCGGATTTCTCCCGGAAGACCACCCAAGTCCGTGTGTGGAATGGCCGCGCATATAGATGCGTTGCGGCCGAAACGCAAGCGCAAGCGCGGATACGGGATGCCTCAGCTCGCTGCGAAATGGCCCGCAAGCGCACCAAGATCGATATTGCCGCCGCTGAGCACGATGCCGACCCGTTTGCCGGCGCAATCGATCCTGCCGGAGAATATCGCGGCGGCGGCAAGGCAGCCCGTCGGCTCCACCACGATTTTCATCCGCTCGGCAAAGAAGCGCATCGCCGAAACCAGGGCCTCGTCCGGAACCGTCTCCACCGCCTCGACTTTCTCGCGGATGATCGGAAAGGTGAGCAGGCCGAGCGCGGTCGTCAGCGCGCCGTCGGCGATGGAACGCGGCACGGCAATCTCTATAATCTCGCCCTTGTCGAACGACTGCTGTCCGTCATTGCCCGCTTCCGGCTCGACGCCGAAGACGCGGCAGCCGGGCGACAGCGCCTTCGCGGCAAGCGCGCTGCCGGCGAGCAATCCGCCACCGCCGAGCGGCGTCACGATCATGTCGAGGTCACCAACCTCTTCGATCAGTTCCAGCACCGCCGTCCCCTGCCCGGCGATTACCTCGGCATGGTCGAAAGGCGGAATGACCGCCGCGCCGGTCTCGGCGGCAAGCCGTTGCGTGACCTCGCGCCGGTCCTCCTTATAGCGGTCGTAGAAGACCACCTCCCCGCCGTAGCCCCGCGTACCGGCGACTTTCACCGTCGGCGCGTCGCTCGGCATGATGATCGTTGCGCCGACACCAAGCAGCTTCGCCGCATAGGCCACAGCCTGGGCGTGGTTGCCGGAGGAAAAGGCGAGCACGCCCCGCGAGCACGCAGCCGGGTCGAGCGCGGCGATCGCATTATAGGCGCCGCGGAACTTGAAGGCGCCGCCGCGCTGCAGGTTCTCGGCCTTGAAGAACAGCGAGGCCCCGGTCACCCGATCGGCCGTCCGCGAGGTCAGCACGGGCGTCCTGTGCGCATGGCCTGCGATGCGGGCCTGAGCAGCTCGCACGTCCTCGAAGGTCGGAATGCGCAGCGCCTCGGCTACCGAATGTGCGGTCACGATCAGCTCCCGATCCCGGTTAATATCGCCTGACGCCTATTCGGGCTTCTTGCATGTGTCCTTGCTGTCGAGCAGATCGAGCCCAACCAGCTTGGCCTTGATGGAGAACTCGCCGTAGCTCATCGTCAGGTCGCGGGTAAAGCCGTTGTCGTAGAGCTTGAAGCTGATCGCATAGTCCGGCACCTCTTCGCCATCGTCCTTGGAGAGGTCGAAATAGGCGATGGAAACCGGCCAGATCGGCGCGGACTGAAGGCTCTTGAGCGCCGGCAGTTCAGGATCGTTCGCCGACGGCGTGGTCTTCTTGCCGATCACCACCGTCGTGGTCATTACCTTGTTGGCATCGTCCGATCCGTCGAAGATCGAGGTTTCATAGAAGTTCTCGCCGGCCTTCGCCTTCTCGATCAGCTCGATCATGTGCTGGGTGGGAAAGTGCGTCGTCGGCAGGTCGACCGTCTCGGCCTGGGGCTTCTGCAGCTTGACCGCCAAGCCCTTGCCGTCGATCGAGGCTGATCCCTTCGTCTCCTTGTCCAGCCCGTCGTCGACGAAGAACTTCGTCACGAAGTCGAACGACTTGCCCTCGCCGTCCTCGTAGGTCGTCATCTGGTAGTCGTTCATGCGCTGCGTCTCTTCCACGTTCATCTGGGAGACGAAGCGGTAATTGGTCGAATATCCCTCGCAACGCGATCCTGTGAACTCGTAGACGATGCGACCGGCCACGCCGGTGACGCCGGATTTTTCCGAAGCCTCGCCGAGGTCGAGGTCGTAGACCGCACGGTGCGCCAGCAGCGCACCTGCCGCGCTGGCGAATTCGATCGGAAAGACAGTGGCGAAAAGAATAGCGGGAAGGACAAGGCGCGAAGCGCGCATCTAACGTTCTCCGGTGACCGCTCCGCACGGATGCGGCCGGTTAAGTTGACTCGCCGGCATTCTCCACTCTAGTCGTGGCCGAAGCGAGGCGGACCATGCGGTCCCTTCGCGAACAATGGCACGAGTCTGATTAACGGGGAACGAAAATTGGCCGACACGATCGAAGCCCGCCTCGCCGCCGAGGGCGTCACACTGCCGGTCGCCGCCGCGCCGGCCGCGAACTACGTGCCCTTCATGCAGAGCGGCAACCTGCTCTTCACCGCCGGGCAACTGCCGCTTGCCGACGGCAAGCTCCTCGCCACGGGCCTTCTCGGCCGCGATCTCGATACCGCGACGGGTCGAGAAGCCGCCCGCGCCTGCGCGATCAACATCCTCGCTCAGGTGAAGGCCGCGACCGGCGATCTCGAAAAGATCGCGCGCCTCGTCAAGATCACGGTGTTCGTCGCCTCGACGGCAGACTTCACCGAGCAGCATCTCGTTGCCAACGGCGCTTCGGATTTCCTTGCAAAGGTGCTGGGCGAGCGCGGCAAGCACGCCCGTTCCGCGGTCGGCACGGCCTCGCTGCCGCTTAACGCGCCGGTCGAGGTCGAAGCGATCGTGGAACTCGCCTGAGGCTCGATCGATGTCCGATATCTCCTGGCTGACCGAACGCCCGATCGCGCATCGCGGCTATCACGACATGAACAAGACGCGCTGGGAGAACACGCTCTCGGCCTTCGACGCCGCTGCCAAGAAGGGCTTTGCCATCGAATGCGACGTCGAGCTTTCCGCCGACGGCGTGCCGGTGATCTTCCACGACCACGACCTGCAGCGGCTCGCCGGCCAGGGCGGGCTGGTCTGGCAGAAGACGGCCGCCGAGATGGGCGCGCTGAGGATCGGCGGCACGGCCGACCATGCGCCGACGCTGCGCGAAATGCTGAACCTGGTCGCCGGACGCGTTCCGCTGGTCATCGAACTCAAGGGCATCGCCGGCCACGACGAAGGGCTAGTGGAGGCTGTGGCGAAGGAATTGCGTGCCTATGACGGCAAGGCCGCGATCATGTCCTTCGACCACTGGCTGATCCGCCAGTTCCCGGTCCATGCGGCGGGCATTCCGGCCGGCCTCACCGCCTGGGGCGACAAGCCGCACGAGATCGAGGCGCATTTCTCGATGCTCGCCAACGGCCTCTCCTTCACCTCCTACCACTACGGCCACCTGCCCAACCGCTTCGTCACCTTCATGCGCGAGACGCTCGGCCTGCCGGTGATCACCTGGACCGTACGCGACGCCGACGCGGTCAAGACCACCTTTGCCCATGCCGACCAGATGACCTTCGAGGGTTTCGATCCCAACGTCATGGCCTGACGCAACGTATCTTGCCCCGCCGCGCCGCTGGTCCCACATTGGGGCCCATGGACTCAGCGGCAGGCGGTGGCAATTCCGGATCGAGCGATGTCACGCTGAAGGTCGTGACGGGCATGGGCGACTTCTCGAAAGAGGAGTGGTCAGGCCTGTCCGGCGCATCGCGTGGCGATTGCAAAACGTCGTACAACCCCTTCATCTCGCATGACTTCCTGTCCGCACTGGAGGATGCAGGTACCGTCTCGCGCCAGACCGGCTGGCAGCCGCAGCACCTGCGGCTCGAGGCCCCCGGCGGCGCGCTGATCGGTGCGGTGTCGTGCTATCTGAAGTCGCACAGCCAGGGCGAATACGTCTTCGACCACGGCTGGGCCGACGCGTTCGAGCGGGCCGGCGGACGCTACTATCCGAAGCTCCAGGTGTCGGTTCCGTTCACCCCTGCGACCGGACCGCGGCTGCTTGTCTCGCGCGGCGCGTCTGAGCCGGCGGTGCGGGCAGCACTTGCAGGCGGCCTGAAGACCTTGACGGACCGGCTCGGCGTCTCCTCGGCCCACGTCACCTTCGCGATCGACGAGGACATCGAGCTTCTGGAGGAGGCCGGCTTCCTGCCGCGCACCGACCAGCAGTTCCATTTCCGCAACGAGGGCTATGGCGACTATGCCGATTTCCTCGACACCCTGGCCTCGCGCAAGCGCAAGGCGCTGCGCAAGGAGCGCGCCGCGGCGGTGCAGGACGGCATCACCATCGACCGGCTCACGGGCAAGGACCTGACTGAGTCCGTCTGGGACGACTTCTTCCGCTTCTACATGGACACCGGCAGCCGCAAGTGGGGCCGGCCCTACCTCAACCGCAAGTTCTTCTCGCTGATCGGCGAACGCATGGCCGACGACGTGCTCCTGGTCATGGCGAAGCGCAATGGCCGCTATGTCGCCGGCGCGATCAACTTCATCGGCGGCGACCGCCTGTTCGGGCGCAACTGGGGCTGCATCGAGGACCACCCCTTCCTGCATTTCGAAGTCTGCTACCATCAGGCGATCGACTTCGCGATCGAGCGCGGTCTGAAGGTCGTCGAGGCGGGCGCGCAGGGCGAGCACAAACTCGCGCGCGGCTACATGCCCGTGACCACCCGTTCGGCGCATTACATCGCCCACCCGGGACTGCGACGGGCGGTCGCCGACTATCTGGAGCGGGAGCGGCAGGAAGTGGCGCAGATCGGGGAATATCTTGAGGGACACGGCCCCTTCCGGCGCGGAGAATTGCAGGAGCGGGAATAGTCCGCGGACGAACGCACTGCCGCTTGCCAACTTTCGCCTGCCGCCATAGCACACCGCCATGTCTCTCGAATCCGTCCGCGCCTTCTTCGAGGCGAACGCACCCGACATCGACGTCATCGTGACAGAGGCCAGTTCGGCAACCGTGACGCTTGCGGCCGAGGCGCACGGGGTCGAGCCGGCGCAGATCGCCAAGACGATCTGCCTACGCGCCGGCGAAGGGACGCTGCTTCTGGTCACCAGCGGCACGGCGCGGCTGAGCAACCGCAAGTTCAAGGACCGCTTCGGCGGCAAGCCGCGTATGCTCGACGCCAAACAGGTGCTGGAACTGACGAGCCATCCGGTCGGCGGTGTGTGCCCGTTCGGCCTCGCGAGCCCCCTGCCCGTCTATTGCGACGTCTCTCTCAGGAGCTTTGACGAGGTCGTGCCTGCGGCCGGCGCCACCAATGCCGCCGTGCGCATCACGCCCGAGCGCATGGCGGCGCTCACCTCGGCCGAATGGGTTGACGTCTGCGGCGAATAGCTGACAAGACAGCGCGGATTTTGCTCAACGGGTGGATGAACGAGATGGCTGTCGCCTACGATCCTTCGAACGTCTTTGGAAAAATCCTGCGCGGCGAGCTTCCCGCTCACAAGCTCTACGAGGATGACGACACCTTCGCCTTCATGGACATCATGCCGCGTGGTGACGGCCATTGCCTGGTCATCCCGAAGGCGCCGTCGCGCAACATCCTTGACGTCTCGGAAGACAGCCTCGCCGCCGTCGCGCGCACCACGCAGAAGCTCGCCAGGGCCGTCGTGAAGGCTTTCTCGGCCGACGGCGTCACCGTTCAGCAGTTCAACGAGACCGCGGGCGGACAGGTCGTGTTCCACCTCCACGTCCACGTCATTCCCCGCTTCGAGGGTGTCGCCCTCAAGCCGCATACCGGCCAGATGGAAAAGCCCGAAGTGCTGACCGCCAATGCGGACAAGATCCGCGCGGCCCTCAGCGAAATCTAGACCGGCGTCGGGGCAGGCCGCGCGGCCTCCGCGAGGCGGGTCTGCGCGTCGTAGATCCTGAGGCCGAGCATCCACGAGCCGACCGCGATGGCGGCTCCCGCCAGCACGTCCATCAGATTGTGCCCGCCGTGTGCCAAAATCCCCGGCAGAAGCAGCAGGCTTACCGGCACAAGCACGAAGCGGGCGATCCGGTAGGGCCACAGCGCGAACAGCGCCATCAGCGCCATCACCGTGTGGAACGACGGAAAGCCGACCAGGCCCGTCACACCCATCGCCGACAGGTCCGTCACGCCATCGCGGAAAAGCCTATTGAGTTCCGCGCCATAAGCCGAACTGACGACGGGCCGCACGATCCGTTCGACCTCGGGATCGAGCGTCCAGTAGGCCGCCGCACCGCCCGACGGCAGCATGGCCCAGCAGAAGATCGTCGCGAGCGACGCGATCACCGTGCCGAGGGCCGCCGCATGCAGCCGCCGCCGGTCGAGCAGGAAGCCCAGCGCAATGAAGGCCGCGAGCAGTTGGATGAACGTCAGCGTGTAGAGTTTCCGGACGATCTCGTTGAAGTCCGGATGCTTCGCGAACCAGGCGGTGAACGCCGGCCAGGAATAGCCCAGCCAGGCGTCCATCCTGACCAGCGCCGCATCGACCGGGGCCGTGGGACGCGGCAGCAGATGCGATGTTGAAGAACGCGCCGAAGGCCGAATAAGCGACGAACAGGCCGAGCACATGCGTCGCCAGCGCGATCCGCTCGCTGTCGCGCACCTGCCGGTAGATCTGGCCGATGCCGATCATCAGCGCCGCGAAGCCGACGGAAAAGGTGAAGAATTCGGGGCCGAAGGCAATGTCCTTCCACCAGGCGAGGAAGAAGCTCGCGACGCCGAGCGCCGCCGTCACCAGAAGGATCGTCCGTTCAGCCGGATGGAATAGCAAGATCTGTGTCCCCGCGCCCGCAGGCACGGTAACGCCATGCGGTTAAATCCCGGTAAGCCGCTAGAGACCGAACAGCATTCCGGCGATCAGCACCGCTTCGGCCACCACGATGCCGGCGAGCATGTTCTGGCGGGCCGCCAGAAAGGCGGCGAAGCCGGCTGCCGCCGCTCCGACCCGCAGCGCCGTGGGCGTGTCCGCCAGCGCGCCGCCGGGAAAGACGATCAGGTTCGCGATCACGGCCGCCACCAGCGCGGTCGCGATCGCATCGCACCAGCACCATCGCGTCGGAGTCCTCCGCCACCCGTCCGCCGATGAACACGCCGAGATAACGCCAGAAATCGGTCGCCAGCCATCCGGCCAGCAGAATGAACAGGTACGGCCACCACCATGCCTCGCTGCCGAAATAGGTCATGCCTGCCGTCGCCTCGCCCAGAGATGATAACCAAAGGCGAGAAGTCCGCCCACGAGGCCTGCCGCGAGGAGATCGAATCCCGGCACCAGGACATGCGCGACCGGGCCAAGGGCCAGGCCGAGAACCATCGCCACATACCCTGCCCGCTCGCGCGCCGAACCCCACATCGAGGTCAGGAAGTAGATCGGTGTCAGCAAAAGCAATGCCGCAGAAGCGATCGGCGGCAGCTGGCCGGCGATCAGGTAGACGACCGCGACCACGACCATGTTCAGCAGGACGAGCGTTGCGCCGAGCCCACCATACCAGGCCGTGCGCGCGTCGCGCGGCACGTTGCGCAACTGCGCCATCGCCAGCACCCAGGAAGTGACTGCGACGAAATGGGACAAGGCGTAGAGCACCCATTTGCGCGTGCCTGCCGCGCGAAGCTCCGGTGCACCAGGGCAACCACCATCGGCGTGAGCCGCACCGATGACAGGGCCACCGCGAAAGCGGCGGCCGGCAGCGAATTCCCGGCCATGATCGCGCCGACGAGCACCACCTTGGCCGGAAGCGCCCAGATTACGGTGACCATGAACACCGCCTCGTAGATGGACAGTCCCGCCTCGCGCGCGAGCCCGGCGAAGCCGACGAAGGCCGAGCACAGGATCAGTCCCGGCAGCGAGAAAGACGTCCGCACGCCGCGCCAGAACCAGGCGGCGCGATCGACCCGCTCACCCGGCGGGATATCTCCGTAGTCGTCCATGATGTCGCCTCTAACACATGCATGAAAGCCGCGCGACCGTGGTTGCCTAGACGAATCCCGACGGAGAAGAACATGCATACGGAAGAAGTGGGCCGGCTCTGGGAAGCCAATGCGCGGGCGTGGACGATGCAGGTCCGCGCCGGCTACGACGTCTATCGCGATGCGCTCAACACGCCCGCCTTTCTCGACATGCTGCCGCCCGTCCGCGGCCTCCACGGCCTCGACATAGGCTGCGGCGAAGGCGCCAACACGCGGCAGGTCGCGCGCCTCGGCGCCCGCATGACCGCGATCGACATCGCGCCCACCTTCATCGCGCATGCCGCGGAGGAAGAGAGGCGCGCGCCGCTCGGCATCGACTACCGCACCGCTGATGCGCTTGCCCTGCCCTTTGCCGACAGCAGCTTCGACTTCGCCACCGCGTTCATGTCGATGATGGACGTGGCGCAACCGGGACAGGCCGTCGCCGAGGCGGCACGGGTGCTGCGTCCGGGCGGCTTCTTCCAGTTCTCCATCCTGCACCCCTGCTTCGTCCCGCCGTGGCGCAAGAACATCCGCGACGAGACCGGACAGCCCGTGGCAATTCAGGTCGCGCGTTATTTCGACGGCATCGATGGCGAAATCGAGAGCTGGTATTTCTCGGCCGCCACCGAGGAGGAGCGAAAGGCGTTCGGCCCGTTCCGCATCCCGCGCTTCCATCGCACGCTCGGCCAGTGGGTGGACATGATCGCCGCCGCCGGCCTGGTCCTGGAGAAGCTCGGCGAGCCTATGGCCAACGAGGAGCTCGCCGCGGCCGAGCCGCATGTCGCCGATACGCGGGTGGCACCGATCTTCCTGCACATGCGCACACGCAAGCCGGTGTAGGCCTGCGTCATAACCGTTGAAACAGAAGGGCCGCCCGAAGGCGGCCCTTTTTCCGTTGGTGCGCCCGCTCACTTGCGCGGGAGCTGCGGCACCATGCTGCGCTTCGGCGGGTCCTGAGGCTTCGCCGCGGCCTTCGCCTTCGGCGTCGCGGCCTTTGCGGCCGGCTTCACCTTCGCCTTTTTGGCGGCAGCTTTCCTCGGTGCCGGCTCTTCCTTCTTCGGCTTGACCGGAACCTCATCGGCGACCGCCTCGAGCTTCAGCTTCGAATCGAGGCCGCTGCCGTCCACGGTGATCCGCACCGTGCCGCCCTTCCTGAGCTTGCCGAACAGCACCTCGTCGGCGAGCGGCTTCTTGATGTGCTCCTGGATCACGCGTCCGAGCGGACGGGCGCCCATGCGCTCGTCGTAGCCCTTGTCGGCAAGCCAGGCGATCGCCTCAGGCGCGAGGTCGAAGGTGACGCCGCGGTCTGCGAGCTGTGCCTCGAGCTGCATCACGAACTTCTGCACCACCTGATGGATCACCGGCACCGGCAGAGAGCCGAACGGGATGATCGCGTCGAGTCGGTTGCGGAACTCCGGCGTGAACAGCTTGTTGATCGCCTCGACGTCGTCGCCCTCGCGCTTGGTCGAGCCGAAGCCGATCGCCGCGCGCTGCGCATCCGACGCGCCCGCATTGGTGGTCATGATCAGGATCACATTTCGGAAGTCGATCTTCTTGCCGTTGTGGTCGGTCAGCTTCCCGTGGTCCATCACCTGCAGCAGGATGTTGAACAGATCGGGATGCGCCTTCTCGATCTCGTCGAGCAGGAGCACGCAGTGCGGATGCTGGTCGACCCCGTCGGTCAGCAGGCCGCCCTGGTCGAAGCCGACATAGCCGGGAGGCGCGCCGATCAGGCGAGAGACCGTGTGGCGCTCCATATATTCCGACATGTCGAAGCGCAGCAGTTCGACACCCAGCGAGGCGGCGAGTTGCTTGGCGACCTCGGTCTTGCCGACGCCGGTCGGGCCCGAGAACAGGTAGGAGCCGATCGGCTTCTCCGGTTCACGCAGGCCGGCACGCGCCAGCTTGATCGAGGAGGCGAGGGCGGTGATCGCCGTCTCCTGGCCGTAGACCACGCGCTTGAGTTCGGCTTCGAGATTGGCGAGCACCTTCTCGTCGTCGGCCGAAACCGTCTTCGGCGGGATGCGCGCCATCGTGGCGATCGTGTGCTCGATCTCCTTGATGGTGATGGTCTTCTTGCGCTTGCCTTCCGGCAGAAGCATCTGCGAGGCGCCGGTCTCGTCGATCACGTCGATCGCCTTGTCCGGCAGCTTGCGGTCGGAAATGTAGCGCGCCGAGAGCTCCACCGCGGCCTTGATAGCCTCGCTGGTGTACTCTCACCTTGTGGAAGTCCTCGTAGTACGGCTTCAGCCCCTTCATGATCTCGATCGCATCCTCGAGCGAGGGCTCGTTGACGTCGATCTTCTGGAAGCGGCGGACCAGCGCCCTGTCCTTCTCGAAGAACTGGCGGAACTCCTTGTAGGTGGTCGAGCCGATGCAGCGGATCGAACCGGAAGAGAGCGCGGGCTTCAGCAGGTTCGAGGCATCCATCGCACCGCCCGAGGTGGCGCCGGCGCCGATCACGGTATGGATCTCGTCGATGAACAGAATCGCGCCCGGATATTCCTCAAGCTCCTTCACGACCTGCTTCAACCGCTCCTCGAAGTCGCCGCGATAGCGGGTGCCCGCGAGCAGCGTGCCCATGTCGAGCGCGAAGATCGTGGCGTTGAGAAGCACGCTCGGCACGTCGCCTTCGACGATGCGCTTGGCGAGCCCTTCCGCGATCGCCGTCTTGCCGACGCCCGGATCGCCCACATATAGCGGGTTGTTCTTGGAGCGACGGCACAGGATCTGGATCATGACGGTTGATCTCGTTCATGCGGCCGATCAGCGGGTCGATCTTACCGACCTTGGCCTTCTGGTTGAGATTGACGCAGTAGGCGGTCAGCGCGTCCTGCTGCTTCTTGCCCTTGCCGTTCTCGTCCTGCTGCTCGCCGTTGCGCTCGTTCGCCTGGTCCTCCTCGGCACCGCGCGGCGTGCGCGATTCCGAGGCGCCGGGGCGCTTGGCGATGCCGTGCGAGATGTAGTTGACCGCGTCGTAGCGGGTCATCTGCTGTTCCTGCAGGAAATAGGCGGCATGACTTTCCCGCTCGGCGAAGATCGCGACGAGCACGTTGGCGCCGGACACTTCCTCGCGGCCGGACGACTGGACATGGATCACCGCGCGCTGGATGACGCGCTGGAAGCCGGCCGTCGGCTTGGAATCCTCGTCATAGCCGGTGATCAGGTTGTCGAGTTCCTTGTCGACATAGTTGACCACCGTCTTGCGGAGTTCGTCCAGGTCGACATTGCACGCCCGCATCACGGCGGCCGCGTCAGTGTCGTCGATCAACGCCAGAAGCAGGTGCTCCAGCGTCGCATATTCGTGATGACGCTCGTTGGCGAACGTCAGCGCCTGATGGAGCGCACGCTCGAGGCTTTGTGAGAAAGCCGGCATTCAGTACCTCGCTCTTTCTCCGTCCTGGCGCGGTGGGAGGCCCACGCTGACGGACTTCACTTCTTCTCCATCACGCACTGCAAAGGATGCTGGTGCTGACGGGCAAAATCCATGACTTGCGTCACTTTGGTCTCGGCGACCTCGAATGTATAGACCCCGCACTCGCCCACTCCGTGATTGTGAACGTGGAGCATGATGCGGGTCGCGGCCTCGCGGTCCTTTTGGAAGAACCGTTCGAGGATATGCACGACGAACTCCATCGGGGTGTAGTCGTCGTTCAGAATGAGCACGCGGTAGAGGCTGGGCTTCTTCGTCTTCGGCTTGGTGCGCGTGATGACGGCAGTCCCTCGTCCGGGGTTGCCCTTGTCGCTTTCACCTGCCTGCATGCGCCGTTTCTGCAACCGCATTGGCGCCCCGCCTGTCGTCACCTGTGCCCACCTAACCCTTCGCGCCCGGACTCGAACACGAATGTAGGTGTTCGGATGGTGATTTTAAGACGTTCCGCCGCGCTGACAATATGCCCGGTCGGTCAGGTCAGGGGAAAGTGGGGGATCAACGACGCGACCGGGCCGGCCTTTGGCGCGTGCGGTCGAAGACAGGATGAAACAGGAAAAGGGCCCGGCACCAGATCGGCGCTGGGCAAGATCAGATCACGCTGCGTACCATCTCCCCGGCGAGGTGAGTGGTATAACGGGCCGCCAGGAGGGAGTTGGCTTGCACGAGCGCAGGCCGGCGCTCCAAAATGAACTGCCTGACGGTCGTCAGGCCACCACGACGGTCGATTTCGGCGGGACGCGGTTGTAGAGGTCGATGACGTCCTGGTTGATCATGCGGATGCAACCCGACGACATGTTCTGGCCGATCGACCACCATTCCGGCGAACCGTGGATGCGATAGCCGGTGTCGTTGCCGTCCTTGAACAGATAGAGCGCGCGTGCGCCGAGCGGATTTTCCGGGCCGCCGGGCTGGCCACCGCGCCACTTCTCAAGCTCCGGCTTGCGCGCGATCATCTCGGACGGCGGCGTCCAGACGGGCCACTGCTTCTTATGCTGAACCACCGCCCTGCCCGACCATTCAAAGCCGGCCTTGCCGATGCCAACACCGTAGCGCAGCGCATCGCCGCCTTCCTGGACGAGGTAAAGATGATGCTCGGCCAGTTTCACCACGATGGTGCCCGGCGCCTCGCCGGTCGGATCCGGGACGATCTGCCGCTGAAATTCCCGTGGCACCTTGGCATAGGGAATCGCCGGCAGGGAGAAGGTTCCTTCCTGGACCGAAGCATACATCAGGTCAGGATCGGTGATACCCTTGTCGACGCTGATCTTCGGACGGATGGAGCCGGTGGTCGTCGTGTCTATCCCGAGGTCCGGCATTTCCAGGCTGGTCGAACATCCGCCCAGCGCCACGCCGCCCATCGCAAGGACGAACCCCCTGCGCGTCAACTCAACCCGATCACCCATGACACACCCACTCCAGACAGTGGGCGATTCTTATCGCGATCATGGTTCACAAATGGATAACGACCCTGCTTCAGCCGCAGCCCGCCGTATCCATTGGTCATGCCTGTTCTCCGGGCGGTTGATCGCGCGGCGCGGCGATGGTTCACACTCCACACAACGCACCTCGATTCGACCGCAGGACGATCATGGCAAAGACACTGACGAGCTTCGCGCTGATCGCGCTTCTGACGGCGGTCCTGATGGCCTTGTCGCTCTATCTGGCGCAGAAGGCCTATCCGTTCGGCCCCGTCGGCGTTAGCCGCCTCGAATCGCTGGCGAGTTCCGCCAGCTTCATCCCGCTGGCTGCGCTCTACTTCTCCTCGGCCGCGCTCCTGATGATCCTGCCGCTCCGCGCGGCGAGCTTCGTCTTGCTGAACGCGACGGATCGACTGTTCTTCACCGTCGTTGCTTTGTTCGCCACCATCGTCGGTTGCCTTCTGGCACGCACCGCATTCGGCATGCCGCGCGCGCTGTGGCAGTTGTTGGACTGGCAGTTCATCTTCGTGCCGGCGATTGTGGTAAGCCACCCCCTCCTCGACGAGGTGCGGCGCAACGTGCTCCTGCGCGGACTAAGCCTCGTGATCTTCGTCGCCGCGACGCTCGCCTGCCTGTTCTGGTCGTTCAGGTTCTGACCTCGGCAGGCCGTTCCTCCGGCTCGAGCGCCGGTGTCACGTCCAGCGCCGGCCGCGCGGCCGCGGCAGTCACTTCAAGCTCGTGGATCCATTCGCGCCAGATCGCGACCAGCAGGGCCATCAGCACCGGTCCGACGAAAAGGCCGAGGAAACCCATCGTCTTCACGCCGCCGACCAGACCGAAGATCGTGGGCAGGAACGGCAGTTTGATCGGTCCGCCGACCAGCTTCGGCCGGATCGTCTTGTCGACGACGAAAAGCTCGATCGTGCCCCAGGCGAACAGCGCGATGCCGGCGAAGGGCGAGCCGCTCGCCGCGAGATAGACCGAGACCAGCGTCATCGACAGCGGCGCGCCGCCGGGTATCAGTGCCATGACGCCGGTGATGACGCCGAGCGTCACCGGCGACGGTACGCCGGCGACGTAATAGGCGACACCGAGCACGATGCCCTCGCCGAAGGCGATGATGGTCATGCCGGTCACGGTGGAGCTGATGGTGGCAGGCACCACGCGCGATATTCGGTCCCAGCGCCCCGGCAGCACGCGTTCGCCGATCAGGTCGACCTGGCCCAGGAAGCGCGTGCCGTCGCGATAGACGAAGAACAGCGCGATCAGCATGAACAGGAGGGTCAGGAAGAGTGAGAACGCGCTGCCGCCGGCAGCGACGACGGTCAGGTAGATGTTGCGGATGTTCGACCCGCTCACGAGCTGCACGACCTCGCCGAAACCGCCCGGATGGCCGAAATAATGCGTCCATTGCTCGGCAAGAAATTCGCCGACCCAAGGCAGCGTCGCGATCCAGTCTGGCGTCGGCGTGCCGGTCCTGTTCGCAGCGATCACCCAGGATACCCATTCCTGCGTCTCGGCCACCGCATAGCGCGCCACCAGCGCGATCGGTGCTATGAGGAAGGCCAGGATCAGCAGCAGTGCGAGCGTTGCCGCGACCGACCGGTTCTCGCCGGAAAACCTAAGCAGCCGCCGATAGAGCGGCCAGGTCGCGAAGGCGATGACGAGCGCGGCAAGCACCGGCACAACGAAACCGTGAAAGAAGTAGGCACCAGCGAGCACAATCAGCACCAGCAGCCAACGCGCCGCCGTCAGCGGCGGCACCACAGCGGGCCGCGCGTTACGCATCGGTCCGAACAACGGAATCTGGTTCTGCATTCGCTCTCCCGGCAACGACGGCACAATTGGCATGGTTATCGTCCGCCGCCTGCAAGATTCCAGCTTTAGCGCCGGATTTTTGCATCATCATGTCGGGTGGAACCGCCCGGTTCAACTCCTTGCCGTCGAAAGGTAACGTCAAAGATGGAGCGGCTCATTCGCCAAAAGGACGGCAGAACAGGATTCGGTCACCTGTGAAGATCTATGGAGACCGCCCGACGGGTCGCGGCGATCGGCGTAGCATGACAATTCCGGAGACGAGGACCAAGAGTACCGGGTTGACGATCTGAACGGCGAGCAAAGCGTATGCGCCAAGCCTGCCGTCCAGATAGGCTTTGAGCGACAGGAAGAGCACCGCGTGCAGGATCACGCCGCCCAGAAGCATCGCCGCGATCGCCGGAATGCCGAGTCCGGGGCGCTGCAGGGCGACCCACATCGTCCAGAACGAGAGCGGCAAGAAAATCAGCACCGAAGTCAGAAGGCCGGGATTATAGCCACCGCCCGCGATCGCGGGAGCGATATGCGCGATCGAATTGATGGCGAGAACGCCGAAATAACCGAAAGCGATTGCGGGCCACCGCCGTCCGAGAAGAGCGCACACCGGACCGGCGATCCACACCACCGGGATATTCACCGCCGTGATGAAGGATTCGGGAATGCTGCATTCGGCGGGGTCGGCGAAACCGAAGGTGGCGCACAGTGCGCCGCGGAACGCGTAATGCACGCCCTGCGCGTCGACGCCATGCTCCTCGAACTGATGCAGCATGTAGGCGGCAGTGGCCGCCCATGTCAGCCAGACGATATCCCTTGTGCGCGGGACGGACCGGTCGCCGCGAAGATCGCCCCGGATCAGGCCGAACAGCAGGATCAGCATCAGGCCGAGCCCGATCCACGGCCAGAGATGAGAAAACGGCAGCATCACCGGACGATAGACGGTGGCTTGCCGATGTCAAATATCCGGCTGCCGCGCTCAGGACCAGTTCAACTGATGGATAAAAATGTAGCGATAAGCAATTGGAATCGATCTGGAGCGGGTACCGGGAATCGAACCCGGGTATTCAGCTTGGAAGGCTGCTGCTCTACCATTGAGCTACACCCGCAACGTCGACGACACCTCGTGCAGTGGTGGAGGGGGTTGGATTCGAACCAACGTAGGCTGAGCCAACGGATTTACAGTCCGTCCCCTTTAACCACTCGGGCACCCCTCCTGAACTGCGACAGGGTCGAGCGACGAGCGAACTTCGCTACCGCCTGTGCGGCCCGAAATCAGCGAGGGGCCTTATGGCGGCAAGGCCCCGCACTGTCAACACGCCTGCGTTGGAAAAGGGCAACGAAATGACGCCTCCGACCGCATAGGCAAGTTCGAGTCCGCAGGCTATAAGCCGCGAATGAGCAAGCCAGACAAGCCGCGCACGGCGAAAGACACGCATTACGCCAAGCTGCGCCGCGCCCACCGCGACGAAAAGGCCGGCGGCACGCGCCCTTTCAGGCCACGACAGCCGGTCAAGCCGGGCGATCCGCCGTCCGACGGGCTGGTGCGGCTCTACGGCCTGCACACTGTGCGCGCGGCGATCGACAATCCCCGCCGCACGATCGCCAGGATGCTCGCCACACGCAACGCGCTCGAGCGGATGGACGTCGCTGACCCGACGTTACTGCCCTTCCCGGTCGAGATTGTCGAGCCGCGCGACATCGACAAGATCACCGGCAGCGATGCCGTGCACCAGGGCGCGCTGGTCGAGGCGCGGCCGCTTGAGCCCAAGGCGCTGGCGGAACTTGCCGACACGCCGCTCGTGGTCGTGCTCGACCAGGTGACAGATCCGCACAATGTCGGTGCGGTGATCCGCTCCGCGGTCGCCTTCGGCGCCGGCGCGCTGATCGTCACGGCGCGCCACAGCCCGCAGGAATCGGGCGTGCTGGCCAAGGCCGCCTCCGGGGCTCTCGAACATCTGGATCTCATCGAGGTGCGGAACCTGGCCGAGGCGCTGAATGAACTTCACGAGGCCGGCTTCCGCACGATCGGACTTGATTCGGAAGGCCCCTCGACCTTCGAGGACACGCTCTCGGGCGACCGGATCGCGCTGGTGCTCGGAGCCGAAGGCAAGGGCCTGCGCCAGAAGACGCGCGAGACGGTGACCGCGCTGGCTCGGCTCGACATGCCCGGTCCGATCCATTCGCTCAACGTCTCCAATGCCGCTGCGGTGTCGCTCTACGCCGCGGGGAGGCACCTCAGGCGGTAAAGGCGCGTCAGTTGAACTCGAAGATCGAGCGGAAGATGCCAGGCGCGATCACCGAGATCGGATTGACCTGCACCTGGGGCGACTTGGTGCTGCCGGCCACCTTGTAGGTGATGCCGATCAGGCCGCGGTCGCGACCATTGCCAAGAATCTGGCCGAGCAGCGGGATTTCCCCGAACAGCCTGTTGAGGCCATAGGCCGGCATGAACGTGCCGGTGATCGACATGTTGCCATTGGCATCGTAGAGCGCGCCCTGGAACGTCGAGCCGATCGTCGGCCCGCGCAGCACACCGTTGTCGATGTTCAGATATCCCGTGCCCTTCTCGATCTGCGCAAAGCCGCGTTCGAAGCCGACGCGGGAGGTGTCGATCTCTCCCTTGACCGCTTCGTTGAGGGTCCGCGAATCTCCGGCCGGCCGGCTCGCGACGATCGAGCGGAGCCGCGGCTCGTCGACCAGCGTGAAGTTGCGGGCGTCGATCTGGCCGCGCAGCGGAGAATCCCCCTGCGCGCCGAGCGCCATGGTGATCTTCCCCCCTCCATATAGGGGTAGATGTCGAGGAACCTGAGCACTGCGCCCGCATTTCCGGATTCGACCTTGACAGAGCGTTGTCCGGATTCGGTGCGGTCAGACGCGGTGAACACGTCTCCGGTGCCCGTCGTCCCGGACGCATTCAGCGAAAGAATCCGCGAGCCCGAGCCCCGATAGGCGACCTTGACGTTGGTCATGGCCTCGTTCTGGAAGCCCGCCACATAGGCGACGTCGGCGTCGAGCGTCACCTGGACGGAATCCTTGCCCCCTCCGCCGCCTCCGCTGCCGGCAGCCTCCAGACTTTGCTTGATCAGCGAACGGGCGTCGAAGACATTGCCCCGTATCGTCACCGCATACCCGTTACCATCGCGCTTGATGTCGACCGAGATGTCGTCGTTGCGGTTCAGCTTCACCTTCTGGAACCGCGCGCGCGACAGACCCGACGAGGTGACCGTTGCCGACCCCGCGAGCGAGAAGGACTGGCCCGACAGCTCGATGTCAGAGATTCGCGTCTCCCCGCCGACGATATCGTAACCGAAGGAGAGCTTGGCGGGGATGCCGGGGCCTTTCGACCATCCCGCCCATGGCACGGCGACACGCGCGTCTGCCAAATCCGCAACGATACGCCGCGCGGCCCCTCGCCCGACATCTTCACGCTCACCGGACCATCCAGAAGCGATTCGAGGCCCGGGGCGACCGCGTTGCGGGTCTTGGCATCCATGACGAGCGTGATGTCGCGCTTACGCGCCACGCCGCTGTCGCCGAGCGGTTCGGAAATGTCGAGCGTCGCGGTCATCCCGTTCAGCTTCGCGTTCGCCTTGATCTCCGCCACCGTCGGCACGACCTCGATCGTTCCGGATGCGTCGCTGACATTCTGGCCCTCGAAGGGCTTTGCGATCGAAAGTCCGGTGTAGGACAGCTTTACCGCCCATCCGAGATTGGACATGTCGGTTCCGGCCTGGAGCGGTATGCGCGCCTCGACTTTGCCGCTGACCTGGCCGGAGAGGTCCTCCGGCGCGATCGGAAGGTGTCGCATGGCATCGATCGGCTTGTAGCTCGCGAGCTCCGCCACCGCGTCGGCCGTGCCCGCAATGTCGATGTCGAGCTGCCCGATGACTGGAGGCAATTCGGCACGCCGGATGACGAAGGTCCCATTGCTCGCGGCGACGGTTCGCCCCGTCGACAGGAAGACGGTTCCGGACGAGAGCCGCACGTCGACATCGGTGCCCTGGAAGCTGATGGAGCCAACCCCGTCGCGGACCGGCGGGATCTGGCCGGTCACATCGAAGCGGGTGCCCGACACCTCGAAATAGCCGGATATCTCGTCTCGCGACAGCGGCGTGCCGTTGCCGAGGCGGCCCGGCGCAACCGACATCGAGAGGCGCGAATTCTTGATCGTGCCGCCGAACAGCTTCTCGTTCGCCCATCTGTGCGCGCCATAGGCCGCGAACCAGGGCCATATCTGCTTGACGTTGCTGACCGTCATTTCGGGCACGGACAGAGCGAGATCAATTCCCGGCGAGCGCCCCTCGACGAAGGAGACGATCGCGGTTCCCATGACCTGGCCGCTCGATGTGCGCACACCGATGTCGCGGGCGGTCAGCCGCCGGGTCACGGGGTCGAACGTGCCTGCAATCCGCGCGAGGATTGGCAGGTCAGGCTCGCTCGATCCTTCGGGCGCAAGAAGGGAGCCGTCGCTCACGAGCTCATAGCGATAGTGAGCGGCCTCTCCCTCGACTGCCGGTGCCGGCCCGACCGCGCCGTGCCCGCTGAACCGCGAACGGCCGGCCACCAGTTCCGCCCGCTCGATCTCGATCTTCTGCGCATCCGGCTGGAAGGAGGCGGCGATGCTGGCCGAGCCGCGCATGGATTCGCCGCTCGCGAACACGATGCCCGCATCGTCGAGTGTCGCATCGAGCCGCAGTTGCCCCCCGTCCCCCTCCGCCTCGCTGCCCGCAAGATCAATGCGCGCGGCCCCGCCGAGGCGCATGATCGCAGTTTTGGGATCTCCGTTCAGGCTTGTGAGATCCCGCTCGAACTCTGCCCGTTCGAAAGTTAGCGACGTGGCGAACGCCACCGGCCGCAGGCCTTTCCCGTCGCGATCCGCTGTTCCCTCAAGCCGGAATGTTCGTCCGGACCAGCTCGCCGCCGCTTCGAACGAAATTGCGCCCGAAAGGCCGCGCTCGATCTTGGCCTGTTCCAGATGAAGGGTCCCGCCGGGAACGCCCGCTGGCAGCAGGATCTCGACATTCGTGAAATCCAGCCTGCGTGTCGCCCCCGCGTCGAAGGCTTCGAACGTGCGATGAACGGCCGCGAATGCCGCCTTCATGACCAGTCCAGGATCGATCAGTCCGTCGGCATCCGTCAGCGATGCCAAAGTCGCGTTAGGCCCCTCGCCTGGAGGGAGGGCGGAAAGGCTGATACGCGCATCCTCTATGCCGGCGCTTCCAAGCCTGACCTGTCCGGTCAGCAACGGCAGGAAACGGAGGCCGAAACGCAGCGATCCGGCCTCCACAAGGTTCGCTCCGCCGGCGCCGCGACTGATACGGACGTCGTCGACCTGGAATGCGATGAAGCGGGACGCGTCGACGGACAGGTGCGGCTCGCCCATCGTTGCGTCCACGTCGAACCCGGCCAATCGAGTCAGCGCGGCTTCGGCCTCGATCCGGATCCTTTCGCCGCCGATGCCTGGAATGCCGAAGAGAAAGACGGCCGCGGGCGCGGCGAGCACTACGAGCAGGATCGCAGCCAAGGTCCAGGCGAGAATGGGAACGATCCGAAACCCCATCCTCGGGTCAGGAACGAGGCGCTCCTGCGCGCATGCCGACGGCAGTTCGTGCAACCGGGCGATCTCGTCGCGGCGGAATCGTATCTTCTCGTGCTTCGGGGTTACATGCTCCAACGGGTCATCCGGTCGGCTTCGAGACGGTCACGGACATGGACGAATCCTCCTCCGCCATTATATGCGCGAAACCCGGCCGATAATCATCAACAAGGGCGCAGTTATGACTGATCTGAACACAGGCGACCCCGCTCCGGGTTTCGAGCTTCCGAAGGCGGGAGGCGGCACGGGATCCCTCGCGGAACACGCCGGCAAGCCGCTCGTCCTCTACTTTTTCTGCAAGGACGGCGGGGACGCCTGCGTCAACGAGGCGAAGGACTTCTCGCGTCTGAAGCACGAATTCGACGGCATCGGCGTGGATGTGGTGGGCATTTCGCCGGATGGTGCAAAGTCGAAGGAGCGCTTTCGCAGCAAGCATGAGGTCACGGTCGACCTGCTTTCCGACGAGACCCGGCGGACGGCCGACGACTACGGCGTGTGGAAAGAGAAAAGCATGTACGGACGAACATATATGGGCGTCGAGCGCACGACGTTCCTGATCGGTCCGGAGGGCAAGATCACAAGGATTTGGCCAAAGGTCCGCGTCGCCGGGCACGCAGAGGAGGTTCTCGACACGGCGAGGAGCTTGGGCAAGGCCGAATAGCCCTTCGGCTGCCGAAAATCCGGGCAATTCGGCCCGCCAGGAAAACTTTGTTAACCCTAACAATGTGTAATCACACTCATCTCCAGACGAGAAGAGTGAACCCGGTGAGCCAGTCCCGTCAGTCTACGATTTTCGGCAAACGCAAGGAGCCGCACACCGTCATCATCGCCAGAGGCGATCAAATCCGTCACTTCACCGTCCGCCCATGGATGGCCGCCGTGGCGGGGTCGGCGCTCGCGGCGGTCGCCGTCGGATATCTCCTGGCGACGTCGTATCTCGTCCTGCGCGACGACCTGATCGGTGCGACGGTTGCGCGGCAGGCGCGCATGCAGCAGGCCTACGAGGACCGCATATCCTCCCTGCGCGCCCAGGTCGACCGCATCACCAGCCGTCAGCTCCTGGACCAGCAGATGATGGAGGAGAAGGTCGGCGAACTGATTTCCCGCCAGCAGGAGCTGGCCGCGCGCCAAGCCAAGATCGGACCGCTGCTCGATAGCGCGGGAGACCTGAAGACTTCCAATGACAACACTGTTCCGACGCCCGCGCCGCGGCCGGACGTCCGCGCCGGCCTCGATGCAACGACCCATGCGACGCTCGCAGGCTTCCTGCCCGACCTACGCGGCGGCAGCGCGAATTTCTCGGCCGCCGACAATGCCGATCGCCTTTTCGTCTCGATCAACCAGTCGCTGCGCTCGATCGAGGCCGATCAGATGGATCGCCTGAAGTCGATGACCGAAAAGGCCTACCGGACAGCCGACGCCATTTCCAATGCGCTGGAGGGTGCTGGCCTTTCGATCGCCAAGGGCTACGGGACGAGTTCGGTCGGCGGTCCGCTTGTCCCGCTCGACCAGAGCATGCAGTTCGACGCGGTGGTCGACGAGCTTGACGAGGCCCTCACGGCACTCGACACGGTCAAGGAGAAGGCACGCCAGCTGCCGATATCGAATCCGGCGCCCGGCAAGCAGGTGTCGAGCACCTTTGGCGTCCGCAAGGATCCGCTGCTCGGAACCCCTGCCCTGCACGCCGGAATGGACTTTCGCGCAACGACGGGCTCGAGCGTGCGCGCCTCGGGGGCCGGCACCGTCGTTACCGCCGGCTGGAACGGGGGCTACGGGCGCATGGTCGAGATCGACCATGGCAAGGGCCTCACGACCCGCTACGCCCATATGAGCAAGATACTCGTTGCCGTCGGTGACAAGATCGAGGCCGGAGAGATCGTCGGCCGGGTCGGCAGCACGGGCCGTTCGACTGGTCCGCATCTGCATTACGAGGTCCGCCGCGACGGCAAGCCGCTCAATCCCCTGACGTTTATCAAGGCCGGCAAGGCAATCGCCGGTCTGATCTGACGTGTCCGACGGAGGCAGGGACTACTCGATATCCGCAACCGCTTCGCCGGGGCTTCCGGAGATCTTCTGGGCCAGCGAGGCTTCCATGAACTCGTCAATGTCGCCGTCGAGCACGTCAGAGGGACTCGTGCTCTCCATGCCGGTCCGCAGATCCTTCACGAGCTGGTAGGGCTGCAGGACATACGAACGGATCTGGTGCCCCCAGCCGATGTCCGACTTGGAAGCTTCCGACGCATTCGCGACAGCCTCCCGTTTCTTCAGCTCTTCCTCATAAAGGCGCGAGCGCAGCATCTCCCAGGCCTTAGCCTTGTTCTTGTGCTGCGAACGCTCGGCCTGGCAGGCGACCGCGATGCCCGTTGCGATATGCGTGATGCGCACCGCCGAATCGGTCGTGTTGACGTGCTGGCCGCCGGAGCCCGACGCGCGATAGGTGTCGATCCGGACATCCGCTTCGGTCACTTCGATATCGATCGAATCATCGATCACCGGATAGACCCAGACGCTGGCGAACGAGGTGTGCCGCCGCGCGTTCGAATCGTAGGGGCTGATGCGGACAAGGCGATGGACGCCCGATTCCGTCTTCAGCCAGCCATAGGCGTTATGGCCCTTGATGAGCACGGTCGCAGACTTGATGCCGGCCTCTTCGCCGTCATGATCCTCAAGGAACTCGACCTTGAACCCGCGCCGCTCGGCCCAGCGCGTATACATGCGCAGCAGCATCGACGCCCAGTCCTGGCTTTCGGTGCCGCCGGCGCCGGCGTGGATTTCGAGGTAGGTGTCGTTGGCGTCAGCCTCGCCGGACAGCATCGTCTCGATCTGGCGCGCGCGCACCTCGCCCGACATGGCCTGGATCGCCGCCTCGGCCTCCTGGATGATGGCTTCGTCGCCCTCTTCCTCACCCATCTTGATCAGCTCGATATTGTCTTCGAGCTTGCTGGTGAGTTCGCGGACGGCGCGGATGCCGTCATCCAGCCCCTGGCGCTCACGCATCAGGGCCTGGGCTTCCGCCGGATTGTTCCAGAGTTCGCCGTCCTCGGCACGGTTGTTCAGGTAATCGAGCCTCTTGATTGCCTGATCCCAGTCAAAGATGCCTCCTCAGCAGGCTTATGGCCTGCCTGATTTCGTCGACTCGTTTCTCGGTTTCTGCGCGCATGCGCTGGTCTTTTCCTGCAAGGGGCCGGTGGGGAAATTGAATCGGCGCGGACCATAGGGATGGTCCGCGCCGGTGTAGAGGGAAGTCGCCGTGCGAAGACGCGCGGCTCGAAACAGTCAGTAGAGGCCGCCACCGCCGGTCTGGATCGCGCGGTTCGCCGACGGGGAAATCTCCTCGGCCGAGCCCGCCGCCATGTCGGAGCCGATCACCCAATAGGTGTCGGCCGGGCCGGTGCCGGGCTTGAAGGCCTCGATGATCGCGCCGGGATCACCCTTGCCGGCGCGCATGCCGGTCTTGCGGTTGACCGCGATGAGCTTCATGCCCTCCGGCACGCGGAAGTCGACCGGGCGCTGGTCCTTGAGCACGACCTGCATGAACTCCTTGAAGATCGGCGCCGCGAGGCCGCCGCCCGTCGAGCCTTTGCCCATCGGGACGGGATTGTCGTAGCCCATGAACACGCCCACGACGAGGTCCGGCGTGAAGCCCACGAACCAGGCATCCTTTTCCTCGTTGGTCGTGCCCGTCTTGCCGGCGATCGGATGGCCGAGGTCGGACAGGATCACGGCGGTGCCGCGCTTGACGACGCCTTCCATCATCGAGGTGATTTGGTAGGCGGTCATCGGATCGAGCACCTGCTCGGAATTGTCGACGATCTCCGGCTCCGGCTGATCCTGCCAACTCGTTGCCACGCAGCCTTCGCACGAGCGCGTGTCGTGCTTGAAGACCGACTTGCCGTAGCGGTCCTGGATACGGTCGATCAGCGACGGCTTCACTTCCTTGCCGCCGTTGGCGATAATCGCATAGGCCGTGACCATACGCATGACCGTGGTTTCGCCCGCGCCCAGCGCCATCGGCAGATAGGGCGCCAGATTGTCGTAGATGCCGAACCGCTCCGCATATTCGACAACGAGCTTCATGCCCATGTCGTTGGCAAGGCGGACCGTCATCAGGTTTCGCGAGCGCTCGATGCCGGCGCGCAGAGTGGAGGGTCCCGCCGATTCGCCGCCGTAGTTCTTCGGCGTCCAGACCTGGTTGCCTTGCGTGATGGTGATCGGCGCGTCGAGCACGACTGAGGCCGGCGTGTAGCCATTGTCCAGTGCCGCCGCATAGACGAACGGCTTGAACGAGGAGCCGGGCTGGCGCATCGCCTGCGTCGCGCGGTTGAATTCCGACGACGCGAACGAGAAGCCGCCGGCCATGGCGAGCACGCGGCCGGTGTGCGGGTCCATCGCGACGAGCGCGCCTTCGACCGCCGGCCGCTGCCGCAGGATCCAGTTGCCCTTCGCCTGATCCTTCTCGACATAGACGACGTCGCCCGGCACCAGGACGTCCGCGGGCGACTTCGCCTTCACGCGCTGGCCGTTCACGACATGGCGCATCGCCCAGCCCATGTCCTCCACGGACAGGCTGATTTCCTCGCGCTCCTTCGACAGGTCGCCCGACACTTCGCGGCCAGGCTGCAGGCCCAGCCGGAGGCCCGACGAGTCGGAATCGAGCACCACCGCCAAACGCCACTCAGGCACGTCGTAGAGCGCCTTGAGCTCGCCCAACGGCACACCCCAGTCGGCGCCGAGTTCGATCTTCTTCTCCGGCCCGCGATAGCCGCGCAACGTGTCGAACTTGATCAGGCCGTTGTGCAGCGCCTGGCGCGCCTCGACCTGCATCTTCGGATCGATGGTCGCACGCACCGACAGGCCGCCCTCGTAGAGGGCCGTCTCGCCGTAGCGGGCGATGATCTCGCGGCGCACTTCCTCGGTGAAATACTCGCCGGCGAACAAATAGGTGCCGTTGCGGCGCGGCTTGACGTCCAGCCCGGTCGCCTTCGCCTTCTCACCCTCTTCCTTCGACACGTAGCCGTTCTCGACCATCTGGTCGATCACCCAGTTGCGACGCTCGATGGCGCGGTCCGTGTGGCGGAACGGATGGTAATTGGACGGCCCCTTCGGCAAGGCCGCGAGATAGGCCGATTCAGCGACGGTCAGCTCGTTCACCGACTTGTCGAAATAGGTGAGTGCAGCGCCAGCGATGCCATAGGCATTCAGGCCGAAGAAGATCTCATTGAGATAAAGCTCAAAGATGCGGTCCTTCGAATAGGCCTGCTCGATGCGGAACGAGAGGATCATCTCGCGGATCTTGCGGTCGTAGCTCTGCGTCGAATCGAGCAGGAAGTTCTTGGCGACCTGCTGCGTGATGGTCGACGCGCCGACCGGACGGCGGCCGGAGCCGGCGTTCTTGATGTTGGTGACGACGGCGCGGAACAGGCCGGTCACGTCGACGCCCGGATGCTGGTAGAAATTCTTGTCCTCGGCCGAGAGGAAAGCCGCCTTGACGCGATCGGGAACGGCCTGGATCGGCAGATAGAGCCGCCGCTCCCGCGCGAACTCCGCCATCAGGGCGCCGTCGGAGGCGTGCACCCGGGTGGTGACCGGCGGCTCGTAGTTGGCCAGCACCTCGTAGTCGGGAAGGTCCTTCGTTACCTGCGACAGGTACACCGCAACGCCGCCGGCCACGAGCAGGGCCAGAGCAACGCCGATGCCGAAGAAATATCCGATCAGGCGAATCATGCTCGCTCCAGTTTCGATCCGGTCTTACGCAAGTCCGGCGACATCATTCCCGCAGGCGCCCGGCCCGCCTGTACCACGCCGTGTCGCCTCAATGTGCGCGCCATGTGTGGAAATTGCGGCAAGGTCCAGTCCGCAACGCAGGAACAACAACTTATTGGCACCGCTGTGCCGTTCCTGCAACGCGGAATGAACCGATACGTCATCCTCCCGCCCCGGCCCGATCGCCCGCGAACGCACCAATCGCGCCGCAGATACTGCCGATCGCCTTCTTGCGCCACTCCGGATCCTTGAGCCGCATCTCGTCTCCGGCGTCGGACAGATAGCCGAGTTCGACAAGCACGGACGGGACGTCGGGAGCGCGCAGGACACGGAAGCCGGCCGAGCGATGGGGGTTCTTGATCATTTCGATCTGCGTCGACAGTTCCCCAACCAGCGTACGCGCAAATCTGAGCGAGAACGAATGGGTCTCGCGCCGCACCAGGTCGGTCAGGATGTCCGCCACGTCGCGGTTCTCGTCCGAGACGGCGATTCCGGCCACCTGGTCGGCGAGGTTCTCGCGCTCCGCAAGCGCGCGCGCGTCCTCGTCGGAGGCACGGTCCGACACCGTGTAGACCGTCGCACCGTTCACCCCCTGTGCGCGGATCGTATCCGCATGAACGGAGATGAACAGGTCTGCCGCTGCCTGCCGCGCGATCCGTACACGCTCGTCTAGGCGCAGGAACTCGTCCTTCTCGCGGGTCATCACGATGTTGTAGCGGCCTTCCTGCTCGAGCTTCTGCTTCAGCTCATTCGCGAAGGCGAGCGTGATGTCCTTCTCGACGGTGCCCGTCAGGCCGGCGGCCCCGCCGTCGATGCCGCCATGGCCGGCGTCGAGCACGATGGTGAAGCGTTTCGGAGCGACCATCTTTTCCGGCTCTCCCAGACGGTCGTCTTTCGGCGCCGCGGTCGAACCGGTCTTGTCGGCCTGGAGAAGCAGGGCCTGCTCAAAATCCTGCTCGCTCGCGGCCACAATGTCCACGACGAGCCTGTGCCCCTTCGGAGGTCTCGTTTTTGAGTACATCGAACGCTTCGACCTTGAACGGCCCCTTCCCGCCGACAATCATGCGGGAACGGCCGGCGTCGAGATGGCCGCACCTTACTTCCCGCACCAGGCCGCGCGGCTTCAACGAATCCGGCTCGATCACAAACGCCGCCTCCGGCAGGTCGATCACGAGACGATGCGGCGCCCGTAGCAGGAACCACCGCACGAGCGGCTCGCGGTCGAAATGAACCAGCAGCCGCACGCGCGTCGCATCGCCCGCCATCGTAAACTGCGTCGCGCGCAGGAGATCGCCGGCCTTTTCTTCGGCCGAAGCAGGTGCGCCGGAGAGCGACAGGCATGCGAGAACCGTCAGAACGCATGCCAGCAGGCGTCCGAACCCCTTCGAAAGCGACGAAAGACGGCCTCGCAGACTGGACAAACGCGCTTCCCCTCGTTCCGGCCGGTTGGCCTGCCTACATAACTGTTGCGTCCATGCGTTCGTTAATGATTGGTAGCGGCATTTGGTTAACCAAGCATTGCCGGAGGCCTTTGCGGGAAACCGTCGCCGGCATCGCTTTGCCGGCGTGGAAATCAGGGTTGCCATCGCCCCTGCCAGACCATAAAAGCAACCATGGGTCACTTCAATGCCCGGAGCCGCGCGGCGGCGTTGCCAGCATTCCCTCACCATGCAGGCTACGAAGATCGCGACCGATGCTCCGACAGCGGCAGAAGAGACTTCCTTGATTTTCTTCAAGGTGTTTCGGGATATTCGGAACCCTTTGCGTGAGGAAAGCGGCCGAAGCCTCGGTTTCGCGCCGGCTCTGTATGAGCAAAAATGAGCTGGTCCGGCATGCCCGGGCCTTGGTTGAAACGGAGCTGCCGGGCCAGGCAATGTTTGCAGGCGCCATCACGAAACTCTCCGGACCTTCCCGCGCCACTCTGGCCGCGGACGTCGGAGTTTCGGCGCCGATAGGCCCGAACGCGGACTTCCCATTGTCCGGCACGACCCCACACCGCCCCTCGCAGCGTCTGCTGCGGCGTTTGGCGCGGTTCCCGGCTGCCGGGGAGATAAACATACATGCCCAACAACAAAATGCTGATAGACGCCTCCCACCCGGAGGAAACGCGGGTCGTCGTCACCCGCGGTAATCGTATCGAAGAATTCGATTTCGAATCGAGAGACAAGAAGCAGCTTCGCGGCAATATCTACCTTGCCCGCGTCACGCGGGTGGAGCCGTCGCTTCAGGCAGCCTTCGTCGAATATGGCGGCAACCGTCACGGGTTCCTCGCCTTCAGCGAAATCCATCCCGACTACTACCAGATTCCCCTGGCCGACCGGCAGGCGCTGCTGAAGGCGGATGCCGAGGACGCGGAAGCCGACGAGGCCGAGGAGGAGGACAAGAAGTCCCGCCGCCGGCGCGGCGGCAAGAACCGCGGCCGCAACAGCGACCAGAGTCGTCGCGATTCTGCGACCTCCGCCAAGTCGTCCGACGACGAAGCCGATGGCGAGGCGACGGAGACGACCGAGTTGGAAGATGCCTCGCCCACGGCTTTCGCCGAGACTGAAGCGGCGGACGACACGGCAGCCTTTTCCGAAGAGCAGTCCGCCGACGAGCCCGCTGCTTCGTCAGACGCGTCGGAAGACGGCAAGACGATGCTCGCCGAGATCGAATCCGACGTGGTCTCGGAAAGCCTCGAGGAAGCCGCGCGCAACAACGAGAGCGATCGGGCGGCGGCGATATCGAGGAAGTCTCCACCTCCGGCGGAGGCGAGGACGATGTCGAGTCGGTCGGCGCCGAGGACGCGCTCGAGGAACTGCCGAGCCGTGCGCCGCGCCGGCCCAACCGGCGCCAGCATAAGATTCAGGAAGTGATCAAGCGCCGGCAGATCCTGTTGGTCCAGGTCGTCAAGGAGGAGCGCGGCAACAAGGGTGCGGCGCTGACTACTTACCTGTCGCTCGCCGGCCGCTATTCGGTGCTGATGCCCAACACCGCGCGCGGCGGCGGTATCTCGCGCAAGATCACCTCCGCGGTCGACCGCAAGCGCCTCAAGGACCTGGTCGAGGATCTGGAAGTGCCGCAGGGCATGGGCGTGATCCTGCGTACGGCCGGCGCCAACCGCACCAAGGCCGAGATCAAGCGCGACTACGAATATCTGATGCGCATGTGGGAGAACGTCCGCACGCTGACGCTGCAGTCGACCGCCCCTGCCCTCGTCTACGAGGAAGGCTCGCTGATCAAGCGTTCGGTGCGCGACCTTTACAACAAGGACATCGAGGAGATCCTGGTCGCGGGCGACGACGGCTACCGCGAGGCCAAGGACTTCATGCGAATGCTGATGCCGAGCCACGCCAAGGTGGTTCAGCCCTACCGCGATCCGATCCCGATCTTCGCCCGCAACGGCATCGAGGCGCAGCTCGACCGCATGCTGCAGCCGCAGGTGACGCTGAAGTCGGGCGGCTACATCATCATCAATCAGACCGAGGCGCTGGTCTCGATCGACGTCAACTCAGGACGCTCCACCAAGGAGCATTCGATCGAGGAGACAGCGCTCCACACCAATCTGGAAGCCGCCGAGGAAGTGGCGCGCCAGCTCAGGCTGCGCGACCTTGCGGGCCTGATCGTCATCGACTTCATCGACATGGAGGAGAACCGCAACAACCGTGCGGTCGAGAAGCGGCTCAAGGACCATCTGAAGAACGACCGCGCGCGCATCCAGGTCGGCCGGATCTCGCATTTCGGCCTGCTGGAGATGTCGCGCCAGCGCATTCGCGCCAGCGTGCTCGAATCGACCATGAAGCCCTGCCCGCATTGCGGCGGCACCGGCCACATCCGGTCGGATTCGTCGGTCGCGCTGCATGTGGTGCGCGCGATCGAGGAGTTCCTCATCAAGGACGCGCGCAACCACATCACGGTGCGCACGCCGGCCGCGACCGCGCTCTACGTGCTCAACCACAAGCGCCGCAACCTGACCGAGCTCGAGGAGCGTTTCGGCCTGACGATCTCGATCGAGGCGGACGAGACGCTCGGCAACCAGCTCTACGCGATCACCCGCGGTGCACCGGTCGAGCGCCCCGTCGTCACGACCATCACGGAACAGCCGCTCACCGGTCCTGTCGAAGAGGAAGACGTCGTCGTCGAGGAGATCGAAGACGAGGACGAGGTTGCCGTCGAAGCGACGGAGGAACGCCGTCCGCAGCAGTCGCATGGCGAACGCCACGAAGGCGATGGCGAGGATGGTGCGCGCCGCAAGCGCCGGCGCCGTCGTCGCCGCCGCGGCGG
The DNA here is from genome assembly GCF_024699925.1 of Mesorhizobium sp. J428. Classification (NCBI taxonomy): domain Bacteria; kingdom Pseudomonadati; phylum Pseudomonadota; class Alphaproteobacteria; order Hyphomicrobiales; family Phyllobacteriaceae; genus Mesorhizobium; species Mesorhizobium sp. J428. The sequence goes on from NZ_JAJOMX010000001.1 coordinate 5,055,383, forward strand.
GCGCGATCGTGACGGTGCCGAGCAGGGTTCGCATCCGGCCGAACAGTCGGCATCGGATGACGCAGTGTCGGACGACGCTGCTGTTGACGAGGCCGAGGACGAGGGCGGCGAGGAGACCGAGGCTCCCGAGAACGAGGCCATAGCTGCGGACGACAGTGCAAGGAAGCGGCGGCGCGGCAAGCGCGGCGGACGCCGTAACCGCCGCGACGAATCCGAGACCACCGGCGAGGACGCTGCAACCGAGACCACGACCGAGTTCGCCGAGGAAGAAGGCTTCGTCGCGGCTCCTCCTGTGGAGGAAGTGCAGCCCGAGGCGATCACTCCGGCGGCCGAGGCCGAACCGGAAGCGGTAGAGGCTGTCGAGGAGCCCGTGAAGAAGCCGCGCCGCGCGCCGCGCAAGACGAAGGCTGCCTTGGCCGCGGAGGCCGCAGCGGCGGCGGAGGCCGAGGTTGCGCCCGTCGCTCCGGCCGCCGCCGAGCCGGAAGCAATCGTCTTCGCCGAGCCGACAGCAACTCCGGCGGCGGAAGAGCAGCCGGCTCGTCCGTCTCGGCGGCGTCCAGGCGCAACCGACATCGACGCGCCGGTCGTTCCGAAGGTGAGCTCGAGCGTGACGGAAGCCGGCACCGAAGAGAAACCCAAGCGCGCCGGCTGGTGGCAGCGGAAGAGCTTCTTCTGATCGCTGATCTTCTCTGAAAAGCCCGCGCAGCCAGTTGGCCGCGCGGGCTTTTCATTGCGTATTTGCTCCCGATCGATTGTCTGCGCCGCGAGCGAGAACCTATGCCGGCAGTTGTGCTTTCGGCGCGAAGATCGACCAGTTCATCGCCTTGGCGAGCTTCTCGAGTGCAATCGATCCGAGTTTCGAATTGCCGTTCTCGTTGAGACCAGGCGACCAGACGGCGATCGAGGCGACGCCGGGCACGACACACAGGATTCCGCCGCCGACGCCGCTCTTGCCCGGAACGCCGACGCGGAAGGCGAAATCGCCCGAGCCGTCGTAATGGCCGCAGGTCAGCATCAACGCACTGATGCGGCGCGAGCGCTCCGAGGAAACCACCGAATGGCCTGTCTCCGCATGGCGGCCATCATGCGCGAGGAACCGGCCCGCGAGCGCAAGCTGGCGGCAGGACATCGCGATCGCGCAGTGATGATAATAGACTCCCAGCGCCATTTCCGGCGCATGTGTGATGTTGCCGAACGAGCGCATGTAATTGGCGAGCGCCACGTTGCGGAACCCGGTTGCCTGTTCCGAAGCCGCCACCTGATGGTCGATGTAGACCGTATCGTCGTCGGCAAGGAACTGGATGAAGCGCAGGATCTCGCCGATCGCCTCGCGAGGCTGATGGCCCGACAAAAGCACGTCCGTAACCACGATCGCCCCCGCATTGATAAACGGATTGCGCGGAATCCCGCGCTCGTGTTCGAGCTGGATGATAGAGTTGAACGGATTGCCGGACGGCTCCCGCCCGACGCGCTTCCACAGCGTGTCGCCAACCTTGCCGAGCGCAAGCGTTAGGGTGAAGACCTTCGACACGCTCTGGATCGAGAACGGAATTTCGGCATCGCCACGCGCGATCAGCCGGCCGTCATTCATCGCAACGGCGATGCCGAACCGGCCCACGTCAACCTTGGCCAACTGCGGGATATAGGTCGCGACGTCGCCACGGTCCGGGCGCACTGCCATTTCGGCGGCGATCTCGGTCAGAACGGTTTCGATGTCGGTGGCCATCCCTTTCACCTCAGCCAGTCGCCCAGACGCTGCATCGCGGTCTCGATTTCGCGCACGCTGCCGGCATAGGAAAACCGCATGAAGCGGTTGCCGTTTGCAACGTCGAAGTCGTGCCCCGGCGTAGCGGCTACATGGGCCTCCGCGATCATGCGGCGCGCGAACTCCATGCTGTCATTGGTATGGGCTGAGACGTCGCAATAGGCATAGAACGCCCCGTCCATCGGCGCCGCGATACGAAAGCCGAGCTCCGGTAGCCGCCGCAGCAGCATCGCACGGCTCTGCCGATACGTGTCCTTGATCGACTCGAGTTCTGCAGTTGCCCCGAACGCTTCGCAGGCGGCCAATTGCGACAGTTCCGGCGCCGAGATGTAGAGGCTCTGCTGCAGTCGCTCGATGGGCCGCACCAGTTCCTCCGGCACAACCATCCAGCCGATCCGCCAGCCGGTCATGCAATAATATTTGGAGAAGGAGTTGATGACGACCGCATCGTCGCCGAAAGCGAGCGCGGTAACGTCGGGCGCCGCGTAGGAGAGACGGTGGTAGATCTCGTCGGAGATCGCCGCGATGCCGAGCGCGCGCGTCCTTTCCAGTATCCGGCCAAGCTCGACCTTCGGAATAACCGCTCCGGTCGGATTGGCCGGACTGGCGAAAAGGATGCCGGCGAGCGGCGCGGCGCGGTGCGCCTCCTCCAACAGATCGGCGGTCAGATAGCCTTCCTCACCGAGCTCGATCTCGACCGCCTCCAGTCCGAGCGCCGCAAGGATGTTGCGGTAGGCCGGATAGCCTGGCGAGGTGATCGCGACGCGGTCGCCGACGTCGAAAATCGCGAGAAAGGCAAGATTGAACGCCGCAGAAGACCCCGTCGTCACCACAACCCGCGCGGGCAAGACCTCGACCCCGTAGTGCTCGCCATAATGCGAGGCGATCGCACGCCGAAGTGCTGCAATGCCGAGCGCGTCCGTGTAGCCGATCTGCCCCCGGGCGAGTGCGGCGCTCGCGGCCTCGCGCACGGCGGCCGGCGCGGGTCCCGACGGCTGGCCGACCGCCATCGAGATGACGTCGACGCCCTGCTGGCGGAGCCGGTTCGCCTCGGCCAGAACGTCCATCGCGTGGAACGGCTCGATGCGGCTGCGTCGTGAGGTGCTGATAACCATGAATGCTCCGGTCTGCGAGGCGCGCCGCACATTTGCCGGAATGGTGTGGGGATCACAAGTTCAGGAATGCCGCGTTTCGCCTTTTAATCGTCTGCTTGCTCGTCTAGGTGTAGCCCCCGACATGACCGCATTCACAGACACCAGCAGCTTGACGCGACGCCTCGCGCACGGCGCGCTCGCCGTTGCAGTCGCCGTCCAGTCTTTCTGGTTCACCCCGCCCGCGAAAGCGCAGCAGCGCAGCGTTCCGATCGTGCGTGACGCCGAGATCGAGGCGCTCGTGCGCGACTACGTCCGCCCGATCCTCAAAGTGGCGGGCCTTACGAAGGCCGGGGTCGACATCGTTCTGGTCAACGACGACAGCTTCAACGCCTTCGTCGCCGGGCGGCGCATGTTCATCAATACGGGCGCACTCCTGACGGCGGAGACGCCGAACGAGATCATTGGCGTCATCGCGCACGAAGCCGGACACCTTGCCGACGGCCACCAGGAGCGGCTGCGTGATCAGCTGGCGCGCGCCCGGACGATGGCGGTGGTGGCCTCGCTGCTGGGCATCGGTGCGACGGTGGCAGGTGCTGCGGCTAATTCCGGCGACATGGCGCGCGCCGGCACCGGCATTGCCATGGGCGGCACGGAAGTGGCGCGGCGCACCCTGCTCGGCTACCAGCGTACCGAGGAAGCGGCGGCCGACATCGCGGCACTGCGCTATCTCGACGCCACCGGCCAGTCCGCGAAGGGAATGCTGACCACGTTCAGCCGCTTCCAGAGCGCGCTTGCGCTGAGCGGTGCGCGCATCGATCCCTACCAGGTCAGCCATCCGATGCCGCGCGACCGCATTGCCAATCTGACTGAGCGCGCGCAGAAGAGCCAGTATTTCGGCGCGATGGATCCCCCGGCCCTGCAATTGCGCCACGACATGATGCGCGCCAAGATCGCCGCCTTCACCGGGGGCCAAGGTGCCACGTCGCGCATGTTCCGCAAGGACGCACGCGGCATCCCCGCCCTCTACGGCGATGCCATCTCCACCTATCTCTACGGCAATCCCCGCGCAGCGCTCAGTAAGATCGACGCCCTGATCAAGCAGCAGCCGCAGAACGCCTATTTCCACGAGATGCGCGGCGACATCCTGATGAAGGCGAACCGCGCCTCGGAGGCGGCGGACGCCTATGCCAAGGCGGTCAAGCTCGATCCGTCGCGCTCCGGGCTGATCAACGTCAGCTACGGCCAGGCATTGCTCGCTGTCGGCTCGCCGGACGCCGTGAAGCGGGCGGTGACGGAGATCAACAAGGGCATAGAGCGCGATCGGGAGAACCCTTCGGCCTATCGCCCGCTTGCCCAGGCCTATGGCCAACTGGGCGACATCGGGCTTGCGGAGCTCGCGAGCGCCGAAGGCGAATATTATTCCGGCAAGTATCTCGACGCGAAGATCTTCGCGGCGCGGGCGCAGACCAAGCTGAAGCAGGGTTCCCCCGGCTGGCTGCGCGCGCAGGATATCATCAACTACCGCGAAGCCGGAAAAAAGCGGAAATGACCCGACAGGGTCGGAAAGAGGACAGGGTCGCACGATGAGCAAGACGCTCGCATTTGGTCTCGCAGGTGTCGCGGTCTCCGCAGCCATGCTCGGCTTCGGCTTCTATGCAGGCAAGCAGCAGCCGGCGATCGCCGCGGCGACGCCTCCCGCCGTCGCAGGGCCCATCGAGGGACGAGCCCAGATTGAGCAGGTCGTGCGCGACTATCTGTTGGCCAATCCCGAACTGATGGTCGAGGTGCAGGCCGCCCTCGAATCCAGGCAGGAGGAGAAGCAGCGCGTCGCCCAGCAGTCGACGATCGCGTCCGACAAGGACCTGATCTTCAACGGCAAGTATGACGGCTGGGGCGGCAATCCGCAGGGCGACGTCACGCTGGTCGAGTTCTTCGACTACAATTGCGGCTTCTGCAAACGCGCCTTCCCGGACATGCTGTCCCTCGTGAAGGACGACCCGCAGGTCCGCGTCGTCTACAAGGAGTTCCCGATCCTCGGACCGGACTCTCAGAAGGCTCACGTCGTATCGATGGCGTTCCGCGCGTTGATGCCGCAGAAGTGGACGGAGTTCCACCACTCGCTGATGGGCATGTCGCGCGCGACTGAGGAAAGCGCGCTCCGCATCGCTCTCTCGCTCGGCGCCGATGAGGCGGCCCTGCGCAAGGAGATGGAGAACCCGCAGATCGGCGCGGCTTTCGAGGAGACGTACAATCTCGCCACCAAGCTGGCGATCACCGGCACACCCTCTTATGTCGTCGGCAAGGAGGTCGTATTCGGTGCGCTCGGCAAGGCCGTGCTGGAGGAAAAGGTGGCGCTCGCGCGCGGCTGCGGCGAGGAAACCTGCTGAAAACCCCACTATCGGCGCCCGCGTTTGTGGACATCCCGACAAGACACTTGCGCTTGGCGGCGCACACTTTAAGCCGGACCGGTAGACGGCGGTCGCCTCGCGGCTGCCGTCCTTGGATGGATTGCTGAATGACGAAACTGGTCTACGTGCTCAACGGCCCGAACCTGAACATGCTGGGGATACGCGAACCCGGCATCTACGGCGGCAAGACCCTCGCGCAGATCGGCGAGGATTGTGCGGCCGAGGCCGCCCGCTTGGGCCTCGGCGTCGAGTTCCGTCAGTCGAACCACGAGGGCACATTGGTCGACTGGATTCAGGAGGCAGGCGCCAAGGCGAAGGGATTGGTCATCAATCCCGGCGCCTACGGCCATACCTCCATCGCACTCCACGATGCGATCCGCGCCGTCCAGCCTCTGCCCGTCGCAGAGGTCCATCTTTCCAACATCCACGCCCGCGAGGAATTCCGTCACAAGACCATGATCGCGCCCGTCGCGACCGGAATGATCTGCGGCTTCGGCCCGCTCGGCTACGTTCTGGCGCTTCAGGCGCTTGCCGCGCGGATCTGACCAAACGATAAGGAAACGCCATATGTCGACCAAGAAGACCGGTATCGACCAGCAGCTGATCCGCGACCTGGCAAGCATACTGGACGATACGAACCTGTCCGAGATCGAGGTCGAGCAGGGCGACCTGCGCATCCGCGTGTCGCGCCAGATCAACGTGCAGGCCTATGCCCCGGCGACCCAGTTCGCAGCGCCCCCCGTGGCCGCGCCGGCCTCCGCAGCGGCAACCTCCGCTCCCGCCGCTTCCGTCGACACGTCGAAGAACGCCGTCCCCTCACCGATGGTGGGCACTGCCTATGCGGCGCCATCGCCCGACTCCAAGCCTTTCATCGAGGTCGGCCAGCAGGTCCGCGAAGGCCAAACCCTGCTGATCATCGAGGCGATGAAGACGATGAACCAGATCCCCTCGCCGCGCTCCGGAACGGTGACGGCCATCCTGTTCAAGGACGCACAGCCTGTCGAATACGGTGAACCCCTCGTCGTGATCGAGTAGGGAGGGGAAGGCTAGCGCCCATGTTCCAGAAGATACTCATCGCCAATCGCGGCGAGATCGCGCTGAGGGTTCTCCGCGCCTGCAAGGAGCTCGGCATCCAAACGGTGGTCGTGCATTCGACCGCTGATGCCGATGCCATGCACGTGCGGCTCGCGGACGAGAGCGTCTGCATCGGCCCGCCGCCGTCGCGCGAAAGCTATCTCAACATCCACCAGATCGTCGCCGCCTGCGAGATCACCGGGGCGGACGCGGTCCATCCCGGCTACGGCTTCCTGTCCGAAAATGCACGCTTCTCCGACATCCTGAAGGCACACGGCATCACCTTCATCGGTCCGTCGGGCGATCACATCCGCATCATGGGCGACAAGATCGAGGCCAAGCGGACTGCCAAGCGGCTCGGCATTCCGGTCGTTCCCGGGTCCGACGGTGCCGTTTCCGACGAGCGCGAAGCGAAGCGCATCGCCGCCGAGATCGGCTATCCGGTGATCATCAAGGCGTCGGCCGGAGGCGGCGGGCGCGGCATGAAGGTCGCGCGCACCGAAGCCGACCTTGAAGTGGCCCTCCAGACGGCGCGCTCGGAAGCGGGCGCCGCCTTCGGCGACGACGCGGTCTACATCGAAAAATACCTGGAGAAGCCGCGCCACATCGAGATCCAGGTATTCGGCGACGGCATGGGCAAGGGCATCCATCTCGGCGAGCGCGACTGCTCGCTGCAGCGCCGTCACCAGAAGGTCTGGGAGGAGGCGAACTCCCCTGCCCTGAACGCCGACCAGCGCGCCCGCATCGGCGCCGTCTGCGCCAACGCGATTGCCGACCTCGGCTATTCCGGTGCCGGCACGATCGAGTTCCTCTACGAGGACGGCGAGTTCTACTTCATCGAGATGAACACGCGCCTCCAGGTCGAGCATCCCGTCACCGAGGCCATCACCGGCATCGACCTGGTGCATGAGCAGATCCGCGTCGCCTCCGGCGCCGGCCTTTCCGTCACGCAGGACGAGGTGCGCTTCTCGGGTCACGCGATTGAGTGCCGCATCAATGCGGAGGATCCGCGCACCTTCACGCCGTCGCCGGGCACCATCACGCATTTCCACACGCCGGGCGGCCTCGGCATCCGCGTCGATTCGGGTGTCTATTCCGGCTACAAGATCCCGCCCTATTACGACAGCCTGATCGGCAAGCTGATCGTGCACGGCCGCAACCGCGTTGAATGCATGATGCGGCTGCGCCGGGCCCTGGACGAGTTCGTCGTCGACGGGATCAAGACCACCCTGCCGCTCTTCCGCGACCTGGTCGGCAATCCCGATATCGCCAATGGCGACTACGACATCCACTGGCTCGAAAAACATCTCGCCAGCCAGGAAAGCTGACGCGGCGAGGCCATGTCGCGCCCCTATGCGCCCGAGAGAGAATCCCGACCGACCTTCTCCTGAAGGCCTACGCGTCGGGTGTCTTCCCGATGGCCGACAGCGCCGACGATCCGGAGGTCTTCTGGGTCCGGCCCGAGATGCGCGGCGTCATCCCGCTCGACGCCTTCCACGTCCCCAAGAGCCTTGCCAAGATCATCCGCCAGGCGCGCTTCGAGATCGCCTATGACCGCAACTTCGCAGCCGTGATCCAGGGCTGCGCCGAGGAGCGCGACGTTCGCCGCTCGACTTGGATCAACGGCCCGATCCGTGAAGCCTACGGCCACCTGTTCGAGATCGGCCACTGTCACACCGTCGAGGCGTGGCGCGAAGGCCGGCTCGTCGGCGGGCTCTACGGTGTCTCGCTGGGGCGCGCCTTTTTCGGCGAAAGCATGTTCTCGCGCGAGACCGACGCGTCGAAGGTCTGCCTCGTCCATCTGGTCGAGCGCCTGCGCACCCGCGGCTTCGTCCTGCTCGACACGCAGTTCACGACTGATCACCTGAAGCGCTTTGGCGCGATCGACGTGCCGCGCCGCAAATATGAGAGGCTGCTGGAAGATGCGCTGGTGGGTGAAGCACGCTTCTGAAGACTTCTCCAGCGTCAGGCACGCTGGAAGGCGACGTTGATTCCCAGTCCGACCAGCACCACGCCGCCCGCACGCTGCATCAGTCTCACCGCACGGGTGGACCGCTGGAGACGGCCGAGCAGCGATCCAGCGAGAAGCACGCAGACGATGTCGGCGAGCGAAAACATGAGGTTCACGACCGTTCCGAGCAGCAGGAATTGCAGCCAGACCGGGAAGCTCGCGCCGGAATCGATGAACTGCGGCAGGAAGGCCATAAAGAAGATCGCGGTCTTCGGATTGAGCACTTCCACGGTGACGCTTTCGGCGAAGGCACGCCGGCCGGACTTGCGCCGCACCTGCGGCAAGCCGGTGCCGTCGACGCCTCGCGAGCGGAACAGGGCAATCCCGAGCCATATGAGATAGGCGGCGCCGATGAGCTTTACGGCGAGATAGAGCACAGGCACGGCGTGAAACAGCACCGACAGGCCGGCCGCCGCCGCAAGGACATGGACATAGCAGCCGACATGGATGCCGAGGCTGGCCATCAGGCCCGCGACGCGGCCGCCAGCAAGCGTCTGCGCGGTTGCATACAGCATGGCCGGACCAGGTATGAACGCGAAGACCGCCGCCGTGGCGAAGAACGCGGCGAGAACGTCGTAACTCGGCATCTGAAGCTCCGCCCTTGATGCCTCGACCCTTAGACCAGATCGAGACGTCGAGCCAGCGCTACCGACGAAGCTATCAGTTCGTCTTCGCAGCCTCGGGCGCCGGAACCTCGGACTTCTGCTTGCAGGATTTCAGCCACACATCATAGACGGGATGCTCGACGGCATTGAGGCCCGGGCTTTCGGCCAGCATGTAGCCGGTGAAGATCCGGCGGATCTTGCGGTCCAGAGTGATCTCGTCGACCTCGACGAAACTGTCGGTCTTCGGCTCTTCCGTGTCCGGACGAGAATAGCAGACGCGCGGCGTCACCTGCAGCGCGCCGAACTGCACCGTCTCGTTGATGTAGACGTCGAAGGTGATGATCCGGCCGGTAATCTTGTCGACGCCGGTGAACTCGGCGACCGGATTGGAGATGCGGGTCGGGCCCTTCGGCGTCTCGACGGTCTGTTCCTCCGGCGCCCCCTCTGCGGGGGCCTCGCCTTCCTGGGCGTGGGCAAGCGAGGCGAGAATCGGCAGCGCGCCCGCGACGATCGATGCTTTCAGGAAAGGAGGCATATATGTCTCACCCTGTCGGCCGAATCCCAGCGATGGCCGCGCGACGTATTCCGGTAGCCGCGAAATATGGCGACAAAAGGCGATGCTCAGTTGCCCGGCGTCCAGGCGTCGTAGTCGCCCGTCACACGCGGGCGCTCCTGATGGCCGAGGATCGAGCCCTTCGGGCGATACGCAGCCGGCGTGCCGGTCAGGTTGGGCTGATGCGACTTCTGCCACTCGCGCGGCTTGTAGTCTTCCTTCGACGGCAGGATGTCGGTTCGATGATGGATCCAGCCATGCCAGCCTGGCGGAATATCGGTCGCCTCCGCATAGCCGCTGAAGATCACCCAGCGGCGCTGCCTGCCTTCGGAATCGACACCGCCGGTGTAGTAGATGTTGCCGTTCTCGTCGCGGCCGACCTCGGTGCCGCGCCGCCAGGTATGGAAGCGGGTGCCGAGTGTCTGGCCGTTCCACCAGGTGAAGAACTGGGTGAGGAATTTGAGCATGCCGGCCCCGGGATCGAGCGAATATCGAACGCTTCAAGCTTTGCCGCTTATGGCCCCGCGGCGCGTGCAAGGCAAGGGCCAGCCGACGCGCAAACTGCCGCGCCGCTAGTCCGACGCTTCGGAGCGAAGCGAAAGGGTAAAGCCGGCATGGCTCTGTGCAAAGCCGAGCCTGCGATAGAAGCGATGGGCATCGGTGCGTGACGCGTTCGATGTGAGCTTCACCTTCGAGGCGCCGAGCACGCCTGCCCGCTCGATCGCGAAGCGCCGCATCGCGGTTCCGATGCCGCGCCCGCGCATGTCCGCCCTCGTCTGCACTGCCGCGACAGTCAGGTGCATCGCGCCGCGGCCCGACAGGGAGCGACCGAGGATGGTCTGGAACGTTCCGACCACTTCGCCGTCTATCTCCGCCACAAAGATCGCATTGGTCGGGTTCGCCGCGATCCAGTCGAAGGCGGCGAGATAATCCGGCAGGGCCGACGGGTCGGCGGTGTCGTCATGTCCGCCGAGTGCATCGTCTGCGAAAAGGGCAACGAGCGCCGGCACGTCATCGCGACCGGCCGCCCGGATCAGCAGCCCTGCAAGCTCGTTCGTGGCGGTCAAATTCCTCTCCTCTCAGGGTGTCATCAGGTCGCGACCACCAGTCACAATCGCGCCCGATTCGCTCCCTAGCAAATTTCCACGCTGCACAGCTGATCGGGGAAGGCATGATACCGGATATCATCGCGACGCAAGGCAATTGGCTGTTCCGCTGGCGCAGCTACATCCTCCTCGCCTTCATTCCCCTCGGCATATGGGCGATAAGTTCACCGGAGCCGATTGAGGCGAATTTCGGCGTGATCGCCGATCGTGCGTGGGAACTTTTCTGCATCGTGCTCGCGTTCCTCGGTCTGGCAATACGCGTCCTTACCATAGGCCACACACCGCGCGGCACCTCGGGACGCAACACGAAGGAACAGATCGCCGAAACACTCAACACGACGGGCATGTATTCGATCACCCGCAATCCGCTCTATCTCGGCAATGCAATCACCTATGTGGCGATCGCGCTCTTCACGCAGAGCCTCGCCTTCACGCTGATCATGGTGCTGTTCCTGGTGATCTACCTCGAACGTATCATCGCGACAGAGGAGAAGTTCCTCGCAGCGAAGTTCGGTGCCGAGTACCGCGCTTGGTCGGATCGCGTACCCGTGTTTTTCCCGAGACTCTCGCAGTGGACGCGACCGACGCTGCCATTTTCCTTCCGAAACGTGCTGCGCCGAGAATATTCAGGTTTCTTCGCCATCATCGTCGCAGTGGTCGCGATAGACTATGCACATGAGGCGTTCGGCGAAGGCGAGGTTGGCATCGACGTCGCCTGGGCGGCGTTTCTGCTCTCCGGCGCCACGATCTACGTCGTTCTGCGTTCGCTCAAGAAGCACACCCGCGTTCTCGCTGTAGAAGGCCGGTGAAGACACGACCGGATCGATTTCGAGGACCGGCGCGACCATCGCCCTTTCAGCCGCGCCTCAGCGCCCACTGATGCGCCGGGGTTGAAGAAACCGGCCATCGATGCGACATGTGGGCCAATCTCCAGACTCCGGACAATCCCATGGTCACCTATCTCGAAGCCGCTTCGGCGCCGCTCAAGAACACCGGCCAGATCAGGCTCTACGACGAGGCCGCGTTCGAAGGCATGCGCAAGGCGTGCCGTCTGACCGCTTCCTGCCTCGACGAGCTCGTCGGCATCGTCGCCCCCGGCGTGCCAACCGAAAAGATCGATCGCTTCGTCTTCGAATACGGCATGGACCACGGCGCGATCCCCGCGACGCTGAACTATCGCGGCTACACGAAATCGTCCTGCACTTCGATCAACCATGTCGTCTGCCACGGCATCCCCGACGCCAAGCCGCTGCGCGAGGGCGACATCGTCAACATCGACGTGACGTTCATCCTCGACGGCTGGCACGGCGACTCCTCGCGCATGTATCCGGTCGGCCGGATCAAGCGCGCGGCCGAACGGCTTCTCGAGGTCACGCATGAATGCATGATGCTCGGCATCGCCGCGATCCGGCCGGGCTTGCGCACGGGTGTCATCGGCGCTGCGATCCAGAACTATGCCGAGGCGGAGCGCTGCTCGGTCGTGCGCGACTTCTGCGGCCACGGCGTCGGTCTGCTCTTCCACGACGCGCCCAACATCTTGCACTACGGCACTCCCAGCGAGGGCGTCGAGATGCGCCCGGGTATGATCTTCACCGTCGAGCCGATGATCAACCTCGGTCGCCCGCATGTGAAAGTTCTGTCGGACGGCTGGACCGCCGTAACGCGCGACCGTTCGCTCTCCGCGCAGTACGAGCACACGATCGGCGTCACCGAGACCGGCTGCGAAATCTTCACGCTGTCGCCCGCGGGGCTCGACCGGCCCGGCCTTCCGGCTTAGTCTTCCGCCTCGGGCGCTGTCCGGGGTGGGAGACGAATGCAGCCTGACGAGATCGACGAACGCGGTTTGTTTGCCGAGGGGCCGCCGGCGAACCTCGACAAGGCCGTGCGTAAGGCCCCTCAACTCGAAAAGCCGCACTTTCACGGCCACCGCGACAGGTTGCGGGAGCGGATGCGCGCCTCCGGCCCCGCGGCGCTCGCCGACTACGAACTTCTCGAACTCCTGCTCTTCCGCTTCGTGCCGCGCGCCGACACCAAGCCGCGGGCCAAGGCTCTGCTCGACCGTTTCGGCACCCTCGCCGAGGTGCTGGGCGCTCCCACGCATCTTTTGGCCGAGGTCAAGGGTATCGGCCCGTCGGTGGCGTTCGACCTGAAACTGGTCGCGGCCGCCGCCGAGCGCATGCTGCAGAGCCAGATCCGCGGCCGCCAGGTGCTGTCGTCATGGACGCAGGTGATCGACTATTGTCGCGCCGCCATGGCCTTCGAGCCGCGCGAGCAGTTCCGCGTCCTCTTCCTCGACAAGAAGAACGCGCTGATCGCGGACGAGGTGCAGCAGGTGGGAACCGTGGATCACACTCCGGTCTACCCTCGCGAAGTGGTCCGCCGGGCGCTCGAACTGTCGGCCACGGCCATCATCCTGGTCCACAACCACCCCTCGGGTGATCCTACGCCGTCGAAGGCGGACATCGACATGACACGCCTGATCGCCGAGACTGCCAAACCGCTCGGGATCGCGGTGCATGATCATCTCATCGTCGGCAAGAACGGCCATGCCTCGATGAAAGGCCTGCGCCTGTTCTGAGGAAACTGCCTCCAGTCGCAGCCGGTCGAGAAAAGAAAAAGGCCATCCTCGCGATGGCCCTTCCTTTGCGCGACTGGAAAGCCGGGCTTATTCGGCGTCGTCTTCCTTGGCGGCCTTCTTCTTGGCCGGCGCCTTCTTCTTCGGCGCAGCCTTCTTGGCCTCGGTCTTCTCGGCGCCCTCGTCCTCGTCGTCAGCCAGCAGCTCTTCCTTCGAGACCTTGACGTCGGTGACGTTCACCTGCGTCAGGAGATGGTCGACGACCTTCTCCTCGAACAGCGGAGCGCGGAGGTTGGCGAGCGCGGACGGGTTGTTGCGGTAGAAGTCGTAGACCTCCTGCTCCTGGCCCGGATAGCGGCGCACGAACTCGAACAGCGCGCGCTGCATCTCGTCGTCGGTGATCTGGATGCCAGCCTTCTCGCCCATCTCGGCGAGAACCAGGCCGAGGCGCACACGGCGCTCGGCGAGCTTCTGGTATTCGGCGCGCGCCTCTTCCTCGGTCGTATCCTCGTCGGCAAAGGTCTTGCCGGCCTGCTGCAGGTCGTTCGTTACCTGCTGCCAGATATTGTTGAACTCAGCCTCGACGAGCTTGGAAGGAGCCTCAAACTGGTAGGATTCGTCCAATGCATCGAGCAGCTCGCGCTTCACCTTTTGGCGGGTCAGCGCGCCGTACTGGCTCTCGAGCTGGCTGCGCACGATCTCGGTCAGCTTCTCGGCCGATTCCAGGCCGAGCGTCTTGGCGACCTCGTCGTTGATCTCCAGCTTGCCGGGCTTGGCGACTTCCTTGACGGTGATGTCGAAGGTCGCTTCCTTGCCGGCCAGATGCGCCGCCTGGTAGTTCTCCGGGAAAGTGACCGTGATGGTCTTCTCGTCGCCCGCCTTGAAGCCGACGAGCTGCTCCTCGAAGCCGGGGATGAACTGCTTGGACCCGAGGGTGAGCTGCTGGTCGGTGCCGGCGCCGCCGTCGAACGCCACGCCGTCGAGCTTGCCGACGAAGTCGATCGTGACGCGGTCGCCCTCTTCCGCCTTGCCCTTCTTCGGCTCGTAGGTGCGGGCGGATTCGGCCACGCGCTCCATCTGCGCCTGGACCTCGTCCTCCGGCAGGTCGAGCACCTGGCGGGTCACCTTGATACCGGTGACGTCCTTCAGCTCGATGGCCGGGATCACCTCATAGGCGACCGTGAACTCGAAATCCTTCTGGCCGGCGAGGATGGCTTCCGCCTCCTTCTCGTCCTCGGTCATCTGGACTTCCGGCTGCATCGCAGCCTTCTCGCCGCGCTCGGCGAGGATGTCGCGGGTCGAATTGTTGAGGATCTCGTTGACGACCTCGGCCATGAACGACTTGCCGTACACCTTGCGAAGGTGCGCGAGCGGCACCTTGCCGGGGCGAAAGCCGTTGATGCGGGCCTTGCCCTGCGCGTCGCCGAGGCGGGAGACGAGGCGGCTCTCCATATCGCTCTTCGGCACGACGACCTTGATCTCGCGCTTGAGGCCCTCGTTCAGCGTTTCCGTGATCTGCATACTCGTTCCTTTGGTCCTCTCGAAATCCCTGTGCTCGAACGGCACACGGCCATTTCGACTGACGGAAATCCTGCCCTGAATGGCTGTTGGTGCGGGTGAAGGGACTTGAACCCCCACGACTTGCGTCACAGGAACCTAAATCCTGCGTGTCTACCAGTTCCACCACACCCGCTCAGAAAGCCCGTCCGGCTCCCCGAAGCGTGCGCTCTATATCACCTCGATTGTGGCGTTCAAAGGAAATTTGCCGCGAAAAGCGCCTTTTCGAGGGCGGTTTTCCCCATTCTATCCACAGGCTAGCGGACGTATTCGCTCAATAGAGCGGTTCCTCGAAAAGCACCGTCTCTCCGTCGAGGAAACGCTTGATCTGCGCCGAGCCGTCGGCGGCGACGGCGGCCACCACCGCGAAGGGACGCACACGCATGTCGACTTCGATCGGCTTGCCCTCTCCTTCCGGCAGGTAGAAGCGTTCCAGGCCGTAATCCACCGACGCGCTGCCACTGGCCGCCGGAGCCCCTGATGCCATGCCGGAGACCACCACCTCGCCTGCTTCCGCGGCGGGCAGAAGCGCCCTGTCGAAGGCAGCCGACTTCACGCCGAAGTAGCCATCGTCCTGCTTGTGCAGGAGAACCCAGACGGGCTTGGCCTCGTAGTCGCCGTCCCCTGTCGGCGGCGGCGTGAACAGCGGGGCCGGAACGGTCGAGATGTCGTATCCCAGCCGCACATAATCGCCGCGCAAAAGATCGCGCGGATCGACGGGCTGGACCTTGAGCAGGACCTCCTGGCCATTGCGCAGCACCGCGGCCCGCCCGGCGATGTTCCAGGACAGGAAGCCGATCTGCAACGCCGAGATCAGCAGCGCACCAACGAGGATCAAACGGGAGGATTTCATCACGCAGCTCCCTGAACGGTGGCGCTCGCGGCGATGCGGCGCTCGATACGGATGATGACAAAGGCCAGGACGCCGAGACCGATGGCCGCGAGCAGGAAGAAGCCGGCGGTCCCCAACATAGTGCCGACGGTCGCGATGTACACGAACGAGATTTCCACGGCGAAGCCGAGATAGGCGAGCCAGCGCACCTTGCGGCCGGCCTTGCCGCCGATGATCAACGCGCCTGCGATGGCGGCGAAGTTCGCTGCTGCGAGCAGGGAAAACATCGGCACGGAGTCAGCGAATACGAACTGCAGCGTGAACATGCCGACGAGGAAGCCGATGAGCGCATCGGCCGCCAGGCCGTCACCCAGCCTGGTGAGGCGGTCGACGATCTCCCCGCCGCGCACCGAGGCAACGAACGCCGCTGCCGAGACCAGCGCCATCACGGCCGGGATCAGGAGCTGGTCCGTGTCCAGATAGAGAAACGTGAAGTGCGCGACCAGCGACAGAACGATCAGGTGCCGGGCCGGGAGGCTGCGTGTCCAGACAGCGACCGCCCAGAGAGCCGCGAGAAGCAGCGGATACCAGGCATTGACCTCGAGGTTGAAGCTGAAGATGGGCCAGGCGGCCCAGGCCGCCGAAAGGCAAACCGACGCCGCCGCGAGTACCGGCGAGCGCAGCAGAGCAGCGGCCAGCGCGGTGCCGACGCACCAGACGAGGATGGCCTGCGTCTCGTCGCCGCTGAGGTGATACATTTGTCCGATCAGTGCGATACCACCGCCGAAGGCAGCCGCGGAGACCAGCCAGAGCGCCTCGGAAAGTGCCGCATGGTCGCGGAGCTTGAGGAAGGCACCGCCGAGATAACCGCCCGCAATCACCGCGAAGATGGCAAGGACGCGGCCAACACGCGGGATCTCTTCCCAGTTCGCGGCGATCAGGATGAGGATCGCAGCCGACATCAAGAGCGCCGCCATGACGGCGAGTACCTGGCCGAAGCCGATGCCCTTGCCATGATTGGCCGCGACGTCGTCGCGGAGCTGTTGGCCCAGCGCAGCGGAGACGAGCCCCCTCGCTTCCCATCGGGCAATATCCTGCCCTACCTTGTCGACATACCCGGCCATGGATCTCCCCAAGTTTCGTTCGACCTTTGACCGTCCGCAGGTATCGGCGCGATGTCGCCCGTCCGGCGGATCGCAACCGTCCCATTGCGGCGGCTTTGCGGCCGTCGGTTAACGGCCATTAATGGTGCATTGCACAATATGCATTGCTGCCATGCAACATTTGCCCTTTGAACCGGAGCCGAACGCACCTATTTCTGGTTCGTAACAAAGACAGACGAATACGAAAAAGAAGAAACGAGCACTGAAATGAACATCATCCGCAACTACCGCAACTGGCGTCGCTACCGGGAAACCGTGTCCGAGCTGAACCGCCTGTCGAACCGCGAACTCACCGATCTCGGCATTTCCCGCAGCGACATCCCCTTCGTCGCGCGCAAGTCGATCTGACGAATATAGAAATCTCGCCAGGGTCTACCTCCTCCCAGACCCTGTGAGATACGGCCGGAGTTTACCTCCTCCCAAACGACGGCCACCGAGACACCCGCCGGACCTCCTCCCCCGGCGGGTGTTTTCGTTTCCGGAGGAAAGCTCCCGAATTTCGTACGCAGACGGGCCGCCTAGCGCTCGCCCATCACGCCCCGTGACTTCCACTGGTCGAGCGGCATGATGTCCGGCCTGCCGCCCATTGGCTCATACCAGCTGTCCACCGCCCATCTCGTCCCGCCCTGTTCGGAAAGCACCGCGGTGGAATGAGGATAGCGGCCGTCCACGAACATGCCCCGCGAGACGTTGGATTCGACACGGTGGTGCCGGATCAGGCCCCTCCCCTGGAGATAGAGCATCAGGGTGCGGGTGTTGGTCGATTCGTCGATGCAATCCATCTGGCCCATGCGACCCGACTGGGCGATGGTGGACTTGGCAGTATCACGCACGCCGATCGCCTGGCCGGCGCGGGTCTCGAAATAGGCGACCGCCGAGCCGATTGCCTGGCGCTCCGCGTTCGCGGAGCCTTTTCCGCCGGCCATGATCGACGCGAAGCGGTTCGCGTCCGCCGAAGTCAGGGCGAGCGTCGTGCGGTTGCGGCAATCGAAGCCGTGGCACACGGAAAGCTTCGAGACCGTGGTCTCCTTCTTTACCGCCGAATAGTTCGAAGAGGTTGAGACACATCCCGCCGCCAGCGGCATTGTGAGGGCGAGGATGGCGAACAAGCTGAATCTGTGCTGCATGCCGCGCAGACTATTCGGCCCTCTCGACGCACGCAATCCGCGAGACGTTGTGTTTTGCGCCCTCCGCGACTATTCCACTCTCCATGAACGACAGACCCATTCATGTCATAGGCGGCGGCCTCGCCGGCTCGGAAGCCGCGTGGCAGATCGCCAGCGCCGGTGTGCCGGTGATCCTGCACGAGATGCGCGGCGTGCGTGGCACCGAGGCGCACAAGACCGATGGGCTCGCCGAGCTCGTCTGCTCCAACTCCTTCCGCTCGGACGATGCCGAGACCAACGCTGTCGGCCTGCTTCACGCCGAGATGCGGCTTGCCGGCTCGCTCATCATGGCCTGCGGCGACGCGCATCAGGTGCCGGCGGGCGGGGCACTCGCGGTCGACCGAGACGGCTTTTCCGATGCAGTGACGGCGAAGCTCGCCGCACATCCCCTGGTGACGATCGTGCGCGAAGAGATAGCCGGCCTGCCGCCGGCCGAATGGGACCAGGCGATCATTGCCACCGGCCCCCTCACCGCGCCCTCGCTTGCCGAAGCGATACGTGCCGAGACCGGGGCCGATGCGCTCGCCTTCTTCGACGCGATCGCGCCCATCGTCCATTTCGACACGATCGACATGACGAAAGCCTGGTTCCAGTCGCGCTACGACAAGGTCGGCCCCGGCGGCACCGGCAAGGACTATGTCAACTGCCCGATGGACAAGGCGCAAGTACGAGGCCTTCGTCCAGGCGCTGCAGGACGGGCTCAAGACCGAGTTCAAGCAGTGGGAGGGAACTCCCTATTTCGACGGCTGCCTGCCGATCGAAGTCATGGCCGAGCGGGGCGTCGAGACGCTGCGGCACGGACCAATGAAGCCGATGGGGCTTACCAATGCGCACAATCCGACGGTCAAGGCCTACGCCGTCGTGCAGCTTCGCCAGGACAATGCGCTCGGCACCCTCTACAACATGGTCGGCTTCCAGACGAAGCTGAAGCATGGCGAGCAGACGCGCATCTTCCGGATGATCCCCGGCCTGGAAAACGCAGAATTCGCGCGGCTCGGTGGGCTGCACCGCAACACCTACATCAACTCGCCGACGCTTCTCGCGCGCGATCTGCAGCTCAAGGGGCGTCCCGGCCTGCGCTTTGCCGGCCAGATCACCGGCTGCGAAGGCTATGTCGAGAGCGCTTCGATCGGCCTGCTCGCCGGCCGCTTCGCCGCAGCCGACAGGATCGGCCGCGCGCCATCGCTGCCACCCGCGACGACCGCCTTCGGCGCGCTGCTCGGACACATCACCGGCGGGCATCTGGTGTCCGACGACGAGCCTGGAAAGCGTTCCTTCCAGCCGATGAACATCAATTTCGGTCTTTTCCCGCCACTCGCCGCCGGGACGAAGCTCAAGCCTGACGATTTCGAAGGCCGCTTCCGTGGGAAGGACAAGACCATCGCCAAGAAAAAGGCGATCACGGCCCGAGCGCTGACGGATTGCAGGGCGTGGCTGGGAATGACGTCAGAATTGAAAGCCGCCGAGTAGCCGTAACGGATCACATTGGGGGAAAAACGTGTCGAGCTTTGCCAGCACCTTCTTCCGCGTCGAGCGCGACGGGCCGGTCGCAATTCTCTCCATGAACCGGCCGGACAAGGCCAACGGTATGACGCCGGATTTCTGGACCGACCTGCCTCAACTGATGGACGAACTCGGCCGAGACGAGACGGTTCGCGTCGCGATCCTGCGCGGCGAGGGCAAGCATTTCACCGGCGGCATGGACCTCGCCGCCTTCGCGGATGTCGCCACTCTGCTCCAGAAAGAGGCGGGCCGGGCTGCTTACGCGCTGCGCGACATGATCCTGCGGCTGCAGAATGCCTTCAACGCGATCGAGCGCGCCCGCTTCCCGGTCATCGCCGAGATCCACGGCGCCTGCATTGGCGGCGGCATCGACCTGATCACCGCCTGCGACCTGCGCATCGCATCGGAGGAGGCGCATTTCTCGATCGAGGAGATCCATATCGGTATGGCAGCCGATGTCGGCACGCTGCAGCGCCTGCCAAAGCTGATTTCACCATCGATCGCCGCTGAGCTGGCCTATACCGGCCGGCGCTTTCTGGCGGACGAGGCGAAGGCGATCGGGCTGTTGTCCAGCGTCCTGCCCGACCGCGAGGCGCTTCAGTCGGCTTCCCGCCAGATCGCGCGCGACATCGCCGAGAAATCACCGCTCGCGATCGCCGGCATCAAGCGCAACCTTGCCTATGCTCGCGACCATTCGGTCGCCGACGGGCTCGATTACATCGCAACCTGGAACGCCGGCATGCTGCGGCCGGCGGACCTGATGTCGGCGGTGCAGGCGAAGATGGCGAGGACGAAGGCGACGTTCGCGGACCTACTGAAGGCTTAGTGGGCTTCACTCCGCCGGCTTGAGCCCCTGCCCCGCCCTTGGCAGCCCCGGCTTGCCGGCTTCCGAAGGGTTCCTCCGCACATAGTCGGCCTTCAGGCTTTCCGAGGTCTCGCGCGAGCCGTCGTGGCTCCAGCCCGGCGGCATGAAGACGTAGCCGAGCCGCTGGCGCAGTGTCAGCCCGGGCGCGAAGGCGTCCTTGAACAGGCCGACATATTCGTGGAACGCAACCTTCAGCGGATTGAAGGTGCCGATGTTCTTCACGATGCCGTAGCGCGGCCGGTCCTCCTCCAATTCCTCGACGAAGGTACCGAACATCCGGTCCCAGATAATCAGCGTGCCGGCGTAGTTCGCGTCGAGGTAACGCGGATTCGTCGCATGATGGACGCGGTGATGCGACGGCGTGTTGAACACCGCCTCGAACCAGCGCGGCAGCTTGCCGATCGTCTCCGTATGGATCCAGAACTGCCAGACGAGGTTGAAGCCGAACACAAAGGCGATGACCGCCGGATGGAAGCCGAGCAGCACCAGCGGCGCCTGCAGCACGAACATGCCGGTGAACAGCCCCGTCCAGCTCTGACGGAGCGCGGTCGAGAGATTGTAGTGCTGGCTCGAATGATGGTTGACGTGCTCGGCCCAGACCCAACGCACCCGATGGGCGATGCGGTGGTACCAGTAGTAGCGCAGGTCATCGAGCAGGAAGGCCGCGACGAAGACCCAGACCGACAGGCCGAGATCAAAGAGACGATATTGCCACAGCCAGGCCAGCGCGCTGAACGAAACGAAGCCGAGCAGCAGTCCGGCGACGACGTTTCCGGTGCCCATCAGGAGACTCGTCAGCGCGTCGCGGGTCTCGAATTCGCCCTTGGCGCGACCGGTGCGCACGAGCCAGAGTTCGAGCAGGATCGCGACCACGAAGAATGGGATCGCGATCTCGGTCACGTTGGGAAAGGAATACTGTTCCATCAGGCGGCCCTCCTGCCGATGGTTCGGGGTGTCAGCGCTGCAGCCACCCGGTCAGCGACCTCGGCGCTCTCAAATTCGAACACCGCGCCCGGAAAGGTGAAGTCCGGGAAGCGTGCCAGCAATGAGGCCTCGCCGCTCCGCCGTATGGACGCGACGTCCGCCGGCGTGAGCAGCCGGGTTAGGAACTTGGCACCCATCGCATGGACCAGTCCGATGCGCCCGTCCGCGGTTTCCAGGAATGCCGAGCACCGATCTGCGGTCAGATGGACGGCGCGGACTTCGACATTCGGATAGTCGAGCGCGAACCGCTCGCGCGCAACGTCTGCGCTCGCGAGCGAAGCCTTTCTGCTGCCGCCGGTCAGATGGATCAGCGCCACGATCAGGCTGATGCCGACCACCACCAAGGCGGCGAGGACGGGCAAACTCATCAAGCTCCTCCGGCTCGGCGGGTCTCGTTCCGCACCTTCGGCGAAGCATAGCAGCCTTGACGTTTACGTCAAAGTATCACCAGCCGCGTGAGGCACGGCGGAACAGCAGCCAGTGACGGCGCAACGCGGAGATATCGGGCGTCGGCTTCCGGTAGGCTGAGGACGGATCGGTCCTGCCGAGCCGTGCGGGCAAGGTCGCCATCGGGAGGAAGGCGGGGCGAAGCGAGGCCGGCACGTTGGACACCCCGGCATCGAAGGCACGCAGGTGCTCGCTCGCGAGCGACACCATCGCGCTCGCAGCCGCCGCCATCGCGGCGGGATTTTCTCCGGCAATGAAAGCGTCGCGATCGAGGCCCGAAGCGGCGAGGATGTCGAGCGGCACGAAGCACTGCCCTCGCGAGCGATGAAACGGCATCAGCCGGATCAGTCGGGCAATGCCTGTCGCGCATCCCGCGTGACCCGACGCCTCGCCCGCGTTCGCCGTCGCTGCGGGATCGAGTACGAGTGCAGCCAGTTGGAACAGCGCCGACACTGTTTCCCCGCAATAGCCTTCGAGATCCGTCCGGCTCGGCATCGGGTCGTCGTAGAGGTCGAAGACGCGCGCTTCGAGATAATCGAGGAACGTCTGCCTGGGCAGCCGGTGGTCGGCGATCGCCTTGAGAAGGGCGACCGCAATCGGATGTCCGCTCCCCGGCTCATCCGAGGAGATCACGTCGCGCCACCATTGCAACCTGATCTCGCCGGGCATCGGCTCCGAGATCAGGTCCCGCACCCGGGCGATCTCCACGTCGAACGCATAGAGCGCGAGCAGTGCGTCACGCCTGTCCTCCGGCGCGTAGAGCACGCTCAGATACCGGTCCTGGTCGGCCGTGCGCACGAGGTCGGCAAGATATGAATCGAGAGAGGCCATTCACTCGACCGCGATCAACGCAGCGGCAACCGCCCGACCATCTGCGAGCAGCACATTGAACGTGCGCAGCGCCGCCCCCGTCGACATCGGGTCTGACGAGATGCCGGCCGCGCGCAGGGCCTCCCGCACCGGCTTGGGGATAGGCCGCAGGTCGCGCCCCATGCCTACGAGCAGAATCTCGATGTCGTCGCTTTCCGCGAAGACCCTCGCAAGGTCGTCGATGTCGATCGCCGCCGGATCCTTCGGCTCCCAGCCATAGATGCCGGACGGAAGACACAGGATCGAGCCGCGATGCGACATGTCCGCGAAGCGGAACCCGCCATTGCCATAGGCGTCGATCGGCGCACGCCCGGGAAAATGCGCCTGGCGGATCACGATACCCGGGCCTGTGGGAGCCTGAGCCATGGCTCAGGCCTTGGTCGGTGTTGCCCCGGCGCCGGCCTTCGGTGCTGTCGGCTCGTCGCGGTCGAATATTCCCGGCCGGAGATTGAACAGGATCAGCAACGGCCCAGCGACGAAGATCGATGAATAGGTGCCGACCACAATGCCGAAAATCATCGCCAAGGTGAACGAGGCGATGACCTCACCACCGAACAGATAGAGCGCAATCAGCGCGAACAGCGTGGTGATGCCGGTCAGGAAGGTACGCGAGAGTGTCTGATTCATCGACAGGTCGAGCAGCTGCTCGATCGGCATCTTCTTGTAGCGCCTGAGATTTTCGCGCACGCGGTCGTATACGACCACCGTGTCGTTGATGGAATAGCCCACCACCGTCAACAAGGCCGCGATACTCGACAGGTTGAACTCGAGCCCCATGATCACATAGAAGCCGATCATCATGATGACGTCGTGTAAGGTCGAAATAATCGCACCGACGCCGAACTGCCATTCGAAGCGGAACCAGATGTAGACCAGCATGGCCAGCATCGCGGCGATGACGCCGATCGTTCCTGCCCAGGCCAGTTCCGAGGACACCGTCGGTCCAACTGATTCAATCCGCCTGAACTCGTAGTCGCCCGACAGTTCTCCCCTCACCTTCTCGACCACGCTCTGCTCGGCATTGTCGCCGGCGTCCTGGCCTTCGATGCGGATCAGGAACTCATTCGCATTGCCAATCGCCTGCACCTGCACGTCGCCGATGTTCAGCTCGCCGAGACGCGCACGGATGTCGGCCGCGTCGCCTTCGCCCTGGATCGCCTTGACCTCGATGCTCGAACCGCCAAGGAAATCGATGCCGTAGTTCATGTCCTTGACGAAGAAGAGGGCCATGGAGGCAATCGATATAGCCAGCGAGAACGCGAACGCATATCTGCGCCATGACATGAACGGAATCTTGGTGTCGTCTGGAACCAGCTTGACGAAGCCTTGCGGCATCTCGGTCGGCCGGTAGCGACGCAGCCAGATCGCGATGAGCCAGCGCGTCAGCGTGAAAGCGGTGAACACCGTCGTCACGATGCCGATGGCGAGCGTCACGGCGAAACCGCG
The DNA here is from genome assembly GCF_024699925.1 of Mesorhizobium sp. J428. Lineage (NCBI taxonomy): Bacteria > Pseudomonadati > Pseudomonadota > Alphaproteobacteria > Hyphomicrobiales > Phyllobacteriaceae > Mesorhizobium > Mesorhizobium sp. J428. The sequence goes on from NZ_JAJOMX010000001.1 coordinate 5,079,407, forward strand.
GATCGGACCCGATCCGAGATAGAACAGGATCACCGCCGCGATCAGCGTGGTCAGGTTGGCGTCCACGACGGTCGACAGCGCGCGCGAAAAGCCCGCGTCGAGCGACTGGACGATGGAGCGGCCGGATCTCCGCTCCTCCTTCACGCGTTCGTAGATGATGACGTTCGAATCGACCGCCATGCCCATGGTCAGCACGATACCGGCGATGCCGGGCAGCGTCAGCGTCGCTCCCAGCAGCGTCAGAACCGCGATGATCAGCGCGACGTTGGCGATCAGCGCGATATTGGCGATGATGCCGAGCGAGCCGTAGGCAATGACCATGAAGGCGAGCACCAGAACGGCCGCGATCGCCGAGGCGAACTGGCCCGCCGAGATCGAGTCGGCACCGAGGCTCGGTCCCACCGTGCGCTCTTCGATGATCGTCAGCGTCGCCGGAAGCGCGCCGGCCCTGAGGAGCACGGCGAGGTCGTTGGCGCCCTCGACGGTGAAGTTGCCGGAGATCTGGCCGGTGCCGCCGAGGATCGGCTCGCGAATCTGTGGCGCGGAGATGACCTGGTTGTCGAGGATGATCGCAAACAGTTTGCCGACATTCTGCTGGGTCGCCTGGCCGAACAGCGTGGCGCCGCGATTGTCGAAGCGGAACGACACGACCGGCTCGCTGGTGCGCTGGTCGAACGTGGCCTGCGCGTCGACGAGATTCTCGCCGGAGACGATGACACGGGTCTCGATGAGATAGGCCTCGGGCGGATCGTCGGTCGAATACATGACGACCGAGCCGGCCGGCGGGCGGCCTTCGATGGCGTCCTGCACCGGCATGGTCGAATCGACCATCTGGAACGTCAGCTTCGCGGTCTGGCCGAGGATGTCCTTCAGCCGGTCGGGATCCTGGAGGCCGGGCACCTGCACGAGGATGCGGTCGTCACCCTGGCGCTGGATGAGAGGTTCCGTCGTGCCGAGCTCGTTGACGCGCCGGCCGACGACCTCGATCGACTGCGACAGCGCGGAGCTCATCCGGTAATTGATACCCTCTTCCGTAAGGGTGTAGCGCAACAGGCCGGGCTCCGGCTCGTCGAAGTCGAGTTCGCTGATCGATCCGCCGGTAAAGAGGCCGGACGCGACCGGCGCCGTCATGTTGGTGAGCGCGTCCTTGGCTTTCTGGACATCGGCCGCGTCGCGGATCCTCACCTGCACCGAATTGGCCGTGCCCGACAGACCGGTGTAGCCGATCCGCGCGTCACGCAGCGAGGCGCGGATGTCGTTGCGGGCGGTTTCGAGCCGCTCTTCGACCAGATCCTTGCGATCGAGCTGCAGGAGAATGTGCGAGCCGCCCTGCAGGTCGAGGCCGAGCGTCATCTGCCGCTTCGGCATCCAGTCGGGCAGCGCGTCGAGAAACGACTTGGAAAACAGGTTCGGAGCGGCAATCACCACGCCGACGGCCACCGTCAACCAGATGAGGATGGTCTTCCAGCGTGTGAAATGAAGCATTTCCGTTCCTCTCGACCGGCCTTCTGCGGGCCGTATCTCAGCCCTTGGCGTTCTGGTTGGCGACCGGCTCGCCCTTGGCCCGTCCTCCGCGATCGTCGCGCGCACGGCCGTGACCTTCACATTGTTGCCGAGGTCGATCTCGACTTCGCCGCGCTCGTCGATCACCTTGGCCACCTTGCCGACCAATCCGCCTCCGGTGACGACCTGGTCGCCACGGCGGATGTTCTTCAGCATCTCCTCACGCTTCTTCAACTGCGCACGCTGCGGACGGATGATCAGGAAATACATGATCACAAAGATCAGCACGAACGGCAGGATGCTGATCAGCATCTCGGATCCGCCGGCGACGCCGGTCTGCGCGTATGCAGGGGTGACGAACATCAAGAACTCCCGAAAAGGACAAAGGGCCGGTCCGTGCGGGCCAGCCGAGGTGGGCGGAATATAGTCGGTCAAGGCGTCAATGCAACCGCGCGCGGCCGCCGCAGGCGCGCTTTTCCCGCCCGAATCCGCGTGTTATGCCGCCTGCCCGGCCCGGATCGTGCCGGCGCATGCAGACATGGGAAGAGAAATGACGCAGGAATCCATTGAGGCCAAGCTGGACAAGCTCATCCAGGCTGTCGCGCGCCTTGCGCCGCCGACGCCTCCGCCGGCCGAGTTTGCCGCGGCCGAAGGTTTCGTATGGGATGCGGAGCGCGGTTATCCGGCGCCTGTGCCGCGGGTGAGCCGCGTCGAGATCGGCCTGATCAAGGGCGTGGACCGGGTGCGCGACATCCTCGTCGACAACACGATGCGCTTCGCCTCCGGGCTGCCCGCCAACAACGTGCTCCTGTGGGGCGCGCGGGGCATGGGCAAATCCTCGCTGGTGAAGGCCGCGCACGCGCTCGCCAACCGCGAAGGCCCCTCGGCGGGCAGGCTGAAGCTGATCGAGATCCACCGCGAGGACATCTCCACGCTGCCGCGGCTGCTCAACCTCCTCAAGGCCGAGCCTTACAGGTTCATCCTGTTCTGCGACGACCTGTCCTTCGACAACGACGACACGTCCTACAAGTCGCTGAAGGCTGCGCTCGATGGCGGCGTCGAGGGCCGGCCGGAGAACGTCATCTTCTACGCGACGTCGAACCGGCGCCATCTTCTGCCGCGCGACATGATCGAGAACGAGCGTTCGACCGCGATCAACCCGCACGAGGCGGTCGAGGAGAAGGTCTCTCTGTCCGACCGCTTCGGCCTGTGGCTCGGTTTCCACAAGTGCAGCCAGGACGAATATCTCGCAATGATCGACGGATACGTCGCGCATTACGGGCTCAAGGTCACGCCCGAGACGCTGCGCCATGAGGCGCTGGAGTGGGCGACCACCCGCGGCAGCCGGTCGGGACGCGTCGCCTGGCAGTTCATCCAGGATCTCGCCGGCCGGCTCGGCCAGCGCATCTCCGAATGAAAATCCGCCCTGCCTTTGGCGCCGCCCCGGACGTGTCCGGAGCGAGATCAAAGGCAGGGCGGGACCGGAGTTGGCGCGGCGGGCTGGAGGTCCGGACGTCGCGCTAAGGCTCTTCCTGGCTATTCGAGATATTGCTGCGGGTCGACGGGGTTCGAGTTCTCGCGAACTTCGAAGTGCAGCTTCGGCGTATCGGTGCTGCCGGTCATGCCGGAGGTGGCAATCTCCTGGCCGCGCTTGACCGTGTCGCCGCGGCTGACCTTGATCTCGCCGGTATGGCCGTAGACGGTTACCTTGCCGTCTGCGTGGCGCACCAGCACGGTCTTGCCGAAATCCTTCAGTCCTTCGCCGGCAAAGATCACGACGCCGTTCTCGGCCGCCTTGACCGGCGTGCCTTCCGGCACCGCGATGTCGATGCCGTCATTGAACGAGGCGCCGTTCGAGTTGCCGTAGGTGCCGACGACGCGGCCGCGCACCGGCCAGCGCATCTTGCCGATGCCGGTCGAATCCGGAGCGGCCTCGCTGCTCGCGGCCTCGGCGTCCTTGATCACCTTGTTGTCGGCCTTAGGAGGCGTGTAGGTGGCGAGCTTTGCCGCTTCCGGCTTCGCCCCCTTCTTGGCAGGGCCGGCGGTGCCGGTGATTACCGGATCGACCTTCGGCGCCTGCGCGACCTGCTGGCCGGCCGCGGGAATGATCAGCTTCTGGCCGATCTTGAGGTTGGCCGTCTCGCCGAGATTGTTGACCTTGCGGATTTCGGCAGCCTTCGCGCCGGTCTTCTTGGCAATTGCATAAAGTGAATCGCCGGCGGCGACCGTATAGCCGCCGCCCGTCTGCGCGGTGGGCTTCGGCGCGGCGGGAGCGGCGCTGTTGTCGGCGGTCTTCGTCTCGACTACCGGTTCCTTGATTTTGGGCTGCTGCGGCAGCACGGCCAGGTTCTCCGGCCGCTTGCCCGGGCGCGGCAGATCCGCCGGCGCATCGATCTTCACGCCGCGCGACGACTTGGCGTCCGCCACTTCCCGCGTATTGTCCGGCGCGGATACGGGAGCCTTGCTGGAATAGACATAGGTCGGGATCACGACCTGCTGACCGACGGTGACCGTATCGGCGCTCGCGATCCCGTTCGCCTTCATGATTTCCTTGACCGGCACGCCGAACCGCTTCGACAGGTTGTAGAGGGTCTCGCCCTCCTTGAGCGTGACTTGCGTGCCGCCGGCGCGCGACCAGCCCTGATGCGCCTCCTCGGTCTGGGCAGCGGGAGCCCTGGCAACCGATCCGGTCGGAGTCGTGTCCACCCTCGGCGCCTCGGCGACGACCGCGGGCGCAGGCTTGGATACAGGTGCGGAGGCGACCGGGGGAAGCGAGGAGCGCGTCACGGGCTGCGGCGCAACCGCCGTCCGGGCTGCCGATTCTGCATAGGTGCCGTTCGCGGGAGCGGGCCTGGCGGCGACATCGGCGGGGAAAGGCTGATTGTCCTTGCTGACGATCGAGCGCTGATTGGCGGTTGAACCGGTCAGAATGTCGTCAGTGAATCGGCTGACACCGGAGCTGCATCCCGCGGCCACACCGCCGACCAGGACAAGCGCTGCGCCGCGCGCGAGAATGCGCTGACTCTTCTGCAACGACCCGAACCGCATGACTACACCCGCACACCAGTTACCGAACTGGCATGATTAAAGCGCGTTAATGTTACTGGTCGGTTAAGTCTTGGCGGGGCTTGAAGAAAATTCGACTAAATTGCGGCCGCGACCCCTGAGGCCAGCGGCTGCAGGCGAGCCGTCGCGATATCCTCGCGGTCGAAGCGGCTGCCCACCTTGGTCAGGCGCGCCATCTGCTGCACGCCCTCCGGCGGACCGATCGGCGCGATCAGCACGCCGCCGCTCGCCAACTGGTCCACGAAGGTACGCGGAAGCCCTTCGAACGCAGCCCAGACGATGATGCGGTCGAACGGCCCTTCCGCGGGCACGCCGTTGATCCCGTCCATGTGGCGAACCGAGACATTGGTGATGCCGAGCGCGTCGAGCCTCTGCCGGGCATTGGTCGCCAGCGTCCTGTAGCGCTCGACGGTGAGCACGCGCGCCGCAAGCCGCCCCATCACGGCCGCGGTGAAGCCGGAGCCGGTGCCGATCTCCAGCACGCGGTGGGACGGCTCTAGCGTGAGGGACGCAAGGATCTTGGCCTGGAAATCGATCCCTTCGACCGCCTCGCCGCATTCGATGGGCAGCATGCGGTCGGACCAGGCGTGCGCCTGCCACTGGCCCGGGATGAAGCCGCGCCGCGGCGTGGCCTCCATCGCGGCGATCAGGCCCTTGTCCTCCAGCCCCCGGCCGCGCATGCGCAGAAGAAACGCCGCGAAGGATTCGCGGTCTGCCTGGGTCTCGTTGCTCATCGGAGCACCGCCGCCAGCGCGTCCCGCGTCTCATGCGCGGTGAGGTCGAGCTTCATCGGCGTCACCGAGATCTTCCGCGCATCGAGCGCATGGATATCGGTGCCCTTCACCGGTTCGTTCATCTGCTTGCCAAAGCGCAGCCAGTAATAGGGCAAGCCGCGCCCGTCCTGGCGTTCGTCGACCCACAGTCCGTGCACATATTTCCCCTGCGATGTGACCTCGACGCCTTCGACTTCCTCGACCTCGCAATTCGGGAAATTGACGTTCAGGAACACGCCTTTGGGCAGGTCCGTGCCGATCAGCTTGTGCAGCAGGTCAGGCGCCAGAGATTCGGCCGTGCGCCACGGCACGACGCGGCCGTCGTCGTGGAACTGGTAGCTCTGGCTCAGCGCGATCGAGCGGATTCCGATCAGCGTGCCCTCCATCGCGCCCGCGACAGTGCCCGAATAGGTCACGTCGTCGGCGATGTTGGAGCCGGAGTTCACGCCGGAGAGGACAAGATCCGGCGGCTCGGGCATCAGATTGCGCACGCCCATGATGACACAGTCCGTCGGCGTGCCGCGCAGCGCATAATGCTTGTCGGCGACCTTGCGCACGCGCAGCGGCTCCGACAGCGAGAGCGAATGCGCGAAGCCCGACTGGTCGTTCTCCGGCGCGACCACCCACACGTCGTCGGAGAGCTGCCGGGCGATGCGCTCGAGCACCATCAGTCCCTCGGCATGGATGCCGTCGTCATTCGTGAGCAGGATGCGCATGTTCAGGCTCGCTCGATCTTTTCCATACCGCCCATATAGGGCCGCAGAACTTCAGGAATCGTCACCGAGCCGTCTTCGTTCTGGTAGTTCTCGATGACGGCGATCAGGGCGCGGCCGACGGCGACGCCCGATCCGTTGAGCGTGTGGACGAAGCGCGTCTGCTTCTCGCCCTCCGGCCGGTAGCGCGCCTCCATGCGGCGGGCCTGGAAATCGCCGCAGACCGAGCAGGATGAAATCTCGCGATAGGCGTTCTGCCCCGGCAGCCAGACCTCGATGTCGTAGGTCTTGCGCGACCCGAACCCCATGTCGCCGGTGCACAGCAGCATGGTGCGGAACGGCAGGCCAAGGCGCTTCAGCACCTCCTCGGCGCAGCCTGTCATCCGCTCGTGCTCCGCATCCGCCGTCTCGGCATCGGTGATCGACACCAGCTCGACCTTGTTGAACTGGTGCTGCCGCAGCATGCCGCGCGTGTCGCGGCCGGCAGAACCTGCTTCCGAGCGGAAGCACGGTGTCAGCGCCGTCATGCGGCGCGGCAGCGTCTTGGCGTCGAGGATTTCCTCGCGGACGAGGTTGGTCAGCGGCACCTCGGCTGTGGGGATGAGATAGAATTCTCTTCGGTCCGGTTGTTGGGTTAGCTCGAAATCGAGGATCTCGTTGAATGTCCGCTTGTCTACTTGGAATCCGAGCAAGCGCTCGATATCCGAGACAGAAACGGTGCCTGCTATCATCGCATTTAGCAATCGTTCCCTGAGTGGAACGCTGATCCCGGTTGCGAACAAATCCTCTTTGAACTTAGGCAGCTGCCCTGTCCCGAACATAGCCTCGTCCTTGACGAGCAGCGGCGGCTGCACCTCTTCATATCCATGCTCGTTCGTATGCAGGTCGAGCATGAACTGCCCGAGCGCCCGCTCCAGCCGCGCCAGCTTGCCCCGCACCACCGTGAAGCGACTGCCCGAGAGCTTGGCCGCCCGCTCGAAGTCCATCAGGCCGAGCGCCTCGCCGATCTCAAAATGCTCCTTCGGCTTGTTGCCCATGCGCGGCTGGCGCTCGGTGATCAGCTCCGTGCCCCATTCGCGCACCTTGACGTTATCGTGCTCGTCCTTGCCGACTGGAACGTCGTCCAGCGGGATGTTGGGGATCACGGCCAGCGCGTCGTTCAGAGCCTTGTCCAGCTCGCGCTCGCGCGCCTCGCCGTTCTGGATGAACTCCTTGATGCCCCTGACCTCGGCCTGCAACTCCTCTGCGCGGGCGGAATCCCCTGCCCGCATCGCATTGCCGATCTCCTTCGAGGCCGCGTTGCGCCGCTCCTGCTTGACCTGGAGTTCGCCGAGATGGGCGCGCCGGTCCTCGTCCTTCTGGATCAGGTCGGACACCGTCGATTCCGCGGACGCCTGCGACTGGCCGCGCTTCATCAGCGCCTTGGCCAGGATGTCGGGGTTTTCGCGGATCCATCTGATGTCGAGCATGATTTGTTCCGTTGACGCGTTTTCGGTGAGATCGCCCCCTCACCCGAACGGTCAGGGGGTTAAACCGTGCAACGGACCGACGCAATACGGATGCGCATCGTGTCGAGGCTCGAAACGAGAATTGAACGCGCGCCGGCGCCTATTCGGCGGGCTTGGCCTCGGCCTGCGCCTTCGCTGACTCGGCAGCCTCCGCGGCTTCCCGTGCCAGCCTTTGCTTCTCTCGGTCGCGCTCGACCCAGCGAGCCAGGATGATCGACAGTTCGTAGAGCAGGATCGTCGGAACGGCGAGACCGATCTGGCTCACCGGGTCGGGCGGCGTCAGCACCGCGGCGACGATGAAGGCGATGACGATCGCCCATTTGCGCTTGTCCGCCAGCCCCTCGGACGAGAGCAGCCCGACACGCGCCATAAGCGTCGTCACTACCGGCAGCTGGAACACCAGACCGAAGGAGAAGATCAGCGTCATGATCAGTCCGAGATACTCGGACACCTTCGGCAACAGCGAGATTTCGACATGGCCGTCCCCGCCAGTCTGCTGCATGGCGAGGAAGAACCACATCACCATCGGCGTGAAGAAGAAGTAGACCAGCGCACCGCCGATCAGAAACAGCACGAATGACGCTACGAGGAAGGGGGCGAACGCCTGGCGCTCGTTCTTGTAGAGCCCAGGCGCGACGAATTTGTAGATCTGCGCCGCGATCAGTGGGAAGGCGATCAGCAGGCCGCCGAACATGGCGATCTTGATCTGCGTGAAGAAGAATTCCTGCGGCGCGGTGTAGATCAGCTCGACCTTGCTCGAATCGAGCCCCGCCCACTGCGTTGCCCACTGGAACGGAATCACCAGCAGGTTGAAGATCTGCTTGGCGAAAAAGAAGCAGCCGAGGAACGCGACGAAGAAGCCACCTATCGACCAAATCAGGCGAGTGCGCAGTTCAATGAGATGCTCGATCAGCGGTGCTGACGATTTCTCGATTTCGTCGTCTTCGGTGCTCACGCCTTGGTTCCGGCTTTCTTGCGGGTTGCCTTGGGCTTCGCCGGGGCAACAGTTGCAACGACAGGCTGGGCCGCGACAGGTGCGGCAGGCGCTTCGGCGGCGGTGGATGCGACCGGAGCCGGCGCCTCGGCGACGGCGGCCGGGGCGGCTGTTTCACCCGGGATCGCCGCAGTGCCGGCCTTCAGCGGTTCGGCGGGGTGTACGTCCGGCGAAGCCGTGGGCTTGGGAGCCGGCTTAAGCGCGGCCTCGAGCCCGGCGCGGACATCGGCGGCCGCCTTTTCCATCGGATTGAGGGCCTTTTTGATGTCGCTCGCCGGATTGAGGCCCTTGAGCTGGTCGATCGACGACTTCACGTCGTCGAGCTCAGCCTCCTTCAGCGCCTCATCGAACTGCCGGCGGAAATCGTTCGCCATCGACCGCATCTTGGCGGTCGTGCGGCCGAAACTGCGCAGCATGCGCGGCAAGTCCTTAGGCCCGACGACCACGATCATGACGATCGCGATCACAAGCATTTCCGTCCAGCCGACATCCAGCATGGCGATTACTCCGGCCAGTCAGATCGGGCAGCGTCCAAAGGGCGCCGCTCAGGTCTTGCTGACGGTCTCCTTAGCCGACGTCACGGTCTCGTCGGCGCGATGATCGACCGTCTTCGGCGCATCGGCTGCCTCGTCGTCCGCCATGCCCTTCTTGAAGCTCTTGATGCCCTTGGCCATGTCACCCATCAGCTCCGGGATCTTGCCCCGGCCGAATAGGAGAAGCACGACGACCAGCACGATGAGCCAGTGCCAAATCGAGAAGGAACCCATGACTATCCTCTTTCGAACAAGTTCGTTGGCATGATCTAAGCGTTTTTGCCGGCTCTTTCAAACACAAGCACGTCGCTTTCACGAATCGTGAGCGTTATGTCGCGCCGGCCGGCCGGGTACCTGGCCGCATTTCATACGAGCGCGTACAGGTTGATCGGCGCCCGCGACCCGGATTTCGAACAGTTCTGCGTCGCCCAGGAAGCGCCGCGAGATGATCCGGCCGGGCGTTCCGGCATCGCCCTCTCCCGCCGAAATTCCGCCAAGCCGCACCGCGACCTGTGCCGCCGCGCCATCGGTAAGCCCGGCGGCTGCGAAGTTCCCGACCGGCGTCGCCACGCGCCCGTCGGCCACCTCGCATTCGAAGACATTGATTTCCGAAAAGAATCCGGCGGCAAAAAGGCTGTTTGGACGATTGTAGAGCTCTTCCGCCGTTCCAGTCTGCACGAGCCTGCCGTCGCGCAACAGCGCGATGCGGTCGCCCATGCGCATCGCCTCCTCCGCGTCATGCGTCACCACGATCGCCGTCGCGCGGCTTTCGCGCAGGATGGCGAGTGTTTCGGCGCGGACGGAATCCTTCAGGCGCGAATCGAGGCCGGAGAACGGCTCGTCCATCAAAAGCACCGTCGGCCGCGGCGCGCAGCGCGCGGGCGAGTGCCACCCGTTGCTGCTCGCCGCCGGACAGGAGATGCGGATAGGCCTGCGCATATTGCTGCAGGCCGACGCGCGACAGCGCGATCCCGGCCTCCCGGTCCGCTTCCGCGCGCGACATCGCCGTCAGGCCGAAGCGCACGTTTTCCAGGATCGTGAGATGCGGAAACAGCGCGAAATCCTGGAAGACCAGACCGATTGACCGCTTCTCCGGCGGCAGGAACACCGACGGCCCGGCGATTTCGCGCTCGTTCATCAGCACCCGCCCGGACGTCTGCGGTTCGATGCCGGCGGCGATCCTGAGCAGTGTCGTCTTGCCGGAGCCGGATGGGCCGAGCAGGCAGAGCACCTCGCCCGGCTCCGCAGTCAGAGATACGTCGGACAACGTCTCGCCATTGCCGGCGAAGGAGTGCGAAATGTTCTCGAAGGACAGCCGCGCCGCGAATGTCACCCCGGCCGGCACCCGGGCCGCGGACTGCGCAGCGTTCGTCATCTATCCTAGCACCTCGACCGGTCGGGCCGCGAAACGGCCGGTCCGGTCAATCATCCCCGCCCTTGGGTGTCAACAGGCCGAGCTCCTCGAGGTCGATGTCGGTCAGTTCGTCCTCGTCGTCGGCAAGCAGGCCGGGATCGGCCATCGGCGTGGGGACCTGGAAGTTGGACGGCATCCGCGCCGAAAGCAGCCCCGCCCCCTTCAGCTCGTCCATGCCGGGCAGGTCACGGATCTCAGCGAGGCCAAAGTGGTCGAGGAACGCGTCGGTCGTGCCGTAGGTCACCGGGCGGCCTGGCGTGCGGCGGCGGCCGCGCATCCGCACCCAGCCCGTCTCCATCAGCAGGTCCAGCGTGCCCTTGGAGGTCTCGACGCCGCGGATCTCCTCGATCTCGGCCCGCGTCACTGGCTGGTGATAGGCCACGATCGACAGGACCTCCAGCGCCGCGCGCGACAGCTTCTTCTGCTGCACCGCGTCGCGGTTCATCAGGAAGGCAAGGTCGCCGGCCGTGCGGAAGGCCCAGCCGTCGCCGATGCGCATCAGGTTGACGCCGCGCTTTTCGTAGATGCGCTGCAGTTCGGACATCACATAAGGCACGTTGCTGCCCTGCGGCAGGCGCGCGGCGAGCGCTTTCTCCGACACGGGTTCCGCCGACGCGAACACGATCGCCTCTGCCATACGCATGGTCTCGGCCAGATGCAGCCGCGTGGCGGGATTGTCGAACACGTCGCGCGTGCCCGGCTCTTCGTCGTCCATGACGGACATGACCGCGTTCCCACCTTCAGTCATAGGCAACCTCCGCCAGCCGGTCGGCCTTCGGTCCGCCGCGCAGGTAGATCGGCGCGAACGCGCCGTCCTGGCGGACTTCAAGCTTGCCCTCGCGCACCAGTTCGAGGCTCGCCGCGAAGGAACTTGCGATCGCCGTGGCACGCTCCTGCGGCGCGGCGATGTATTCGATCAGGAACTGGTCGAGTGCCGTCCAGTCCTTCATCCTGCCGACGAGGCGGATCAGGATGTCGCGCGCCTCCTTGAGCGACCAGACAGCACGCTTGGCAATCCTGACATTGGTGATCGCCTGGCGCTGGCGCTGCGCCGCATATGCTGTGAGCAGGTCGTAGAGCGAGGCGGAATAGGTGTTCGTCGTCTCAACCACGACCGTTTCAGGCATGCCGCGCGCGAAGATGTCCCGGCCGAGCCGGTTCCGGTTGACGAGCCGCGCCGCCATGTCGCGCATGGCCTCCAGGCGCTTCAGGCGGAACTGCAGGATCGCCGCCATCTCCTCGCCGCTCTCCTCCTCGTCACCCGCCTGCTTCGGGATCAGCAGCTTCGACTTGAGGAAGGCGAGCCAGGCCGCCATGACGAGATAGTCGGCCGCGACCTCGAGCTTCAGCTTCCGCACCCGGTCGATGAAGACGAGATACTGCTCGACCAGCGCCAGGATGGAGATCCGCGCGAGGTCGACCTTCTGGGTGCGCGCAAGATGCAGCAGCAGGTCGAGCGGGCCTTCGAAGCCGGACACGTCGACGACAAGGGCCTCGTCCGGGTCCGGACGCGGATCGTCGTTGTCCGCCCACAGGCGGTCCATCGGCGTGGGCTTAGCCCTGCTGTCGCTCCGCTCGTTCACGCGAAGACCCGTTCCTCATGCGACGGCCTCGAAATAGGCCGCGAATTCGTCCCGAACGGCGCGTTCGTCCGCCCCGTCCGTCCTGCCGAGCGGCGCCATTGCGCGCTTCGCCCGTTCCAGCGCCTTGCCCTGCAATGCCGGAACGGCCGAGGCGACGGGCGCCATCTCGTCCATCAGCCCGTTGCAGTGAAGAACCACATCGCATCCGGCCGCAAGGCTCGCGGCCGCGCGGGCGGCGAAATCCCCAGAAAGCGCCTTCATCGACAGGTCGTCGCTCATCAGGAGCCCGTCGAAGCCGATCTCGCCGCGGATATAGTCGGAGATGACCGTCGGCGAGGTCGTCGCCGGCCGCTCGGGGTCGATGGCCGAATAGATGACATGCGCCGTCATCGCCATGCCGAAGCCGGCATTGGCCTTGAACGGCGCGAAATCGTGCCGGCGGAGCTCCTCCAGCGGCGTGTCGACCACCGGCAGCGCATGATGCGAGTCCGAAAATGCCCGTCCATGCCCGGGAATGTGCTTGATAACCGGCAGCACGCCACCGGCAAGCAGGCCTTCCGCCGCCGCCTTGCCCAGGGCGGCAACCGTGTCGGGGTCCTTGCCGTAGGCGCGGTTGCCGATCACGTCATGCGCGCCCTCGACAGGCACGTCGAGGACCGGCAGGCAGTCCGCTGTGATGCCGAGCGCCGACAGGTCGAAGGCGTGCAGACGCGATAGCAGCCATGCCGCCCGCAGGCCCGCTTGCGGATCATGCCGGTAGAGCGCGCCGAGCGCGGAACCCGGCGGATAGTTCGGCGCAAGCGGCGGCCGCAACCGCTGGACGCGCCCGCCCTCCTGATCGATGAAGACGAGCGCATCGCTGCGGCCGGTGCAGTCGCGCAACGCGCCGACGAGGTCGCGGATCTGGCCAGGTTCCGAGACGTTGCGCGCGAACAGGATGAACGCCCATGGCCGCTCGTCGCGGAAGAACGCCGCCTCGTCGGGAGTAAGCGACAGGCCGGGTACAGCCCAGGATCATGGCTTTTGATTCGGTCATACGACGAGTCTAGAGCAAAGCGGCGCGCGCTGCACATGGCACTCGCTTCCAGAGAGATGCGGCCTGCAGGACCGAGTCTTCTCGACCGCACCTCACCGCCCTCCTCGGCCCAAACGGAAACGGGCGCCGCGAGGCGCCCGTCGAATTCCGCTTCTGCTTATCAGGATCACTGCGTGACGAAGCAACTCCCGCCTGCTGTCTTCAGCTTGGCGCAGAGGATGTTGGCGTCGTTCTTGGAAGCCGCGGGCACGCGCACGCGCCACATCGTCCCCTTGCCCGACACTTCGGCCTGGACGATGTTCACTCCCTTGCCGCCCAGCACCCCGCCGTAGCGGCGTGCGAGGTCCTCATAGGAGGCCTGGGCACCCTCACGGGTAGGCTGCGACGCGATCTGCACCGTCCAGAGGCCGGCCACCGGCGCGGTCGCAGCGGGTGCGCTCGCTTCCTGGACGGCCGGAGCCGCGGGCTGCGGGGCCGGCTCGGCGCGAACCGGCGCGGGCGCGGCGGCCGCCTGGCGGACAGGCTCTTCCGCAGCCGGCTGTGCCGTCCGGCTCGGACGTGGCAACGGCATGATCACATCGGACGCGGCCGGCGTTTGCAGGCCGGTTGCGCTGTCGTCGGCGGCGCTGTCGGGAGGCAAGATCGACACGTCGTCCCGCGCGCCGGGCACGGCCGAAGGCACCTGAGCACCGGGCTGCGCCGCGGCCATCGTCGCCGGATCGGCGTTGGTCGGCATGGTCGCCATCGCGGTGCCGGTCGTCTCGCCGGACGCCACCGCCGGCGGATCCTCGCGCGGCACCAGCGTTCCGTCCGGACGCACGATCATGGTGCGCACCTTCTTCGGCGCGATCGCCGCGACTTCCTGCGAAGGCTCGAGCCCTGCGCCGTTTCCTCCGGCGTCACGCGCTCCTCGGACTTCACGGTCGGAGTCTCGACGCCCGGCAGAGCGGCCGTCGGCTGTTCAGCGGCTGCCGGCGGGTTGGTAGCAGTATCCACCGCAGGTGCTGCCGGGCGGGCTGCAGGCGGCGGCGCGATCGGCTCTTCCGCGCCCGACACGAGCTTGTTCTGCGATGGGGCGGCAGCCGGTTGGCCGCGCACCTGCTCGTAGACCTTGCCGTCCTGGTTCGGGACGATCGCCCCGCCCGGATTCTCCGGCTTGACCTTGATCGGCGACGGATCGGCCTTGACGAGCGCCGGCGCACCATCTCCGACCGAGCCGCCGGTGAAGGCATAGGCACCGATACCGCCGATCACCGCAACGCTTGCAAGCAGGGCGGCGATCAGCAGACCGCGGCTCCGCTTCGGCTGTTCCTTCTCCATCTCCTCGCCGTAGAAATCTCCGGCGAAGGCGTCGTCGTCCTCGGCATAGGGCGGCTCGCCGCCCTGATCGAGCTGGAAGCCGGCAAGCTGGTCGTCATAATCCGTGACCGGCGCGTATTGCGTCGGCTGCGCGGCATACTGGTTCGGATAGGCCGCGCGGGCCGGTTCCGGAGCACGCTCGACATAGTAGCCGGCGCCGGGATCGGGCTGGGCAACGGATCTCGCGGCAGACGGGGTAGGCTTCGGCTCGGGAACCCGCGACAGCTGCTGGAACGCCGTCGCGAAGTCCGCATCGAGATCGTCGAATCCGACGGGCGTGACATTGGGCTCGTCGAAGGCGAAATCGGGAATATCCAGTTCGTCGGCAAGCGCCACCGCCTGGTCGGAAATCTCGACCGTCTCGATGTCGGGCGCGAAATTGGCGTCGTCCAGCAGATCGGCAAGGTCGGGAAACTCATCCTCGACCTGCTGCGGTTGCGGAGCAGGCTTCGCTGCGGCCGGAGCCGGCGCGAAGGCCGATGCAGCCGCCCCGCCGGCGGCGGAAGCCGCCAGACCGGCACGCGGCGCAAGCGGCATGTCGCTCTTCGGCGCTGCATACGGAGCTGCGGGACGCGGTGCTTCCGCACGCGGCGGTTCCACCGGAACAGGTGCTGCCGCGGCGACCTCGCGTTGCGGCGCAGCCTGCGTCCGCCACGAGGAGAAATCCGGCCGCGCCCCGGCCGCCGGTTCGGCGGCGATAGGGGCAGCAGACGGCGCCGGAGCGACCGTCACCGGGCGCAGGGTCTCCCGCGCCGTGGCATTCGGGTTGGCAACCGGATTGCTGCGGCTGAGGCTGCGGACGATCGGCGGCTGGGCCGCAAGCGCGGCGAGCGCCGCAAACGGATCCGCATCGTCCAGGTCCGGAGCAGCCGGCACCGGCGCCGCACGTTCAGCGACCGGCTCGGAGCGGCCCGCCTCGACGGACTTCATTTCGGCATAGCGCTGGCGCCAGTCGAACACCGGCGCCGCGGGACGCTCCTGCGCCACCGCACGCCGCTCTTCCGTGAAGGTGAGCGGACGCAGCGTCGCGGGCTTGGCTTCCGTCGACGGACCGGCGGTTTCGCGCGTCATCGGCTGGGGCTCGATATAGGGTGCCAGTTCGGCCTCGAGATCGATGACCGGATCATCGTCCACCTCGGCGGCGGCTTCAAGCTGCCGCTCGGCTGGATCAAACGCCATTTCGGCGTCGGCAAACTGCTGCTCCTCGTCGGTCTCTGCCACCGCTACAGCTTCAGCCTCGCCCCCGGCGAGCGTCTGCTCGAGTTCGGCGGCGAGATCGTCATGATCGAGATCAGCCTGATCGAAAGCGAAATCGTCGAAGGCCGGCATATCCGCCGTCACCTCTTCCTCGGCAGCCGCGACGACTTCCTCTGCCGCGGTCTCCTCGACGGCGACAAAATCGGCCGGCTCCTCATAGGTGGGCTCCGGATGATATGCCGACGTATCGTCGGAGGCCGCCGCCTCGACGGCGGAAGCCTCGGCCTCGGCGACCTCCTCGGAGATCGCGGACACCGCGTCCGACTGCGGCAGCACATGCGCATTGCCGGTGCGGCCCAGAAGCTGGCGCAGCTCGTCCTCGATTGACAGGGGCTTGCTTGGCGCGGGAGCGACCGCCGCCGGCTGCGCCACCATCTCAGGCGCCTCGGCGCGCAGTTCCACCTCGTCCGCCACGACGGTCTGCGGGGCAATTTCAGCCTCCGCCTCGGCGATGACTGCATCGTCATCGACGAACGCCGCGAAATCCTCAATGATATCGTCTGCCGCGAAATCCTCTTCCGCCGCCAGACCCTCGTCCGCGACGTATTCCTCTTCGGCTACGTGGTCGACATCGTCGATATGATCCGCCACGGCCATGCCTTCGAGGATCTGTCCGACGGTGTCGTCCACCTCGGCATCAACGGCATCCTGCTCAATATGAGCCGAAACCTCTTCGTCCATCCCGGCGGCAAGGTCGAAATCCTCGAACGCGGCATCCAGATCGGCAAGATCGTCTCCGAGCGCGACTTCCATCGCCTGGAGGTCCACATCGGTCTCAACGGTCGCAGCAACCGGCTCGGACGCCTGCTCCTCTGCCGTCTCGGACAGCATGTCCGCGAAAGCATCGTCGAAATCAGCCTGCAGCGTCTCGAATTCCGTAGCACCCTCCTCGGGCTGCGGAGCGCGCGCCTCGACGTCGGCGGCGGGCTCCTTGCCGAAGAGTTCGCCCATCAGTTCCTGCTCGAGATCGATCCCGAAATCCGCCTCGGACGAATTGGCTGCAGCCTCTTCCTTCGCCAGACCCATGATGCGGCTGAGTTCAGCCAGCGGATCGGTCTCCGGGAACTCGGAGGGACGCGCTGCCTTCAAGACGGTCTTGCTTGCCATCGTTTTTTCCCACACTCAAAACCCGTCCCGACGTGGCGCCAGGAACAAGTGGCCGTACCAGCGCAATGTGGGCAAAAGGTGACAGGTATTCCGCGTGAAACTAGCGCATTTCCCGGGGCGCCTCGGCTCCGATCAACGCCAGCCCGGACGATAAGACGCCCGAAACGGCCTGCACCAGCCCAAGTCTGGCATAGGTCAATTCTGGGTCGTTAACCTTAATAAAACGTAAGCCGGGGTTGTCGTTGCCGCGGTTCCACTGCGCATGGAACGCGGTCGCCACTTCGTAGAGGTAGAAAGCCAGGCGGTGCGGCTCCTTAGCGAGCGCTGCGCCCTCGATCAGGCGCGGATATTCGGCGAGCTTCTTGATGAGCGCGATCTCGCTCTCGTCGACGAGCAGATGCGCCCTCGCCGCCAGGTCGCCGACGGCCGGCAGCGCGGCTCCAAGCTGCTCCTCGGCCTGCCGCATCGCCGAATGCGTCCGCGCCGAGGCATACTGCACATAGAACACCGGATTGTCCTTCGACTGCTCCGTCACCTTGGCGAAGTCGAAGTCGAGCGGCGCGTCATTCTTGCGGTAGATCATCATGAAGCGGATCGGGTCGCGGCCGACCTCGTCGACCACGTCGCGCAGGGTGACGAAGTCGCCCGAGCGCTTCGACATGCGCACAGGCTCGCCGTCGCGGAACAGCTTCACGAGCTGGCAGAGCAGGACGGTAAGTTCGATCGCGTCTCCGCCGACGGCCCGAGCCAGAGCCTGCATGCGCTTCACATAGCCGCCGTGATCGGCGCCGAGGATGAAGATCATGTCTCTGAAGCCGCGCGCATACTTGTCGCACAGATAGGCGACGTCGGCTGCGAAGTAGGTGTAGGAGCCGTCCGACTTCACCAGCGGCCGGTCGATATCGTCGCCGATCTCGGTCGAGCGGAACAAGGTCTGCTCGCGGTCTTCCCAGTCCTCGGGCAGCTGGCCTTTCGGCGGCGGTAGCTTGCCCTTGTAGACATGACCCTTCATCGTCAGCTCGTTCAGCGCCGTGCGGATCTTGCGGCCGCCGTCGGCATGCAGCGTGCGCTCCGAGAAGAACACCTCGTGATGGACGTTGAGCGCGGCGAGGTCCTCCCGGATCATCACCATCATGGCGTCGATGGTCCGGTCCTTGACGATTGCCAGCGCCTCGTCTTCCGGCATCTGGTTGAGGCCATGGCCGAATTCCTTGGCCAGCGCCTCGCCGACCGGCACGAGATAGTCGCCCGGATAGAGGCCGGGCGGAATTTCGCCGATCTCCTCGCCGAGCGCCTGCCGGTAGCGCAGCATCACCGAGCGGCCAAGCACGTCGATCTGCACGCCGGCATCGTTGATGTAGTATTCCTTCGTCACGTCGTAGCCTGCGAAGGCGAGAAGGTTGGCGAGCACGTCGCCCACCACAGCGCCGCGGCAATGGCCGACATGCATCGGCCCGGTCGGGTTGGCCGACACATATTCGACATTGGTCTTGCGGCCGGCGCCCACCTGCGATCGGCCATAGTCGGCGCCGGCCGCCAGCATCGCCTTCAGCGTCCCGTGCCAGAAGCCGTCCGAGAGACGGAGATTGATAAAGCCCGGACCGGCGACCTCGACCGAGGCAATGTCGGCATCGCTGCGCAGGGCGCCGGCGATCTTCTCCGCCAGCGCGCGCGGATTCTCGCCGACGCCCTTGGCGAGCACCATCGCCGCGTTCGTGGCGAGGTCGCCGTGCGAGGCATCTCGCGGCGGCTCGACCGTGACGCGGCTGGTGTCCAGCGCGCCGCCGTCCTTGGGCGTGAGCGCGAGAGCGTCCACCACCGTCCTGATCCGCGCGTTGAAGTCGGCGAAAATGTTCATCGCATCGTCCGTATCGAAGTATTCCGCAGGCCCGGCACCGCTGGCCGGGGCCGCGGCTGCGCCTATCCCAAATCGGGGGTGTGGTCAAACAGGCGCCGATGCTCCTTGAGCGCATAGGTGTCCGTCATGCCGGCGAGGAAATCCGCCACATGGCGCGCCTTGATCGTTTCGGTGGCATTGGCGAGCACGCCGCGCCAGCCTTCCGGCATCTCGCCCGGATCGGTCATGTAACGGGCGAAGAGTTCGCGCAGCACACGGTCCGCCTCCGCGCGCACCGCCATCACGGTCGGGTTGCGGTAGAGATTGCGGTAGAGGAAGGCCTTCAACTCGGCCTCCTGCGCGGTCATGTCCGGCGAGAACACCACCATGGCCCGCCCTGCCCTGCGGATGTCATCGGCGCTGCCGGGCTTTGTCTCGGTAAGCCTCTGCTGCGCCGTCACGATCACATCTTCCACCATGCGCGTGATCTGGCGCCGCACGAGTTCATGCCCCGTCCGCACCGGATCGAGCGCCGGATAGAGACGGCGCACCTCGCCGAGAATTCCGGCCGGCAGGCTCACCTCTTCAAGTGCGTCGAGCTTCAAAAGGCCGGACCTCAGCCCGTCGTCGATGTCATGCGCATTGTAGGCAATGTCGTCGGCGATCGCCGCGCACTGCGCCTCGAGCCCGGCATGTTCCGCAAGATGAAGGTCGTAGAGCGTGTTGAAGTCGCGGATCGAGCGCGGCACCGGCCCCTTCAGCCCCTTGCCCGCCGCATTGACCAGCGGCCCGTTGTGCTTCACGAGCCCTTCCAGCGTCTCCCAGGTCAGGTTGAGGCCGTCGAACTCGGCATAGCGGCGCTCCAGCTTGGTCACGACCCGCAGCGCCTGTGCATTGTGGTCGAAGCCGCCGAACTCGGCCATGCACTCATTCAGCGTGTCCTCGCCCGTATGCCCGAACGGCGTGTGGCCGAAATCGTGGACCAGCGCCACCGCCTCGGCGAGATCCTCGTCGGCTCGTAGTGCCCTGGCCAGCGCGCGGGCGATCTGCGCCACCTCGATCGAATGCGTCAGCCGAGTGCGGTAATGGTCGCCTTCATGGGCGATGAAGACCTGGGTCTTGTGCTTGAGCCGCCGGAAGGCGGTCGAATGGATGATCCTGTCGCGATCGCGCTGGAAAGGCGAGCGCGTCGGGCTTTCCGTCTCTTCGTAGAAGCGCCCCCGCGACCGCGCCGGGTCGCTGGCATAGGCAGCCCGCGGGCGGTAACCGAAGCCGATGCCCTCGAAGGTGCTGTTCTCCCCGGACATGGCGACCCGCCGCTGGTTGACTTGGATGGTGGCGCTTCATACCTATTGCTGAGAGACGAATGCAAGGTGACGCCATGGGCACGGACGCCAAGACTGCCATGAAGGGCATCGACGTGACGGACGCCGCGGCGTCGCGCGTCGCCAAGATCGTTGCGAAGGAGCCGGGCAAGTCGGCGCTTCGCGTGTCCGTCGAGGGCGGCGGCTGCTCAGGCTTCTCCTACAAGTTCGACCTGGTCGACGGCCGCAACGAAGACGATATCGCCATCGAGAAGAACGGCGCGACGATCCTGATCGACGAGCTGTCGCTTATCTACATGGGCGGTTCGGTGATCGACTTCGTCGACGACCTGATGGGCCAGTCCTTCCAGATCAGGAATCCGAACGCGGTCGCCTCCTGCGGCTGCGGCACCAGCTTCTCGATCTGACCGCGATGAAGATCGCCACCTGGAACATCAACGGCGTCAAGGCACGCATCGAGAATCTCGTCGCGTGGCTCAAGGAGAGCCAGCCCGACATCGTCTGCCTCCAGGAGATCAAGACGGTCGACGAAGGGTTCCCCCGTGCCGAGGTCGAAGCGCTCGGCTACAATATCGAGACGCACGGCCAAAAGGGCTTCAACGGCGTCGCGATCCTGTCGAAACTACCTTTCGGTGAAGTGATCCGCGGCCTGCCCGGCGATGACGAGGACGACCAGGCGCGGTTCATCGAAGGCGTGTTCTCGGTCGTCGACGCCAAGGGCCGCAAGACGGCACTGCGCGTCGTGTCCCTCTATCTTCCCAACGGCAATCCGATCTCGGAAGACCGCAAGTTCGGCTATAAGCTGCGCTGGATGGCCCGGCTCGAACGCTGGGCGGCCGAACGCCTTCGCCTGGAGGAGCCGCTGGTGCTCGCCGGCGACTACAACGTCATTCCCGAGAAGGAGGACGCCAGGCGCTGGCAGGACTGGGTGAACGACGCCCTGTTCCAGCCCGAATCGCGACAGGCCTTTCGCCGGCTGGTGTCGCTGGGCTTTACGGAATCGATCCGCTCCGTGACCGATTCGCCTGAGGTCTACACGTTCTGGGACTATCAGGCCGGCGCCTGGCAGAAGAACAACGGCATCCGCATCGACCACTTGCTGCTGTCGCCCGAAGCGTCGAACACGCTGCGCAGCGCATCAGTCGAAAAGCATGTGAGGTCCTGGGAAAAGCCCTCGGACCCACGTACCAGTCGCCATCGATCTGGAGATTGCCGCGCCTGCCTGAGACGCGGAGATAAGCCTATTTGGCGTTGCCGAGCATGTCCTGCGCAAGCGCGATCGCCGTGCGGCGGTCGGCCTCTGTCGCCAGCGCGAAGGCCTCTTCCTGCATGCCGCCGATCCACTGCCGGTCGCTCGGGTCGGCACGCTCCATCGCCGCCGTCAGCATCGCCAGGCCGCGCACGACCTTGCCGCGCTGGTAGAGCAGGTTGCCAAGGGTCGCCTGCGCGCCGGCATGCCCCTTTTCCGCCGCGAGCTGCAGCCAGCGGCCGGCCTGCTTGATGGAAGCCTTCACACCCTCGCCATTGAGGAACATGCGGCCGAGCTCGAACTGCGCCGTCGGGTTGCGGTAGTTGGTGGCCGCGTCGCGATAGTATTCCTGCGCAAGCACGGGATCGGCCTTGACCGGGCTTCCCGGAATGCCCTTGCGCACATAGCCGCCGATCGCCACCAGCGCGTCGGAGACGTAGGCCGCCTCGACGCTGCCGTGCTCGACGCCCTGGTTCACGATCTGGGAATAGAACTTGAAGGCCTCGTAGTCGTTCTGCGTGACGCCGTCGCCATCGGCATACATGCGCGCGAGCTTCCACTGCGCGCCGAGCTGGCCTTTCTCGGCCGCGTAGCGATAGGCTTCCATCGCCTCGCCCTTGTGGCCGCTGCGATATTTGTCGAAACCGTCGCGCAGCGCTTCCCAGGGATTGGACAGCGGCGCACTGCCCGTCGACGCCGGGTCCAGCGCCAAGGCCGAGCCCATGCCTGCAAGCAGCAGGCCGGCCGCGACGGCGCCGACTCGTATGGATCCCTGTATCCGCATCTCAGTCAAAATCGCTCACGCTCTACGCATCGCCCGGACGCTGCCCTGCGCCCACACCGCATCCGCGGCAACAGCCTTGAAAACGGAAAGTCTTCCTCCGCCCGTGCGGAGGAACCTGCTTCCAACCTTCATGCCGCTGCTGTTGGTCACGGCGTCCCTTTTTGTTGCGGCCGCTTGGCTGCGGCGCTGCCTTGTCCTGCGGCCCGCGGGCTGCGTTCGAAGTGGCCTTCGAGGTGCTCCGGGTTTATGGCGGGAAGTAGGCAATTCGTCCCCGCTGCTCTATAGCGCAAGGGATGTTGAAAGAGTGTTGCGGAATCGTCACAAAGCGCCGCGACGCTGAAACGCAAACGGCCCCCGAAGGGGCCGTCACGCGACGGAAAGGCTGGAAATCCGCCTATTCCGGCAGGATGCGCACCGCGCCCCGGTCAGCGCTCGCGGCAAAGGCCGCATAGGCCTTCAGTGCGGTGGTGACATTGCGCTTGCGTGCCGCCGCCGGCTTCCAGCCGAGCTTCTCCTGCTCGGCACGGCGGCTGGCGAGTTCCTCTTCGCCGACCTTGAGATTGATCGTGCGGTTCGGGATGTCGATCTCGATGATGTCCCCCGCACGCACCAGGCCGATCGCCCCGCCGCTCGCTGCTTCCGGCGAAACGTGGCCGATCGAGAGACCGGACGTGCCGCCGGAGAAACGTCCATCGGTCAGCAGCGCGCAGGCCTTTCCGAGGCCTTTCGACTTCAGGTAGCTGGTCGGGTAGAGCATCTCCTGCATGCCCGGACCGCCACGCGGCCCCTCATAGCGGATGACGACCACGTCACCGGTCTTGACCTCATTGGCGAGAATGCCCTTCACCGCAGCGTCCTGGCTCTCGTAGACCACGGCCGGGCCGGTGAACTTGAGGATGGACTCATCCACGCCCGCCGTCTTCACCACGCAGCCGTCGAGAGCGATGTTGCCCTTGAGCACTGCCAGTCCGCCATCTTTGGAGAACGGCGTCTCGGCCGAACGAATGACGCCCTTCTCGCGGTCGAGGTCGAGCTCGTCCCAGCGCCGGTCCTGGCTGAACGCCGTCTGGGTCGGCACGCCGCCTGGGGCTGCCATGAAGAATTCGCGCACGGAAGCGCTGTTGGTGCGCGAGATATCCCAGCGGTCGATCGCATCGCCCATGGTCGTGGTATGAACAGTCGGTCGGTCGCGGTGCAAAAGACCGGCGCGGTCGAGCTGGCCGAGAATGGCAAAGATGCCGCCTGCCCTATGCACGTCTTCCATATGAACGTCGTTCTTGGCGGGCGCCACCTTGCACAGCACCGGCACGCGGCGCGACAGCGCGTCGATGTCGTCCATGGTGAAATCCACCCCGCCTTCATAAGCCGCGGCAAGGATGTGCAGCACGGTGTTCGTGGAGCCACCCATGGCGATGTCCAATGCCATGGCGTTCTCGAAGGCTTCCTTCGTGACGATAGAACGCGGCAGCACGCTCTCGTCGTCCTGTTCGTAGTAGCGCTGGCAGAGATCGACGACGAGATGGCCGGCTTCGACGAAGAGGCGCTTGCGATCGGCATGCGTTGCGAGCGTCGAACCGTTGCCGGGCAGCGACAGGCCGAGCGCTTCGGTCAGGCAGTTCATCGAATTGGCGGTGAACATGCCCGAGCACGAGCCACAGGTCGGACAGGCGGAGCGCTCGATCGTCTTGACGTCCTCGTCGGACACCTTGTCGTCGGCCGCGGCCACCATCGCGTCGACCAGGTCGAGCGCGACCTTCTTGCCCTGCAGCACGACCTTGCCGGCCTCCATCGGGCCGCCCGAGACGAAGACGGCCGGGATGTTAAGCCGCATCGCCGCCATCAACATGCCGGGCGTGATCTTGTCGCAGTTGGAGATGCACACCATTGCATCGGCGCAGTGCGCATTGACCATGTATTCGACGCTGTCGGCGATCAGCTCGCGCGACGGCAGCGAATAGAGCATGCCGTCATGGCCCATGGCGATGCCGTCGTCGACCGCGATCGTGTTGAATTCCTTGGCAACGCCGCCCGCCGCCTCGATCTCGCGCGCCACGAGCTGGCCGAGATCCTTGAGGTGGACGTGGCCGGGCACAAACTGCGTGAACGAGTTCACCACCGCGATAATCGGCTTGCCGAAGTCCGAATCCTTCATGCCGGTGGCGCGCCAGAGGCCGCGCGCGCCGGCCATGTTGCGGCCGTGGGTGGTGGTGCGGGAACGATAAGCGGGCATTTCCGATCCTGGCTATTCTTGGCTTATCCGAGTTTCTTTAGGCGTTAACGAGCCGGATGACCAGACCTTCGGTCAGGCACGCCTCGTCCCAATCGACATATCTTTCTTCGACCGGCCGATCCGTGGCGCCGCAGGCCGGCCGTTCGGCCGCGATCAGGCTGCGAACTTGCGGGGGTCATCGAAGAAGAAGCCGGCAGGGATGCCGCTGCCGACGAGGCGGTGGAATATCGCGTCGACTTCCTCCGGCGACGTCTCCGACTGTTCCGAGAGCCACCACATCGCTACCGACATGAATGTTCCGGTGATGAAATCGAGGACAAGCTTGCGCGGCATCCCGCGATGCGCACCCTGCCGCGCATAAGCGCCAAGGAACCGAGCCAGTTCGCAGCGGATCGCGTCGAGCACGATCGCGTGCCCGGCCATGCCCTCGATTGCCGTCAGGAGCGGCCGATACTCCTTCATATGACGCAGCAACCCGAGCGTTCCTTGGCAGGACTCGATCCGAGGGTTGCGCAATTGCGCCTCGCGGCCGACCTGCAGGACCGGACGGAGCCGCTCGAGGCTGCGGGCGACAAGGTCGTCTTTGGAGCGGAATTGGGCGTAGAATGTCGAACGGCCCACTCTCGCTTCGGCGGCGATGTCAGGCACCGCAATCTCCTCATAGGGCCGCTCCAGCATCAGCCGGACGACCGCGTCGTAGAGCGCCTGTCTGGTGCGATGCACGCGTCGATCGATGGCCATTCCTCGCTCCCGTCGTAGTCAGACGTTCGGGCTTTGCGCCGGGATAGCAGACAGATTGCCAGAAGTGTCTGGCAACAGCCCGCCAGCATCGCAGTATATCGCGCTAACGCTCTTCAGTCGCAACACCACTGGAGAGCTCAATGTCGACCCAACTCATCTCCGGCGCGCCGGTAGCGCAGAACAAGCTCCGTCTGGCCGAGTTCCGTGCCGGCGCCGCCGCTCTGTTCATCCTCCTCCTCACCTCGGTGCACCACGTCTGGGGCGCCTATGTCTTCGACACGCCGTGGCGGCTACACATCGTCTTCGTCAGCATTCCGGTTGCCGCCGCGATCGTTTGTCTGCTCTATATTGCGGGCGTAGGAAATTCCCGAAACGCCAGGCTCGCGCGCTGGATGGCGATTGCGGTGATCGCCGCCTTTCCGATTATCGCGATCGGCTTCTACGAGGGCGGCTACAACCACGTCCTCAAGAACGTGCTCTTCTTCCTCGGCGGCGAAGGGGCCGCGCGCGCAACATTCTCGTCCTCGATGTACGAAATGCCCAGCAACATCTTCTTCGAGGTGACGGGCGTGCTGCAGTTTCCCGCCGCAATATTCGCCTCGCGCCAATTGTGGCGGCTCGTGCGCGCGATGCGCTGAAAGCTCGAGCGCCGGCACGGGCCGGCGCTCAAATGCCGTTCGATCAGCTCACCCGCGCCAGCGCCGTCTTGAGCCGTTCGAGCTGTTCCTTGAACTCGGCCAGCTTCTCGCGCTCCGCCTCGACCACCTCGTCCGCAGCCTTGGCGACGAACTGGGGGTTGTCGAGCTTCTTCTCGACGCGAGAGATCTCGCCCTCCACCTTGACGATCTCCTTGGCCAGCCGGGCGGCTTCCGCCTTGACGTCGATCAGGTCGCCCAGCGGCAGCGCAAAAGTCGCCTCCCCCAGAACCATCTGGGCGGAG
The DNA here is from genome assembly GCF_024699925.1 of Mesorhizobium sp. J428. NCBI lineage: Bacteria > Pseudomonadati > Pseudomonadota > Alphaproteobacteria > Hyphomicrobiales > Phyllobacteriaceae > Mesorhizobium > Mesorhizobium sp. J428. The sequence continues at coordinate 5,105,359 of NZ_JAJOMX010000001.1, forward strand.
GCTTTCGGCGCCGCCGTCGAATGGCCGACTTTATCGACGCGAGCAAGGCGTGCGATCGCCGCTGCATGGCGCTCGAGCCGCGCCTCGGTCTCTTTGCCCGCACCGATGACGCAGAGCGGCGCCACCGCGGATGGAGGCACGTTCATCTCGGCGCGCACGGAACGGATGCCGGAGACAAGGTCCACCAGCCAGTTGATCTCGGCCGCCGCCTCGGTGTCCTCGAAGTCCGGCTTCGGCCAGGCCGCATGGCACAGCAGCGTATTGCGCGTCTGCCCTTCGCCCGCCGTGTGCGCCCACAGTTCCTCGGTCATGAACGGCATCATCGGATGCAGCAGCTTGTAGATCTCGTCCAGCACGAAGGCCGCGACGGCCTGGGATTCGGTCTTGGCCGACACGTCCTCGCCGTTGAAGACCGGCTTCAGCAGCTCAAGATACCAGTCGCAGAACGTGTTCCAGACGAAGCGGTAGGCCGCCCCCGCCGCGTCGTTGAAACGGAAGGTCTCGATCGCGCTGGTGATCTCGCGCGCGGCGCGCGTCAGCTCGGTCAAGATCCAGCGGTTAACGGTGAGCTTCGCATCGGCAAGCCAGAATTCATCGTTCCGTGCCACGCCGTTCATCTCGGCGAAGCGCGTCGCGTTCCACAGCTTGGTGCCGAAGTTGCGGTATCCGGCAATGCGCGCCGGATCGAGCTTCACGTCGCGGCCTTGCGCGGCCATGATCGCCAGCGTGAAGCGCAGCGCGTCGGCACCATATTCGTCGATCAACTCCAGCGGGTCGATGACGTTGCCCTTCGACTTCGACATCTTGGCGCCGTTCTTGTCGCGCACCAGCGCGTGGACATAGACCGTGTGGAACGGCTCCTCGTCCATGAAGTGCAGGCCCATCATCATCATCCGGGCGACCCAGAAGAAGATGATGTCGAAGCCGGTCACCAGCACGTCGGTCTGGTAATAGGTCTTCAGCTCCTGCGTCTGGTTCGGCCAGCCGAGCGTCGAAAACGGCCACAGCGCCGACGAGAACCACGTGTCGAGCACGTCCTCGTCGCGCGTCAGGATCGCGCCCGGTTCGAAATTGTCGAGCTTCTCCTGCACGTAGGCCTTCCAGGGCCCTTCGAGCGCCAGATAGTATTCGACGGCGTCGTCCAGCGCCTCCTTCTCCGTCTTGGCGACGAAGACATGCCCGTCCGGCCCATACCAGGCCGGTATCTGGTGGCCCCACCACAGCTGGCGCGAGATGCACCACGGCTGGATATTCTCCATCCACTCGAAATAGGTCTTTTCCCAGTTCTTCGGCACGAATTTCGTCCTGCCCTCGCGCACGGACGCGATCGCCGGCTTCGCGAGTTCGGCGGCATTGACGTACCACTGGTCGGTGAGGAACGGCTCGATCGGCACGCCGCCGCGGTCGCCATGCGGCACCATGTGCTTGTGCGGCTCGATCTTCGCGAGGAAGCCGCCTTCCTCCATGATCTTCACGATGAGCTTGCGCGCCTCGAACCGGTCCAGGCCATGTAGCTGGTCCCAGACGCCCTGGCGCAGCGGCGTCACTTCAACGCCTTCGAGGAAATCCTCGTTATCGTTGATGTTTATCGCGCCCTCGACCGTCAGGACGTTGATGGCGGGCAGATCGTGCCGCTTGCCGACCTCGAAGTCGTTGAAGTCGTGCGCCGGCGTGATCTTCACCGCGCCCGTGCCCTTCTCCGGATCGGAATACTCGTCCGCTACCACCGGGATCTTCCGCCCGACGATCGGCAGCACGACGTTCTTGCCGACGAGATCGCGATAGCGCTCGTCGTCCGGATGCACCGCGACCGCCGTGTCGCCCAGCATCGTCTCCGGCCGCGTGGTCGCGACGGTGATATATGTCGAGGCATCTTCCGGATCGTAGGCCTTGCCCTCGACCGGATAGCGGAAATGCCAGAGATGGCCGTTGATCTCGACCTGCTCGACCTCCAGGTCGGAGATGGCCGTCAGCAGCTTCGGGTCCCAGTTGACCAGCCGTTTGTCCTTGTAGATCAGCCCCTGCCGGTAGAGCGTGACGAACACTTCGAGCACCGCCTCGGACAGGCCCTCATCCATTGTGAAGCGTTCGCGCGACCAGTCGCAGGAGGCGCCGAGCCGCTTCAACTGGTTGACGATGATGCCGCCGGACTCGGCCTTCCACTCCCATACCTTATCGATGAATTCGTCGCGCGTCAGCGAGCGGCGATGGATCTGCTTCTCCATCAGTTTGCGTTCGACGACCATCTGGGTGGCGATGCCGGCGTGATCGGTGCCCGGCTGCCACAGCACGTTCTTGCCGCGCATGCGCTCGAACCGGACGAGGATGTCCTGCAGCGTGTTGTTGAGCGCGTGGCCCATGTGTAGCGAGCCAGTCACGTTGGGCGGCGGAATCACGATCGCGAACGGCTCGGCTCCCTCCTCCGCTCCAGCGCCGGCGCGGAACGCGCCTTCGTCCTCCCAGGTCTTCGCGATCCGGGGCTCGATCGCCTTTGAATCATATGTCTTGTCGAGCATTGGGACGAACCGTGCGGCTGGGGGAGGATGGTGTCGCTGTAAACCGAAAGCCCGGATGGGAGTCAACTGCCACGCGGCGCGGCGCCTTCCCGTTCCCTGCCCAAGACTCCGCTACGGACGGGTCACGTGGACCGCAACGCCTACCATCCGGGATAGTAGACGCTGTCGCTGCGGCTCGCGAGTACCTTGCCCTGCGTGTCGCGCGCCATGATGCGTATCTCAACGAAGCTGCCTCTGCCGCGGGCGTCGCAGCCGATGAAATGGCGCACCGTCCCCGCAGCGAGCCGATCGCCCGCATAGGGCAGAACCTTCACGGTGGGAATCTCGGAGATTCCGCCCAGCGTGCGGATGCGAAGCTTGAGCGAACTGGCACCTTGGGCACGTCCGAGAGAAGGATTGTGGGACTGCGATTGTCGTCGCAGCTGCGTCCCGGCTCGGCCGGTATCTCCATGCGCATCGCCGCCGCAGGCAGCGTCCCGGCAGCAAACATGGATATCAGAAGAACGGCGCGCAACGGCTTCATGCGCCAAATCTAGGCCCGGCCGGGCCGCGCGGCAAGGCTCAGCGCGCCGCGCCCCGCGCCACGCGCTCGATCTCCTCGCGCACGAGGCGCTCGACCAACGTCGGCAGGTTGTTGTCCAGCCATTCCTGCAGCATGGGGCGGATCATCTCTTCCGCGATCTCGTCGAAGGAACGGCGCCGGCTCGCCGCAAAGGCGTCCGACAGTTCCCCAAAGGCGGCAGCGACCTGGCGGCCGGCCACGTCCGAGATGATCGACGTCCGCGCGGCTTCCGGCGCGGCGGCAGGTGCCTGCGCGGCAGGCGCCGGCTCGGGACTGACAGGCGTCGCAAGACGCTGCTTCCAGTCCGGCTGCGTCACAGGACCGGATACCGGTTCGACATGCGCGGTCTGCAGCGGCCGGTCGACCCGAGGCTGGGCCGGGGTCGCGGCAGGCGCGGGGCGATCGGCAGCCGTGGGCGCAGGCTGCGCCGGAGCGGTGGGGCGCGGCGCCTGCGCCGCTGCCTCCACGGTCTCGATCCGATCCTGGCGTCCTACTCCACGGAACTCTTCGCGAAATGCGTCCATATCGCCGCGTTCCATGCCGGGAGAGGAAGTATTGGCCGGGGGTGGTATGATGTTGTCCTCGGCGGAACGTCCGGAATCGCTGTCTTCGATGATGCGCCGGATCGAAGCGAGGATCTCTTCCATCGAGGGCTCGCGTTGCGCGCCTCCCAACTGCTGGACCACTGCTTCCGCTGCCTGTGACGGCATATCCCTTTACCCCGCAACTGAGGATTCGCGTTTCGAATCAGGCCTTCAGGGTAACTCACGCGGCGCGAGCGGTGAATCCCCGCCGCCGCTTATTCGGATTTGCGCACAGGATTAGTCGAACAGGCCGGATCAGCGCCCGTCCGGCGTGCGCGTCCCGATCCACTTGTCCTTGACCGCGTTGTAATGTTCCTGCGGCTTGTATTCGGCAACGTTGAGGCCGATCTGGCGCACGCTGAGACGCCCAATGGCGGACATGATCGCATAGCTTGCGACCACTAGATTGCGCTCGGAACTGATCTGGTTGATCTGCGCGGTGATCACATCGGCCTGCGCGTTCAGCACGTCGAGCGTCGTTCGCTGGCCGACATTGCGCTCCTCGATCACGCCGTTCAGCGCAAGCTGCGCAGCCGAAACAAGTTCGCGGTTGGCGACGACGCTCTCCTTCGCGGCCTGGGTACTGCGTCCAGGCAGACGCCACGGCCTGGCGAACCTGATCGTGGGCCACATCGACCTCGATGCGCGCTTGGCCGAGCGATTCCTTACGCTGCCGGACCGTCGCCGAGGTACGGCCGCCGGAGTAGATCGGAACGGTCAGCGTCGCGCCGATATTGGCGCGATCGCTCCAGCCATTGCTGCTGCCGACGCCCGGAAGCGTTTCCGAATAGTTCTGCGACACGCCAGCGGATGCGCTGATCTGCGGCAACAGAGCGCCTTCGGCTGCTTTGACCGAATAGTCGGAAGCGTCGACCAGATGCTTGTTGGCGATGATCGCCGGGTGTTCCGCGGCCGCGATCACGAACGCCTTGTCGATCCCGCTCGGCAGGCCCTTGGCCGGTCCCGCCCCGCTCAGCTTCCCGGGCGCCTCACCGATGATCTGGCGATATAACGCCTCGCTCGCCGCCGCCGTTGCGCGTGCCGCGGCCAGCTGGGCGACAGCCGCCGAGCGGCTTGCGTCCGCCTGGGCCACATCGGTGCGCGTGCCCTCGCCGACCTCGAAGCGCGACCGTGCCGCGCGAACCTGCTCGACCAGGAATTGCAGGTTCCGCTCTGTCAGCACCGCGATCTGCCGGTCTCGGATCACGTCCATATAGGCGCTGGCGGCATTGAACAGGATGTTCTGCTCGGTGTTGCGCAGCCCCTCGTTGGAGGCGCGAACCTGGGCTTCTGCCGCACGCACATTGTTGCGCGTCTGGAAGCCGTCGAACAGCGATTGAGAGATTGCCACACCGAAGGCCCCGGTGGTGATGCGTACGCCCGCCTGGGAAGCGTAATTGATGCTGCCCGAACCGGTAATCTGCGGACGGTAGCCCGACTTGGCGATCGCAACGCCCTCATCGGTGACGCGCACACCTGCCCGCGCCGAATTCAGTTCGGAATTGAACTGATAAGCCTTTGAAAGCGCGCCGAAAATGGTTTCGGCGAAAGCGGGCGATGCCCCCATCAACAGCGTTGATGAGATGCCCAAAACGAACAGTTTGCGCACGACGGACACGACTGACCTCGATTCCTGGCCAGTCGGACGACCGGCATCAGTTCAACCACGCGTGGCGGCCTCGGAAGGTCAGCGCACACCCCGTTGCGCAAACGCTCCCGCCTTGTCGGTCGGCGGATTCGTCGCTCGCGCCCGGCCAACATGGTTGCATGCGCGATTCAAATCAAGCGGTCAGAATTCGAAAACCGGGGCATTGTTGAAACCGGGCAACGCTTTAACCGCCGCGTTGAACGCCCGGCGGGCCGACACCGACGATCCGTGCTTCACGTAAATGTGCACGACGCCCGAATTGCCGAAGCCTTCCACGGCCAGCAGCCGTCCGCCGTCCTTCAACTGGTCGAACAGGACCGGCGGAATCTGCTCCACCGCGCCCTCGATCACGATGACGTCATAGGGAGCCTGCTCCGGATAGCCGGCCGTCAGCCGTCCTTCCACCACCGCCACCGTGTCGTAGCCCAGCGCCGACAGCACCGACTGCGCCTTCTCGGCGAGCGCGGGGTCCTGCTCCAGCGCCACGACCGACCCGGCGATCTTCGACAGCACGGCGGAGGAATAGCCTGTGCCCGCCCCGATATCGAGGACAAAGTCGCCGGGCTGGATATCGGCAAGCTGCACGATACGTGCGAACGGCGACGGCTCCATCAGATAGCGCCCGGGCGCGATCTCCAGGTCCTCGTCGATATAGGCGAGGCTCTTCTTCGCGGCCGGAACGAACTCCTCGCGCGGAACGGACAGCAGCGCGTCGAGCAGCGGCAGCGACGTGACGTCGGTGGTCCGCACCTGCCCGTCGACCATCTTGGTCCGCAATCCGGAGAAATCTGCCATCATTTTCGGCCGCCCAGTCCCGCGCAAATCGAGAGGCCGCCGGGCTCGCTATGCTCAGGCTGGCCCATGATGTTTCGCACCCACTGGAGGCCTCGCCCGGAATCGAACCGGGGTGCAAGGATTTGCAGTCCTCTGCGTAACCACTCCGCCACGAGGCCTCGCGGGTGCGAACGGCGCTCTGTTAACAGAGGGAATCCTGGGCCACAAGCCGTCGGCGTGCGCTTGCGTTTCTTTTCCCTTTCCGGGCGCCCGCGACCTTTCAGCCCTTCTTCTGCAGCTTGCGCCGCAGCCACACGCCGGAGCGCCTGTTGAAGCGCCGGATCAGCGGCGAATCGTGCGCCAGCACGAAAAGCCCGAGCGGAATCATCCAGAATCCCAGCACCGGCAGGAAACCCACCGTACCGCCGAGGACGAGCCCTCCGCCGAGCAGCAGGCGCGGAAGGCGCGACCGCGGCAGCGCAATCTCGCGGCCGAAAAGCCTGATCGTCGGCGCGGGACGCTCCTCGTCCGGCCGGCTGTCGGTGTCGCCTTCGATCATCGATCGGTCTCGAATAGATGCATGCTCCGTCCGTTCCATGCCCCGCATATCGGCGCCCAGCGCCCGGATTGCGACCGGCCTGCGGCAAATCGCCGAAAAAATCGGCGTTGACCTGTTGGCAAATCGGAATCGGGTTTGCTATAGGCACCGCACTTTGATGAGCACCAGTGTTCCCCGGTAGCTCAGCGGTAGAGCAACCGGCTGTTAACCGGTTGGTCGCTGGTTCGAATCCGGCCCGGGGAGCCAATTTTTTCCAAGCACTTGGAAACCGTCGTAAATCGCCGAAAGTCGAGTGATCTACGCTATATCTACGGAAATCGGATTCGCTAGACGTGCCGATCTACGTTGTTTATCCCCTGCCCTACTGTTTTCACGACGTTGGCGACTCAATCGAACCACGAACAATTCGCCTCGTCGCGGTGGCGGCAGCCTCGGGCGGGAACTCGCTTTCCATCATGAGCTCGGAATAGATAGGGGACGAGCGATCGGGCCTTAGGCTGCGTCGTCTGCGGTCGCCACATCGACGACAGGGCATATGCCGGGGAACCGGCGAACTTCGGCCGATGGCGATGAGGGAGCACAGAAGCCGAACGCCAGTCCCTGCTGCGTGGTAACTTGGTAGACCGGTTGGCGTCGTGGTTCCCATTGGCGAGGCATAGGCGATGTCTCAAGCTGACGACAGCTTCGACGAAGCCGTGTTGGGATTGGTGCTCAACTTTCATCGGACAAAGATGCGGCGATCCGTGAGGATCCGGCGTTTACCGCCAGTATCCGCTCCGCACAGTATCAAATACGAGCCCACGGTAGGATGACTGCGACGACACTCTGACGTAGAACGCGCACATTACCAAAACACCGGATCCAGCGCTCTAGGCTGTCGGCGACATACATGACGCGCCCGTCCGGACTGAAACAGAGCAGGTTGGAGATCCGGATGCCGCCGACGAGCGCCTGCGCGCGGCCGTTGTCGCGACATGCCGCAGCGTGCCTGAACACTGGCTCGAAGGCACCGCTCGCCAGGTCGAGCATCCAGATTCCGTTGGCGAGGCCGCAGACGAGCCTGCCTTCACCTTCAGAGCGATGGATCTGACCTTCGAGGGGGTGGTCCATTACTGCCGCTCGCCGCTTGCAGGATCGAGCCGATGCACGCGCCGCGCCATCCACCCAGAACAGCCGCCCGGACAGAAGTCCCACACCGGGCTCTCGCGCAGACGGTCGGGCGTATCCGACACGAGGTGAACAGTGGGCTTCGTGCCTTTTGGTTCTGCCGGCGCTTGCGCATCTGCTTGACAATGTTGAGCTGGTGCATCTGATCCGTCCCCTCGTGGAGGCGAACAGCCGCACGTAGCGATCGTAGCGTCCGATTGGCACATTGTCGGCCGCGTAGCCCGCGCCCACGAACACCTGGACCCAGCGATCCGCTACCGTGCCGCACGCTTCGAGGCGAAATACTTGCAGATCAACGCCTCGAGCGCGATGTCGCGGCCGTCGTCACGCGCCCGCGCAGTCTGCGGGATCAGCGCTCGTGCCGCCTCGATCGATAGGCGGAGCGGTCCTCTACTCGAAGGTCGGTTTGCGCTTCTCGATGAAGGCGGCCATGCCCTCGTGCTGGTCGGCACGTGCCGAAGAGGAGCTGCATGGCCTGCCGCTCCATCGTCAGCGCGGCCTCGAGCGGCAGGTCCGCGCCGGAAAGCTACCAGCTGCTTGATCCCGGCGAGAGCCTTCGCGGGCAGTGCCGCGATGGCGGCGGCGAGCTCCAGAGCCCGGAGCAGCACCTGATCGTCGTCGACGACTTCCGAGACCAGCCCTGCCCGCTCGGCCTCCTCCGCCCCGATGGACTCTCCGGTCATCAGGATCTTCATCGCCTTGAATTTCCCGACGGCGCGGACGAGACGCTGGGTGCCGCCGGCGCCGGGCAGGATGCCCACCTTGATCTCCGGTTGGCCGAACCGCGCGCCGCGGCCGGCGACGATTATGTCGCAATGCATGGCAAGTTCACAGCCGCCGCCCAGGGCCAGCCCGTTGACCGCCGCGATCACCGGCTTGGGAAAGTCCTTCAGCGGCCGCCAGAGCGGCGCGGTCGAGTTCGCCGCCGCCTCGTTGGCCGTCAGCGTGGCCATCGCCTTGATGTCGGCCCCGGCCGCGAAGAGCGTAGGGCCGCCCGTGACGACGACGCAGCGCACCGCCGGATCGGCCGCCAAGTCCTCGAACGCCGCGGCAAGGGAGCGGCGCATGCCGAGGCTCAGCGCGTTGCGCGCCTCAGGCCGGTCGAGCGTCAGGAGCACGACGCCGGCGCCCCTCGCCTCGACGATCAGCTCCGCTCCGCTCATCTGTCTTCCAGAAACGCGCGCGCGGCTTCGGCGACCAGATGCGGCGACTGGATGGTCATGAAGTGCCCGCCGTCGACCGTCCGGAAGCGGCGGTCCGGCAGCGCGGCGGTGCCGGCGTCGACCGCGTCGGGCCCGCTGAACGGATCGAAACGGCCGGCGAGCACGAGAACCGGGCATGCTACGCTGGCCAGTTCGGGCCGCAGATCATGGTCGACCAAGATGCGGTAGTTCGCGGCGTAGCCTTCGGGATCGGCGCCGAGCCAGCGGGCGATCGCCAGCGACTTGACTTCGAGTGACGTCCACAGTTCGTCGGGAAAGGCCTTGGGCAGCACGGCGTCGGCAATGGCGCGCATGCCCTCGCGGTCGATGCGGTCGGTGAGCTGGCGTGCAGCCTCGCGCCGCTCCTCCGGCACGCCGAGTGCCGGGCCGACAAGCACCATGCGCGCGAGGCGGGAGGGATGGCGGTTGGCGAAACGCACGGCGACGGCCGCACCCATGGCGGCGGCCATGACGACGACCGGATCGTCCGCGCCGGCATGATCGAGCAGGGCGGCGAGGTCGTCGGCCAGGGCGTCGATGGAGTTGGTGCCACGGGCCTTTTCCGACATGCCCGCGCCGCGCAGATCGTAGCGCAGCACACGCAGCGTCGCCGGCAGCAGCGGCAGTATGGCATCCCAGCTGTTGAGGCTGCCGCCGAGCTCGTGGATCAGCACCAGCGTGCGGGCCCCCTGTTCTGCCAGCGCATAACGGCAGGCGGCGCCATTGATCTCGGCGAAGGAAATGCTCTCTGCCACAGGCCTCACTCCACGAATTTTCCGGCCATCACGTCGTCGAGCGCCGGGATGCCGATGGTGCAGGTGTGGACGGACAGCGCTGCGGCGAGCTGCAGCACGGCGTAGACTTCCTTAGGGGACGCACCGAGATCCAGCGCGGCCTTCATGTGGCGGCGGATGCCGGGTTCATGCAGGCAGGTCGGCGCGGCGCAGACGGCTAGCGCGATCAGCTCCTTGTCCAGCCGCGACAGCGGGCCCTCGGTCCAGACCGCGTCGCCGTAGGCGTCGTAGCTTGCGGCGAGGCCGGCGTCGATCGGCGTGCGCGGATCAGCGGCATCGCCTTGCAGGAGGCCGCCGGGCGCCAGACGCCGAGGATCGCCAGCCCGAGATCGATCGGGTGATGCGCGGAAAGCACCGTCGTCAGCAGCACCACCTGAAGCAGTTCGTCGGGCGTCGCCCCGGCCTTTAGCGCGTGTTCCATGTGGCGGCGGCCGCCGCGCTCGCCATGTGGTTCACCGACAGGTCGATCGCGATGTAGATGAATTCGCAGAGCTTCTTCGGCAGCAGGCCGGGCCGCATCGGTGCGGACTGAAAAGCGACATAGGCTTCCAGAAACTGCGGCGAGCGGTCGAGCAGTACATCGTGGAAGCGGGCCCAATAGCCCCGCGCAGCCACGATCCTCTGTTTCAGGTCGGCTTTGGCGGCGGCGTCCATGTGGTCTCCTCCTCAGTCCAAGAGATGGCTTGCCAGTGCCTCGCGCGCGGTCCGCGTGCCGGCCAGCGTCGCGGTTCGGAAGACGAGGCGGCGGTAGGGCACATGCAGCCCGTAGTCCCAGGTAAAAGCAATGCCGCCATGCATCTGGACGCAACGCTCGGCGACCTTGCGCCCGTGCTCGCCGACGAAAGATGCGGCCGATTGCAGCGCGAGCCGCGCCTCGTCGACCATCGCCCCGCCCTCGCGGGCCGCGTCCAGGGCCCAGCCGGCATATTCCACCGCGGCCTTCATGGTCTCGACCGCGACGGCGCAGTCGGCGGCGATGTGCTTGACGGCTTGGTTGGAGCCAATCGGCTTGCCGAACTGCTTGCGCTCGGAAATGTAGCCGACGGTCCGCGCCAGCGCAGCATCGGCGGCGCCGACGATCTCGGCCAGCACGGCGAGCCGGAGGGCATCGTCCAGACTGACCGCGCCGGGCGCGAGTTCGGCCACTTCATTGGCGGAGCGGACCGTAATCCGCGCGGCCGCGGCGGTGATATCCATGGTCTCGGCCGGCGCCATCTCGGCCGCGGACGCCTTGATCAGCGTCCAGGAGCCGACGCCCTCTCGCTCGATCGGCGCGACGACGCATTCGGCCGCGCCGGCGTGCGGAACGACCAGCTCGCCCGACAGGCGGCCGCCCGCCTCGACCAGCACGCCCGAACTGGCGACGGCGACGACCTTGCCGGCCGCGAGCGCCTCGGCCAGGTCGGCATTGGCGCCGGAAAGCGCCACGCAAGCAGCGAGCGCTTCGGCGACCGGGGCCGCCACGACGGTGCGGCCCACTTCCAGCGCCACGGCCACCATGTCGGCACAGCCGAGCGGCGACCCTTCGGCGCCCTCGCCGAACAGGCCGAATGCAGCGAGGCGGCCGGTGACGTCGCCCGGTGCATAGGCGTAGGGAGGATGCGCGTTCACCGGCGGGAAGGACTGCAGGAGCTTGCCGACGCTCTCGGCCAGCGTCCGCTGCTCGAAGGAGAAATCGAATTGTAGGCTCATCGTCCCAGCCCCAGCATGCGTTCGCCGATGATGTTGCGCTGGACCTCGGAGGTGCCGGCGTAGATCGTCTCGGCGCGGATGTGCAGATAGAGGAAGCGAAAGCGTTCGGCCTCGGGCGTGTCGAGCACGAACTCGTCACCGAACACCTCGCCGGCGAAATCCATGATGCGCTGATGCATCTCGCTCCAGAAGAGCTTGACGATGCTCGCCTCGGCGCCGATGCCTTGTCCGTTGACGATCCGGCTTGCCGCCTTGAGGTTGAGCAGCCGATGCATGCGCAGCTCGGCCAGCAAGGCGCCGGCACGCTGGCGATACCAGCCGTCATTGGCCTTGTCCGGCCGCCGCTTCAGGCTGCCGACCAGCTGCAGGAATTCCGACAGGAAGCGCGACTGCCGGTAGAAGCGCGCCGTCGCCCGTTCGAGGCCGAGAACGCCGACTGCGGCGTTCCAGCCCTGGTTCACCTCGCCAAGGTGCGAACCCTCGGGCAGACGCACGTTCTCGAAGAACACCTCGTTGAATTCACTGCGTCCGGTGATCTGCTTCAGCGGGCGCACCGTGACCCCGGGTGTCTCCATGTCCAGCAGAAAGAGGGTCAGCCCCTTGTGCTTGGGCGCCTCGGGGTCGGTGCGGGCGAGCAGGATGCACTTGTTCGAGTGGTGGGCGAAGCTGGTCCACAGCTTCTGGCCGTTGACCACCCAGCCATTGCCGTCGCGCACGGCGCGGGTGCGCAGGCCGGCGAGGTCGGAGCCGGCATCGGGCTCGGAAAATCCCTGGCACCAGATGTCGTCGAGCCGGAGGATGCGCGGGATGTAGTGCTTCTTCTGCGCCTCCGTGCCGAGCGCCAGCACGATCGGCCCGACCAATTCCTTGCCGAGCGTGTTGATGCCTTCGGGCGCGGCGACCCGGCCCAGTTCCTCCGCCGCGATCAGCTGCTCGACGACCGTAAGCCCTTGCCCGCCATACGCCTTCGGCCAGTGGATGCCCTGGTAGCCCGCCGCGTAGAGGCGGCGCTCCCATTCCGTCTGGAGCACGGCGTTCTCGGCATCGTCCTCGGGTCCCATGAACCAGGGTCCGCCCCAGTCGGGCGCGAGGTTCTCAGAAAGCCATTGCCGGAAGCGCTGCCGAAAGGCCTCCTGTTCGGGCCTGAAGGAAACGTCCATGGCTCAGTTCCCCTCGCGGAGCTGCAGCAGCATGTCCAGCGCCACGCCGCCCTTGGGCAAGGCGACGAAGGGGTTGACCTCGACACTCGCGACGCTGTCGCGATTGGCGGCAGCAAAGCGCGACAGCGCGACGATGGCATGGGCGAGCGCGGTCTTGTCGGAAGGAGCGGCACCGCGCCACCCGTCGAGCACGGCGCTCGCGCGGATCGCGCCGATCATCCCGAGCGCCGTCTTCTCGTCCACCGGCGCGGGCGCGAACACCACGTCCTTCAGCGCCTCGGCCATGGTGCCGCCGAGGCCGAACATGACCACCGGCCCGAGGTCCGGATCGTTCTGCGTGCCGATGATAGTCTCGACGCCACCGGAAAACATCGGCGACACGGTCGCGCCGGCGATCCGCGCCGCCGGCGCGCACTTTTCGACCGACGTCATCATCTCGCTCCAGGCCTGGCGCAGCGCTGCCTCGTCGGCGAGTCCGAGCTTGACACCGCCGACCTCCGTCTTGTGCTGGATGTCGGGCGAGGCGATCTTGAGCACTACCGGATAGGCGAAGCCAGCTGCGGCGGCGGCCGCTTCGTCGACGGAAACGGCGAGACGCGCCGGAACGTCCGGGACCCCGATGCGGGCGCGCAGAGCCGCACCCGCGGCCGGGTCGGAGGCTGCAGCTTCGAGTTCTGCCCTCGGCGTCGGCGTCCGGTCGACCGCAGCCCAGGCCGGACGGTCGAAATGGCGGGCGAAGTGCAGCAGCGCGCCGACCGCAGCGACCGCACGGTTCGGATCCTCGAACACCACGAAGCCCGCCTGCGACATCTCGGATACGGAAATCGTCCGCCGCGCGCGTGACGATCGCCATGACGCGGTCCGGATAGCTGCCGGCGATCTCGCGCAGCATGGGCTTCAGTTGCCCCGTCACTGACGGCGTCTTGCCCATGTGGGCCATGAAGATGAACAGGATCGGCACGTCGGTGCGGGTGGCGACGATGTCGATCACCTGACCGTAGAGGCGGAAATCGTTCGAGACCTGCGCCGTCGTGTCAACGGGATTGCCGACGCTGGCGAACGGCAGCAGCGCCTTGATCTCGGTGGCGGCGCCTTCGGCCAACGGCGGCAGCGACAGGCCGGCTTCGATGCAGGCGTCCGCCATCATGATGCCAACGCCACCGGAAGGCGTGATGACCATGGCCTCGGCGCCCTTCGGCAGCTTGCCGGGTGCTGCAGGCGCGGGCGAGGTCAACGGCTTCCTCGATCGTGTTCGCTGGCCGGGCGCCATAGGCGCGCAGCACCGCGTCGAAGATCTGCTTCGATCCGGCCATTGAGCCCGTGTGCGACTTGACCGCGGCGAGGCCCGCTTCCGAGGCACCGGGCTTCAGCGCGATGACCGGCTTCCTCGCCAGGCGCGCGGCTTCCAGCGCCTGCTTCAGCCGGTCGCCGGAGCGGCAGCCCTCCATGTAGGCGACGATCACCTTCGTCTCTGGATCGGTCGCCATCCATTCGATGCAGTCGGCCACATCGACGTCAGCCTCGTTGCCGGTGGCGATGAAATGGCTGAAGCCGATGCCGGCCTCGGCCGCAAGCGCCATCACATAGGTGCCGACCGCACCGCTCTGGCTGGCGATGCCGACATTACCCTTCGCTGGCCAGACATTGTCGAGCGCCGCCGAGAAGGTGGCGAACAGGCCGGTGTGAAAGTTGATCAGGCCGAGGCTGTTGGGACCGAGCAGCCGAACGCCGGCGGCGCGGCATTTCGCGGCGATGCGCTGCTGGGCGGCGAGGCCCTCGGCGTCGATCTCGCCAAAGCCGGCGCTGAACAGGACGATGGCGCGCACGCCGGCAGCGACACAGTCGTCGATCGCGCCTTCCGCCACCGGGGCGGCGACGGCAACGACAGCGAGATCGGGCACCTCGCCGACCTCGGCGATGCTCTTCGCGGCCTTGAGGCCGAGGATCTCTGCACGGTTCGGATTGATGGGAACGACGGTGCCGGAAAAATGCGCCTTCATCAGCGCCACCGGCTTGCCGCCGATCTTGGCGGCGTCCGACGAGGCGCCGATGACGGCGGCCGAACGCGGCCGCATCATCGCCTCGAGGCTCTCTACGCCGGGCCGCGCGGCTTCGGTGACCGATCCTCCCATCGCGTTCATGCCGCTCCCCCGGCCTTTCTCAGTTCCGCGATCTCGGCCATCGAATAGCCGGCCTGCGCCAGAATCTCGTCGGTATGCTCGCCGAGCGCGGGATAGCTGCGTGTCATGCGGCCAGGCGTCTCGTGCAGACGGAACGGTGTGCCGACATAGCGCGCGCCGCTATCCTGGTCGCGGAAGATGCCGCCGACGGCCTCCAACTGGGGATGCTGCGTCGCCTCGCCGATATCGTGCACCACCGAGACGTTGACCTTGGCGGCGCTCAGCAAGGCGTGGATGTCGTGCTTGCCCATGGTCCGAGTGACCGAGGAAATGGCCTCGACCACCTCCTTGCGCAGCCGCAGGCGCTCGGACGCCGTGGCGAACTCCGGCACGCCCAGGACCTGCGGGCTCAACGCATCGACCAGCCGGCGCCACATCTCGTCCGACGGGGCGATGATGACCACGTAGCCGTCGTGGGTCGGAAAAGCTTGGTTGGGCACGCTCAGGTGGTTGGCAGTGCCCATGCGGCGGTGCTGGTTCCCGCTCAGCCAGTAGTCCTGGTAGAAATAGCTCATCAGATGCGCTGAGGAGAGCAGCAGCGAGGTGTCCACCCGCTGCCCCCTGCCCGTCCGCTCGCGATGGAACAGCGCAGCCAGAACGCCGCTGACAATGGCCAGGCTGGCATGCAGGTCGACGATAGCGCTGCCGGCGCGCGCCGGAGGCCCGCCCTCCTCGCCGGTGATGCTCATCAACCCGGAATGAGCCTGCAACGCGAGATCGTTGGCGCCCACCTGCGCCAGCGGTCCGACCGGTCCGTAGGCGTGGAAGTCGCAATAGACCAGGCGCGGATTGTCGGTGCCCAGATGCTCGTAGCCGAGGCCCCAGCGCTCCATCGTGCCCGGACGGAAATTGTTGACGACGACGTCCGCGCCCAGCGCCAGACGCCGCGCTGCCTTCCGGCCCGCCTCGGTCGACAGGTCGAGCGCGATCGAGCGCTTGTTGCGGTTGAAGGAGCGGAAGGAGGGGCTCGGCGCTCCGATGCGCTCTAGCTCCGCCTTGGTGGCGCCGAGATAGCGGCAGTCGTCGCCGCCGTCCGGGTCCTCGACCTTGACCACGTCGGCGCCGAGATCGCCAAGGATTTGCGTGGAATCGGGTCCCGCGAAGATGCGCGAGAAATCCACCACACGGATCCCTTCGAGGACCGCCGTCATCTGCGCCTCCCGCGGGCGGCGCCAATCGCTGGGCGAGCCGGCATCGTCTTCAGACGTAGACCGTGGCGTCACCCACGGTGAGCTTGGCGCCCGTATCGTCCTCGCACCAGACATCGAGCGCGCAGGCGGTCCTGCCGTCGGCCTCGGCCACGTCCGTGACCCTGGCGCAGGCGACAACGATCTGGTCTTCGTAGATGGGCGCGATGTATTTGGTGCGCAACCTGCATCGCCCGGCCACCTGGGCCCCGTAGACGTCGACCAACAGACCGAGGATCCAGTTGGTGGACACCATGCCGTCGGCGATGATGCCGGGCAGGCCTTGCTTGCGGGCGTATTCGTCGTCGTCGTGGATGGTCGGTTCCTGGGTGTGGACGCGGCCGTCGTCGGCGGCGATGGTGGGCTGGGCGTCGACATACCAGCGCATCCGCTCGCGGGTCATCGGGCGCGGCGCGAGACGGAACTCGGCGCCGGTGGTCAGAGCGTTCTCGACCATCATGTCCTCCTCAGGCTGCCTTCGAGGCTTCGCGGTAGGCAAGGATGACCTTGTCCTGGTAACGGATCAGCAGCTCGCCGGTTTCGGCGTTGCTCAGTTCCATGACGAGCACGACATAGTCGCGCCCGTTCTTCTCGTAGCGGTCGGTCACTTCGCCGCGCACGCTGAGCCGGTCGCCGACACGTACTGGTGCGAAGACCTCGCAATCATATTCGAAATGGATCCGCGCGCTGGGACCGGTGCCGCCCGGGCAGGCGTGGCGATAGAGCCGCAGCTTGTCCAGGTGGATCAGCGTCGGCGGCATCATCAGCTCGCTGACGCGACCCTGGAAGCAGGGTTGGTGAAGCTCGACGGCATGACAGATGCTCGCGCACCACGAAGGGGCTCAGGGTGTATTCGACCGGACCGAGCAAGTCGCCCTTGTCCAGATCGGTCACCACTCCGCCAATTGCCATCGCCACCTCCTCCTCGGGATCATTGTGCCTTCCGGGACGAGTAGCACGCGCCCGGCATGGCCTGAACGTTCAGTGACGACAGGCCATCTTTACACCATTTGAAAAGACAGACACGCCCGGCTACAGTAATTGTGCATTCTTGCAGAGGTTGGTCGTGCGATGGAGTGGGTTCAGACGCTTCGGTCCTTCGTCGGTGCCGTCCAGCAAGGCAGCCTTTCAGGCGCTGGACGGCTGCTTGGCAGTTCGCCCGCGTCCATCTCGCGGCACATTACCTCGCTGGAGGAGCAGCTCGGCACCCAGCTCCTGAAACGTTCGAGCCGTAACCTCGCGCTTACCGAGGCGGGTGAGCTTTACTACAATCAGGTCGAGCAGATCCTGCAGCAGCTCGCCGAAGCCAACCGCAGCGTGAACCAGCTGCAGACCAAGCCGGAAGGCGTGCTGCGGGTTCATACCCGAATGTTGGTTGGGCAGTTGATTGTCGTGCCCTACTTGCCGGAATTCCTCGCCCAGTATCCCGACATCCGCGTCGACATAGTGTTGTCGAACAACATTGCCCCGGTCATGGATCAGGGCATCGACGTAGACATCCGCATCGGCAAGCTGGAGGATTCCTCGCTGATCGCGCGCAAGCTCGCAAGCAGCGAGCGAATAGCCGTGGCGACCCCGGCTTATCTTAGGAGCCGGCCCCCCATCTATTCGCCACAAGACCTCAGGCAGCACAACTGCCTGACCTACCGCATCAATCTAGGCAACCCCGTCTGGCGCTTCATGGATGCGGAGAAGCGGATCGAGGAAGTGCCCGTGCGCGGCTCGGTGCAGACCGACTTCGGGCATGCGCTCGTGCAGCTGACCAAAGCCGACGTCGGCATCGCGCTGATGCCCGACTGGTCGGTGCACCGCGAGATCGCCGACGGGCGGCTGGTGCGCCTGCTGCCCGGCTACAAGGTGAGTCACGTCGATTTCGAGAATGGCGTCTACGCCGTCTTTCCCGCGTCCCGGCAGACCTCACTCAAGCTGAGGCTGTTCGTGGATTTCCTCGCTCAGGTGTTCAAGCGCGAGCTGGCGAACCTCTAGGCGCGCCAGCCGATGGCGTCGGCGAAGCGGCGCAACTCGGCGACAAAACGCTCTGGCGCCTGGAATGGGATGAAGTGGGCGACGTCCTCGAAGACCACCACTTCCGCCTGTGGCACGAGGCTCCTGATGACCTCGGCACTGTCCGAAGGCATCAGCACGTCGTTGCCGCCGGGGATGAGCAACAGCGGGCAGGACAGTTTCGGCAGCTCCGGTCGGATGTCGATGTCGAGATAGCCGAGCACCGACAAGGCATAGGCTTCCGGATCCTGGGCGACATAGCGATCGACATAGCGGTCGAAGCGGGCATCGCGCGGCATGCCGTAAAAGGAGCGGTCGGCCGCCGCCGGCAGCAGCACCTGCATGCCCTCTGCCCGCACCTGGTCCACCCGCGCCCGCAGGATGTCTTTGACTGCGTCCGCGTTGCGCACACCTGGATTGGTCATCAGCAATCCGGCGCAGCGCGCCGGCGCGGCAACCGCCGTCAGCGCAGCGACCATGCCGCCGATGGCGCATCCGGCGAACAGGGCTCTTTGGATGCCGAGGCTGTCCAGAACGCCGACGAGATCGAGTGCATGCTCCTGCGCCGTCACCGGCCTGTCCGGATTGGGCGTGCGCCCCGATGCCCGCAGGTCGGGCACGATGCAGAAGAAATCTCGTCCGAGCTCGGCGACCGCTTCATCCCAGAAACGGCCGTCGGTGCCCAGCGCGTGGACGAGCAGCAGCGCGGGCTTCGCCCGGTCCCCGCGGGTTTCGACCCGGAGCGGCTGCGCGGTCATCTCGTCCACGCAACCGGCTCGAAGCGATAATTTTTCCCGATGGAGCGGATGTAGCCGGCATGCGGGGCGCCGTAGTGGGCCGGAAGGAGCAGCGCACCCTCGTCGGCGGCGTGCTTCAGCACCTTCGCGCGAGTCTCGCGCGCCAGCTCCTGGTTCTCGCAGTAGCGGCTGTTCCACTCCGGATAATAGACCTGCAGCGGCTGGTGCATGACGTCGGCGATGAACACCGCTTCCTCGCCTCCCGAACGGACGCGCAGGCCGATCATGCCGGGCGCATGGCCTGGGATCTGAATTATGTCGAGACCGGGTCCGAGGTTCTCGGTGCCCTCGACCTGGTCGACGAGGCCGGCCTCCAGGATTGGCTTCACCGTGTCGAGATAGGTGTTCCAGCTTGCCGGTGGTCGCTCCTTCGCCCCCCGCTCCGGATCGCGCGCGGCGAGTTCGGTGGATGACACGACATATCGCGCGTTGGGGAACATCGGCACGAACCGATCGCCTTCCTTGCGCGTGTTCCAGCCGACATGGTCGACATGGAGATGGGTGAGGAAGACCATGTCGACCTTCTCCGGCTCTACCCCTTCGGCCAGCAGCGCGCGATCGAGGTGCCGCTTCTGCATGTGGAAGCGCGGCGAGAGCGGGCGGTCGCGGTCGTCGCCGCCGCTGGTGTCGATGATGATCG
The DNA here is from genome assembly GCF_024699925.1 of Mesorhizobium sp. J428. Lineage (NCBI taxonomy): Bacteria > Pseudomonadati > Pseudomonadota > Alphaproteobacteria > Hyphomicrobiales > Phyllobacteriaceae > Mesorhizobium > Mesorhizobium sp. J428. Next base: position 5,124,825 of record NZ_JAJOMX010000001.1, read on the forward strand.
TGCGCTTGCCGTCGCGCAGGATCCACGTCTGGATCACGGAGAAGAAGACGTTGCGCTCGCCATTGTAGAAGTCCGGCTCCAGCCAGCCGCGGTGGCGCTCGCGGATCTCCTCGTTGAAGCCGGCCAGCAGCTCCACAGGCTCGTCGAGCACCACCTCTTCCACGCGCGAAATCTGAAAATCGCCGACCTTGATCAAGCGCCAACCTCCTTTTTCATTTTTAGGCATTATAGTCCGCGAAATAGGGAAGACGTTTGCATCGGACGCAACAATGGTTTGCAAAGCGCCCCGTTATTCGCTCCAGCGCTCTCCTATAGAGTCGAAACAAGCGCAACCTTTGCCGGTTGCCGGGAGGAGGTCCGATCCTCGCCCCGTGCCCGACCAAGCGGGCAGACCGGGGATCGGGCGAGCATCAAGCGGGACGAAATGGCTCCCAACCTTTTGGACGTGTCGAATATCGACCTCGCCTTCGGCGGCATCAAGGCGCTGACGAGCGTATCGCTCGGAGTGCCCGCGGGCAAGGTCACGGCCGTCATCGGCCCGAACGGCGCCGGCAAGACGACGCTGTTCAACGTCATCTCGGGTTTCTACAAGGCCCAGCGCGGCACGGTTACCTTCGCGGGGCAGGACCTGCTCGCCCAGCCTGCGCACACGCGCTCGCGTGCCGGCATCTCGCGCACCTTCCAGAATATTGCGCTGTTTCCCGGCATGACGGTGGCCGAGAACATCAAGCTCGGCGCCCATGCGCATCTCGATACGGGTGTCTTCGCCGCGGCGCTCTATCTCGGGCCCGCGGCGCGCGAGGAGCGCGCGATGGACCGCAAGATCGACCAGACGGTCATCCCGCTGCTCGGCCTCGAGGACAGCCGCGACCGCTCTGTCTCCGGCCTTCCCTACGGTTTGCAGAAGCGCATCGAACTCGCCCGCGCGCTGGTGACGGAGCCGAAGCTGCTGATGCTCGACGAGCCTTTCGCGGGTATGAACACCACGGAGAAAGCGAAGATGTCCGGCCAGATCCGCACGCTTGTCGCAGAGACGGACGTGACGGTGCTGCTGATCGACCACGACATGGAATCGATCATGACCATGTCCGACCAGATCGTCGTGCTCAATTTCGGCAAGGTCATCGCCGCCGGCACGCCTGCTCAGGTGCAGGCCAATCCGGCCGTCATCGAGGCCTATCTCGGGGCAGAGGACGCTGCATGAACCTGTTCCTCGAATTCAGCCTGATCGGCATCGCCTCGGGCGGCATCTACGTGCTCGCCGCGCTGTCGTTCGTCATCGTCTACAAGGCCACCAACATCTTCAATTTCGCCACCGGCGAGATGATGATGATGGGCACCTACTTCTTCTATCTGTTCGACACCCAGCTGGGCCTCGGCTGGATCGCAGGTCTCGGCGCCGGCCTATGCGCAGCCGCGCTGCTGGCGCTCGTGGTGGAGCGCTCGATGCTGCGCCCGCTGCTCGGCCGCCCGCATATCGTGCTCGTCATGGTCACCTTCGGCGTCGGCTCCATTCTGCGCGGCATCGCCGGGCTCGTCTGGGGCCCGAATTACGGCAGCTCCCCGAGATCCTGCCACGCAGGCCGGTCTTCCTGGGCGACATCCTGGTCCCGGGCAAGCTCGCCTGGGGCTTCGTCGCGGCAGGCGTCGTCGCCGGGCTGTTCATGCTCTACTACAAGTTCTCGCGCGCCGGCTGCCATCCGCGCCACGTCGACCGATCAGGTGACAGCCGAAAGCCTCGGGATCAACATCCGCGCCGTCTTCCTGCTCGCCTGGGCGCTGGCCGGCCTGCTGACGGCCACGTCCGGCATCATCACCGCCTCCGTCAACGGCGTGACCCCGCAGCTCGGACAGGTGGCGCTCAACGTTCTGGCGGTCGTCATGCTCGCCGGCATGACCAGCGTCGGCGGCGTGGTTGTCGCCGGCCTGTTCGTTGGCTGGATGGAGACGATCGTCGGCGCCTATCTCGGTGCCGCCTGGCAGAGCTTCATCCCCTACCTCGTGGTGCTGGTGGTCATGTTCGTCAAGCCAAGCGGTCTCTTCGGCGAACAGAGGGTCGAGCGCATATGAGTACTCCGGCCCAGACCATCCAGCCGTCCGCCACGACATCGGCGCCCAGCCCGCACGTCGAAACGATCTCGTGGATCCTACTCGCCATCGCCATGGCCCTCGTGCCGACGTTCGGTTCGGTCTACGTCATGTATATGGCCTGCCTGATCGGCATCAACGTGATCGCCACGGTCGGGCTCAACATCACCGTGGGCTATGCCGGGCTGCTATCGATCGGCCATTCCGCCTTCCTCGGCGTCGGCGCCTATGCCAGCGCGCTGATGTGGCTGCATCTGGACACACCGCTGGCGCTGAACATCGTGGTCGGCGCGGCCGCGGCTTTCGCGATCGGGCTAGTGTTCGGCGTCCCCGCCCTGCGCATCAAGGGCGTCTATCTGGCCATCGCCACCCTCGCGGCGCAGTACTCGCTCTACTTCGTCTTCCAGCAATGGACGCCGGTCACGGGCGGCGACCGCGGGCTCTCGCTGCCTAAGATCGACGTGTTCGGCTTCGGCGACACCGGCTTCTACTACGTGGTGGCTCTGGTGGCCCTGCTGACGACGCTCGCCGCGCGCAACCTCTTCCGCACCCGCATCGGGCGCTCCTTTATCGCGGTGCGTGAGAAGGACTACGCCGCCCAGGTGCTCGGCATCAACGTCGTGTCGACCAAACTCATCGCCTTCGGCATCGGCGCCGCCTATGCGGGCGTCGCCGGCGCGCTGCTCGCGGCCTTCCTGCGGATCGTCAATCCCGACCAGTTCACGCTCGTCTCGTCGGTGTTCTTCCTGGCCGCGGTCGTGGTCGGCGGGCGCGGTTCGATCCTCGGCTCGATCCTTGGCGCCGTCTTCATGACGCTGATGCCGGAGTTCCTGCGCGAGATCATCGCGCATCTCTCGGTCGAAGGCGCCGATATGGCGAGCCTGCTTTCGCCGCTGCGCGAGATCATCTTCGGCGCGCTGATCGTGCTCTTCCTGATCTTCGAACCGCGCGGCCTGGTCGGCTTCGTGCAGCGCGCCATGGGACGCGCCGAAGCGGTGGACGCACGGCAGGAACATTAGAGGCTGCCAGTTATCGACAACCAAGTGGAGGAACGGGAATGACGAAGTTGGTGAGGAGACAGGTCATCGCGCTGATGGGCGCGACGGTCCTGGCCGGTGCGCTCGGCGGTGCCGCCGTGGCGCAGGAGAAGGACCTGAAGTTCTGGGTGCCGCTGCCGCTGACCGGCCCCCTGGCCGTGACCGGTCAGGCCCAGCAGGTCGGCTGGCAGCACGCCGTCGATTGGATCAACAAGGACGGCGGCATCAAGGGCCGCAACATCGCCATCGAGTTCTACGACGACGAGTACAAGGTCGAGCTCGGCGTGGCCGGTTTCAAAAAGGCGGTCGCCAACGGCGACGTCGTCTTCTCCGGCGGTGACGGCACGCCCTTCGTGCGCGCCATCTCGCCGGAGAACAACGAGACCTACAAGGTGCTGATGTCGTCGACCGGCGCGGCGTCGGATCTCGTGGATACCCAGAAATACCCGCTGCACTTCCTGGTCGGCTCCAACTACTCCGACCAGATCAAGCAGCTCTTCAACTACATCAAGGCCAAGGGCGCCGGGAACAAGGTCGCCATCGTCTACAGCGCCTCCGAATTCGGCCGCGACCCGCTCGAGAACGCGCGCAAATACGCTGCCGAGATGGGCATCGATATCGTGCTCGAGCAGGAGACCAAGTTCGTCGAGGTCGACGTCACCTCGCACGCCATCCAGGTGCGCCAGGCGCGTCCCGACTACGTCATCTTCCACGGCTACGCCGCCAATGTGTGGCCCGAGATAGTCAAGCTGCTGCGCGACTACGGCGTCGAGGCGCAGGTGATGGGCACGATCTTCGGCTCGCACCCGGACGTTGTCTCGACCATCGGCGACGCGGCCGACAACTATCTCGGCACCGTCACGGTCAACCTGCTGGTCGGCCAGAGCGATACGCCCATGATGAAGACCATCAACGGCTATCTGAAGACCTGGACCGACAAGCCGCACACCGGCTACGCAAACATCGGCTACATGCAGAGCTGGGGCGCGGCCTTGCTACTGCGCGAGGCGATCGGCGCGGCCATCGAGAAGGGCGTCGAGCTCAACGGCGAGAACCTGATCAAGGAGATGAACGCGATCGAAGGCTTCGATGGCGGCGGCGTCTTCGGCACGAAGATCAAGTTCGAGAACAACCGCATCCCCTACGGTGTGCTCTACCGGTACAACATCAAGGACGGCAAGCTGACCGTCACCGAAGAGACCCCCTGGGGCAAGATCGAGTAGCAGGCATGACGGCGGCCCTGGAAATCACCGATCTGCGCGTGGTCTACGGCCAGGCGATCGAGGCGCTCGACGGCGTCTCGATCACCGTGCCGGAGGGTGGTTTCGTCGCCCTCCTCGGCGCCAACGGCGCCGGCAAATCGACCACGCTGAAGGCGATCTCGGGGTTGCTGCGGTTCGAGAACGGCCGCATCGTCACCGGCAACATCCGGTACCGCGGCGACGATGTCGCCGCGCTGCCGTCCTACCAGTTGGCCCGTCGCGGCATCCTGCATGTGCGCGAGGGCCGTTTCGTCTTCCCGACCATGACGGTCGAGGAGAACCTCGAGGCCGCGCTCTTCGCGCGCGGCAGCCGCGGCCCCTCCGTGGCCCGCCGTGTCTACGAGGAAGTCTATCACTACTTCCCCGCGCTCCAGGAGCGGGCGAAGTCGCAAGCCGGCTATTTGTCGGGCGGCGAGCAGCAGATGCTTGCCATCGGTCGGGCGCTGTTCGCCCAGCCCGAATTGCTGATGGTGGACGAGGCCTCGCTTGGCCTGGCGCCCAGGATCGCCGCCGATATCTTCACCATCCTCGGCAACATCAGCCGCGAACGCCAATTGTCGATCCTGGTGGTCGAGCAGAACGTTTCGCTGGCGCTCCGCCACGCCAACTACGGCTATGTTCTGGAGAACGGCCGGCTCAGCAGCGAGGGTCCGTCGGACAAGCTGCGCGATCGCGACAGCCTTTCCAAGCGCTATCTCGGCGGCACGGCCGCCGGCCACTGAAGAGGAAGACATCATGGAGCTCCAGACCTGCAGGCTCGAGGTCGCCGACGGAATTGCGGTCGTCACGCTGGCGCGGGCGCCGGTGAACGCGCAGAACCGGCGCATGCGGGAGGAACTGATCTGGATCTTCGATTCGATGTCTGATCGCGACGACGTGCGCACTGTCGTGCTCACGGCCGACGGCAAGACCTTCTGCGCCGGCGCCGATATCAAGGAGCGCCGGACCATGGTGAAGGAGCCGGGCGACTACATCAGCCACAACCGCATCACCCGCGAATGCTTCTACGCGATCTCAGACTGCACCAAGCCCGTGATCTGCGCGGTGAACGGTCCGGCGATCGGCGCTGGCTTCGTCACCATGCTCTACTCCGACATCATGATCGCCTCGGAGGACGCCTGGTTCACAATGCCCGAGATCGACGTCGGCCTTGCCGGCGGCGGCAAGATGATGATGGAGCATCTCGGCCGTTCCTGGGGGCGCTTGCTCTATTTCACCGGCCGGCGCATCAGCGCGGCCGAACTCTACCGACTCGGCGTCATCAGCGCCTGCGTACCGGGCGACAAGCTGATGGAAGAGGCCATGACCATCGCCCGCGAGATCGCCGCCAAGAGCCCCTTTGTCGTCAAGGAGATCAAGCGGGGCTTCCAGGCGGTTGAGCAGATGCCGGTCCGCGACGCCTACCGCTACGAGCAAACCATCACGCACGCGCTGTCGACCAGCGCGGCGACCCGCGAGGCGCAGACGGCCTTTGTCGAGAAGCGCAAGGCCGACTACTCTGGCATAACGCCATGACCGCCGTTCGCTGTGCCATCCTCGACGACTATCAGGACGTCGCGCTCGGCGCGGCCGGCTGGGCGACGCTTGCGCCTGCGGTCGCCATCACCCGCTTCGCCGACAACGTTGCGGACCGCGACGCGTTGGCGCAGCGCCTGGCGGCATTCGAGATCGTCGTCGCGATGCGCGAACGCACTACGTTCGACGCCGCCCTTTTTGCGCGGCTGCCGAACCTCAAGCTGCTGGTGACCACCGGTATGGTCAACGCCGCCATCGACATGGCGGCGGCGAAGGCGGCGGGCGTCACGGTCGTCGGCACGCGTGGTTCGGTCGGCCCGGCCGCTGAACTGGCCTGGGGGCTTCTGCTCGCGCTGATGCGCAACATCCCGGCCGAGAACGCCAATTTCCACGCCGGCGGGACGCAATGGCAGCTCACCACCGGCCGCGACCTCCATGGCAGGACACTCGGGGTCGTCGGCCTGGGCAAGCTCGGACAGCGGGTCATCGCCTATGGCAAGGCCTTCGGCATGGATGTCGTCGGCTGGTCGAAGAATTCGACGCCCGAGCGCTGTGAAGGCCTCGGCATCGGCCATGCGGCGTCGCTCCACGAACTCCTGGCGCGCGCCGACGTGGTGTCGCTGCATCTGACGCTGAACACCGAGACGCGGGGCATTATCGGCGCCGCTGAGTTCGAGCGGATGAAGCCGGGTGCGGTGCTCGTCAATACCTCGCGCGGCCCGCTGGTCGACGAGGCCGCTCTCGTCACGGCCCTGCGTGGCGGGGGGCTCGCCGGCGCCGGGCTCGACACGTTCGACACGGAGCCGCTGCCGCTCGACCATGCGCTCCGAGACCTGCCCAACGTGATCGCCACGCCGCATCTCGGCTACGTTACGGACGAGACCTACCGCATCTATTATGGTGACGCGGTCGAGGACATCAGGGCCTGGCTCGACGGCAATCCGGTGCGTATCCTCAATCCGTAGCCGGCCGTCTCCGGAGGGAAGTGACAATGACCGATTCGATCTCCGGGGGCGCGTTCGACTTCATCATCGCGGGCGCCGGTTCGGCGGGCTGCGTGCTGGCCAACCGGCTGTCTGCCGATCCATCGAAGCGCGTGCTCTTGCTGGAAGGGGGCGGCAAGGACAGCTGGATCTGGTTCCACATCCCCGTCGGCTATCTCTTCGCCATTGGCAATCCGCGCGCCGACTGGCTGTTCAAGACCGCCGTCGAGGAGGGCCTCAACGGTCGCGCACTCGCCTATCCGCGTGGCAAGGTGCTGGGCGGCTCATCCGCCATCAACGCCATGATCTACATGCGCGGCCAGGCGCGCGACTATGACGGCTGGCGCCAGATGGGCATGACCGGCTGGGGCTGGGACGACGTGCTGCCCTTCTTCCTCAAGCACGAGGACCACCAGAGCCCGCCCAACGACCTGCACCGCTCGGGCGGCGAGTGGCGGGTGGAGTATCCGCGCGTGCGCTGGGATATCCTCGACCGGCTGCGCGACGCGGCCGCCGAGGCCGGCGTGCCCAAGATCGACGACTTCAACACCGGCGACAATTCGGGCTCGTCCTACTTCCAGGTCAACCAGAGGCGGGGCCGGCGCTGGAGCGCGGCGCGCGGCTTCCTCAAGCCGGTTCTCGGCCGGCAGAACCTCGTGGTCGAGACCGGCGCCCATGTCGACCGCGTCGAGTTCGAGGACGGCCGCGCCCGCCGCGTCGTCTATGTCAAGGACGGCCGCCGGGTGACGGCCACCGCCCGCGGGGAGATTGTGCTGTCGGCCGGCGCCGTCGCCTCGCCCGGCATCCTCGAACGCTCCGGCATCGGCGACCCAGACCGGCTCAAGGCGCATGGCATCGTGCCGCTGGTGGAGGTGCCTGGCGTGGGCGAGAACCTGCAGGACCACCTGCAGATCCGTCCGATCTACAAGGTCAGCGGCATCCGCACTCTGAACGGCGACTACAAGAACCTCTTCCGCCGCGCCATGATGGGCGTCGACTACGCGCTCAGGCGCCGCGGGCCGCTGACCATGGCACCGTCGCAGATGGGCGCCTTCGTGCGCTCGCAGCCGCATTACGAGACGGCCAACCTCGAGTTCCACTTCCAGCCGCTGTCGCTGGACGCCTGGGGCGACGGGCTGCACCCGTTCGACGCCTTCACCGCCAGCGTGTGCAATCTGCGCCCGACCAGCCGCGGCTCGATCCACGTCTCGGGCCCGACCGTGACCGACCCGCCGGACATTCGCCCGCGCTACCTGTCGACGGAAGAGGACAAGCAGGTGGCGGTGGATTCGCTCAAATGGGCGCGCCGCATCGTCTCACAGCCGGCCATGGCGCCCTATCGGCCCCAGGAATACAAGCCGGGCGCCCACATTCAGTCGGACGCCGAGATGCTGGTCTCGGCCGGCGACCTCGGCACCACGATCTTCCACCCCGTCGGCACTGCCCGTATGGGCCCCGACGGCGACGAGCGTGCCGTGGTCGACGGACGGCTGCGGGTCCGCGGCGTCGCGGGCCTGCGCGTCATCGACGCATCGGTGATGCCGACGATCACCTCGGGTAACACCAATTCCCCCACCATCATGATCGCGGAAAAGGGTGCGGGCATGATGCTGGAGGATGCGAGGACCTGAGGGCCGCAAGGCCGTCCACAGGCCTATCATTGTAACATCTGACTTCCGATCTTCAGGTGGCAACCAGCGGCCATCGTCCAATTCAGGCGGGAGGCGCCTTAGCTTGTCATTATATGAAGTACATTCCTTCCAACGAATATTCTACTTCGTCGAACCTGTTGCTTCGGTTCGCTTGATGTCGCGCCTGAAGTAATTACGCCAAGTCCAGGACCGTTCGTATTAGCCGGAGCAGGCTTTTAGCCTCCGGTCCACACTGCCTGTCTGCAATGCGCCTCGATGCAGACGTTGCAGAGCTGGTTCGACATGCGGTCTTCTTCATTTATCCTTTCCGCTCGCATCTGTGCAGGCTGTGGCATCCACTTCCGTTCTGCCTGCTGGCGGACAAGACTCGCGTCTAAGGACGGGTGTTTGGAGCTGATGCTCTTATGGTAGATATTAGGCGTCCCGCCAGAATTCCATGATTGCCTCGACGAAGCCGCGCAGGCGTTCAACTGAGCCATCGTCGGCCCCGCCATGGAGGCGGCTTCACCCAGCCGCAGGACCTGCATGACCGGATACAGGATCTCCTCGGGTTCATCTGGGGGGGAGATCGAGAAAGCGCCCGCAGAGCAACTCGTCCTGCAGGAGATGACGCTCTACGTCCTGCGGGTTGCGCATGCCGAGCACCTTGCGGCCCAGAAGGAACGGGAAATCAGGTCTCTGTACAGCGCATACCTTCGCGATTGCCGCAACGTCCGCCCTGACAACGCGCCTCGGATCGAGGAAGGGACCGATTTCATCTATGCCTGTTTCGTAGGAATCCTGAATCAGTGGCTGACGACGAGGGACCGCGCCTCGCTCATGAGAACGACAGGCAACCTCATCGATGCAGCGCAAGCGTTGACCGGCAGGCTGCTCCCCCATTGTAGCCGATAATGGTAGTGCAGTCGCCTTTCAATCGCGCGACGAGGGGCAGCCTTGGCTCGTCTCCCGGTCGTAGCCGGACGGTCGGGACACGGCCCGCCCGCCGCACGGCAACCGGCCCGTTATGCCAGTCTCCAAGACCCCAAAACCGGACGACCCTCTTCACCTTCCTCGACCCGAACAGCTCACCATCGCCGGACCTGCCAGCTTACCGGTCCGGTTCGCGTACGAATGGACAACGCCGCGTCACAGCCAGCGTCACTATGACATCCTCTCCGTAGCTGTAGCAGCAAGCAGTTGTGCCATCCGCTGCACGGCGAAGACGTAGCCTTGGGTGCCGAATCCGGCGATCACCCCTGAGGCGATGCCCGAAACGTACGAATGATGGCGGAATGGCTCGCGCTTGTGGACGTTCGAGATGTGAACCTCGATGATCGGATGATCGAACGTGTTGAGGGCGTCGAGGATCGCCACGGAAGTGTGGGTGAACGCTGCAGGATTGATGACGATGCCCGTGGCCGCCTCCCGCGCTTCATGGATCCACTCGATGATCTGCGATTCCGAATTGCTCTGCATGAACTTCACGGCAAGGCCACTCTCCGAGCCGACCTTGATACATGCTTCCTTGACGTCCTCGAGCGTCTCGTGACCGTAGATGTGAGGCTGGCGCTTTCCCAGCAGATTGAGGTTGGGACCGTTGATGACGTAGATCGTGTTCATGCGGGCACCTATTCCTTTGGCAGCAGGTTTCGCTGGTGGGAGAGCTCGGGATCGGACTCCGTCACATCGACGCGAAGAGCGAAACGGCCGCGCGACCACGCATCGGGAACCGTCGCTGATGCCGCGTCGAAGACAGCTTGCGCGAAGGCCTTCCGGACCTCCCTGCTCCTGCCCGGCGCCATCCTTACGGTGATCTGGACGAAGTGGTTGAGCGGGTTCTCGTCGGCAACAAGGGAATAGTCGGCGCCGCGTGCGAGGGTTCGCACGACGTTTGGGGCGAAGTGGCCGCTGGAGCGAGCGGCGCGGTGCACGGCTTCGACCAGCCGTGCCATATCAATCACCTCGTCGGCACCGGAACTGTAGTCGATCAGGATATGCGGCACGCCCGACCCCCTTAGCCGATAAGGGTGGTGAAATGGCTGCGCATCCGGGCCGGGTCCGCCTCGATCCCGGCGAAGAGCCTCAGCGCGCCGACGGCCTGGTAGACGACCATGCCGCCGCCATCGAGCACACGGCAGCCGACTTCCCGCGCGCGGGCAAGCAACGGAGTGACCAGCGGCATGTAGACAATGTCGGCGATCCAATGACGGGGGAGCAGAAGATCCCCGTCGAGTGGAAGGCCCGGATGCTTCGCCATGCCCGTCGGCGTTGCGTGGATCAGTCCATCGGCCATGAACATCGCCTTCGGGATGTCGGACGCAACAACGGCGCGGCCCGCACCGAATTCCGTGTTCAGTCGGGCCGCGAGCGCGTCGGCGCGTGCTCGCTCGACGTCATGCACGAGCAAGGTCTCGACTCCCAGCGTGAGCGCGGCGTGCGCGACTGCGGAGCCGGCTCCGCCCGCACCAAGAAGCAGGGCGCAACGGCGCGGCACGTCGGAAAAGTTCAGGCGGAAGCTCTCGTGGAAACCGTACCAGTCCGTATTGTGTCCCATACGCTTTCCATCCCGCAGGACGACGGTGTTGACCGCCCCCAGGGAACGCGCTTCCGGAGACAGGTCGGTAAGATGTTCGATAACCGCCTGCTTGACCGGAAAGGTGATGTTGACTCCGGCAAAGCCCTTGTCCTCGACTTCCCTCAGGATCAGCGGCAGGGCTTCTGCGCCGCAGTTGTGAACGGCGAGATCGATCAACTCGTGCGAATAGTCGAAGCCGTGAAAGGCAGCTTCCCGCTCGTGCAGGGCCGGAGACTTCGATGCCTGGATCTCGGCACCGATTAAACCGACCTTGATTCTGGGCCTGGCGTCGAACGCACTGATTTCAGTCTGCGACATACGAAGAACCGGCCCTAGCGTTTCGAGAATGGTTTGCTCAGGGCTCTAAAGAGCCGCTGCGTGGAGGCCATCAGATGCCGGATATGCTCACCCGCCGAACGACTGGGCTCGCTCATGGGGACTTCGACGGAGATGCAGGTGGCCGGAGGCAAGGCGTCGAGCAAGTCGTGGAGGGGAAGGTCTCCCTCTCCCGGCGCGACGCGGCCGGCGCGGGCTTCCGCCGTCATGGCCTCGGACGTCGCCGGCGCGGGGCCGGTGACGTCGCAAAGCTGGACGCTATGAACACGGAGCAGGCCGCCGCGCAGTTGCGCGATGTCGCCGCCATTGCGGAAGAAATGGATCGCGTCGACCAGAACGCCGGCATTGTCGGCGCCAGCCGAGGCGACCAGCGCATCAGCCTGGGCATATGTCGCGATCGATCGCCACCCCATGTTTTCCATGTCGACGCTCACGCCATAGGGAGAAGCGAGCTCGCACAGGAGAGCGAAGTTGGCCGCCAGCCTTCCATGGTCGGGATCGTCACCGGCGACGGTCAGCCGGGTGGCGCGCAGTTCCGCTGCTGCCTCCAGTGTCGGCACCATTATACGCGGCGCGAATTCCGCATCGATCACCACAGCCTCGATGTCGTAGACGTCGATCCCCATGTCCGCGCAGAGGCGCGACAGAGTGCGAAGCGCATCCGACCCGGCGCGCAGCGGATAGTGCGGTGCTCCGGCAAATGGAGGGCACAGACGCAGCCCGATCCTGGCGTAGCCTGCGGCCGCAGCCATACGCGCAAACTCTTCCGGCGGGACATTGATTGCCGAGAAGTGGGCAAGGCCGAGTTGCGGGATCATGGCGATCAGGCGGATTCGCTGGCAAGGATCGCCGTGATCGCGGCGACGTAGCCGTGGACCTGCAGCCCGGCGATGACGGCCGTTGCCACTGGTGAGATCAGCGACTTGTGGTAGATCGCTTCCCGGCGATGCACATTGGAGATATGCAGCTCGATGATCGGGCCCTTGAACATCTTCAGTGCATCGAGGATCGGGATGGATGTGAAGGTAAGGCCCGCCGGGTTGATGACGATGGCCGCGCCTTCGTCGATCGCCTCGTGGATCCAGTCGACGATCTGGCCTTCCCAGTTCGACTGCCGGAAGACGATTGCCCGCTCGCCCGCCGCCTTTCGGCACATCTCCTCGACTTCGGCGAGTGTCGTTGTGCCGTAGATTTCGGGTTCGCGCTTGCCGAGGCGGTTGAGGTTGGGGCCGTTGAGGACGTAGATCGGCTTCATCGGGCTATCCCTGGTATCCGAAGAGGCGCGGCAGCCACAGCACCACGTCCGGGAAGAAGGTGATGATGATGAGCGAGGCGACCATCGTGTAGAGGAAGGGCAGCACGTCCCTGACGATATCCCACAGCGGCACATTGGCGATGCGCGTCATGATGAACAGCAGCAGGCCGTAGGGCGGCGTGACGAGGCCGAGCATGATGTTGACCACGCACATGACGCCGAAGTGGACCAGGTCGATGCCGAGCGCGTTGGCGGTGGGGATGAACACCGGCAGGATGACGAGGATGATCGTCGTTCCCTCGAGCACGCAGCCGAGGACCAGCAGGATGAGATTGACCATGATCAGGAAGCCGGTCGGCGACAGGTCCCAGCTGGTCAGAAGCACGCTCAGCGACTGCGGAATGTTCTCGACCGTGACGACGTAGTTGAGCACCAGCGCGCCGGCGATCAGCATGCCGATCGAGGAGGTGGTGCGCGCGCTCGCCAGCACCGAGCGGTAGAAGTCGCCGAAGGACACGCTGCGATAGAGGACCACCGAGATGAACAGCGCGTAGGCGGCCGCGACCGCTGCGGCCTCCGTCGGCGTCGTGATGCCCGAATAGATACCGCCGAGGAGAACGACCGGCATCAGCAGCGCCGGCAGCGCCTGCCAGGTGATGCGCGGTATCTCGCGCAGCGGCGTCGGCGCCTCGACGGGGAAATTGCGGGTGCGGGCGTGGATCGCGACCAGCGCCATCTGGAAGGCCGCCATCAGCAGGCCCGGAATGACGCCGCCGAGGAACAGGTAGCCGATCGAGGCGTCGGAGACGAGCGCATAGATGATCATCGGGATCGACGGCGGGATGATCGGCCCGATCACCGCCGTGGCCGCCGTCAGTGCGGCGGCGTAGCTCGCCGGATACTTGCCGTCGGCGGTCATCATGTTCTGCATGATCTTGCCGGAGCCCGCAGCGTCGGCGATGGCCGAGCCCGACATGCCGGCGAAGATGATCGACTGCAGGATGTTGACCTGGGCGAGCCCGCCGCGGAAGCGGCCGACGATAGCGTTGCAGAAGCTCATCAGCCGGTCGGTCATCGAGCCGATGTTCATCAGCTCGGCCGCCAGGATGAACAGCGGCACGGCGAGGATGATGTAGTTCGAATACATCCCGTTGAGGAACTGCTCGGCGGCCGTGCCCATGTCGAGCCCGGCCATCCAGAGATAGAGGATGGAGCCTGCGATCATCGCGTGGCCCACCGGAAGACCGAGCAGCGCCAGCGCCGTGATGGCGACGATACAGATCGAGAAGGGACTGGCGAGGCTCATACGCCGGATCCTGCCTTGGTGGGGTCGAATTCTTCGGGCGCCGAGCCGCGCAGCACCTGCCAGGACAGCCAGAGGTAGCGGACGATGATGGCGACGACGAAGACGATGTAGATGCAGAACACCCAGTCGAAGCGCAGCTTCAGATAGGCCGTCTTCTCGACCTTCATGAAGGTGACGTAGTCGACCACTGCCGGGAACGAGAAGCCGTAGAGGAAGATGAGCGAGGCAGCGCAGATCAAGAACATCGCGCCGCGCGTGCGCGGGCCGACCGATGCGTAGATCAGGTCGAACCGCATCTCCTCCTGCTCGGTCAGCACGAAGGCCGCGCCCCACAGCACGATCCAGATCCAGAGCACCGCGCTCAGCTCGTTGGTCCAGCCGGTCGGCCAGTTCAGCACGTAGCGGAACAGGATCTGCAGCAGGAAGGCGGCGAACATCACCGCCAGCATCCCCGCCAGCACGTTCTCCGCACGGGCATAGAGCCACCCGCCCGCCGCTCTCAGTCTCGGAATCATGGACGTTTCCCTCGGTCGTCAGACAACCACCGCGTCAAGGAATTAGGGGGCGGGCGCACAGGCCCCGCCCCCACTCGTGTCAGAGGGCGTTGATCTTTTCGATCATTCCTTCAGGCCATTCCTTGGCGAGATCGGACTCGAGGTATTTCTTCTGAGCATACTCGCGGAACGCTGCCACGTCGGGCGTGTACCTCAAGCCCGTGCTGTTTCATGAACTCGACCAGCTGGGCTTCCTTGGCGGTGTGCTGTTGCGCGCTCCATTCGATGACCTCGTTCGCGGCGGCCTGGACCTTCGCCTGCTGTTCCGGAGACATCTTGTCCCACGCAGCCTTGGAGATCGTCAGGAGATCGAAGCCGACGAGATGCGACGTCAGGACGATCTGGTTCATCACCTCGTAGAACTTGAGAGTCTGGACGTTCGGCAACGGATTGTCCTGCCCGTCGATCGCGCCGGTTTGCAGTCCGGTGTAGACCTCGGTCACCGCCATCGGCGTCGGGTTTGCACCCAGAGCCGAGCCGAGGAACTGCCATGCATCTCCGCCGGGCATGCGCAGCTTGATCCCGGCCATGTCGGCGGGCGTGTTGATCTTCTTGTTGCCCTTCAGTCCGACCTGCCTCGTGCCGAAGAACGTCGGGCCGAGGATTTTCACCCCGAGCTGATCCTCGACCAGCTTTTTCATCTCCGTCCCGACATCGCTCGCGAAGAACTTGTTGAGATGGTCCACATCGCGGAAGAGGTAGGCCGACGTGAGCAGCGACCAGGCGGGAACCTGTTTCGCGAAGTCCTGCGGGGCTATGTTGCCCATTTCGAGGTTGCCGCGCTGGAGCGCGACGAGCTCGGTTCCCTGCTTGAAGAGTGAACCGTTGTAATAGTTCTCGACGGCGAAGTCGTCGGCAACCGCCTTCTTGAACGTCTCCATCATCTCCGCACGGATGTCTCTGTCCGAGAAGATCGCGGAGAAGCGGAGCTGTGCCTTCTCTTGCGCCAGAGCCGGCAGTGACATCAGCATCGAGCCGATAGCGCATGCGGCGAGCAGGGCCCGTCTGTTCAGGATCGTCATGTTTTCCTCCCTAAGTATGACTGCGAACCGAAGGAGTCCTGGAACTCGTTTGGGTGGTGCAGCCTGTCAGCCACCCGCTTCGTCATTCACTGCGGAACCCTCCGCAGATCTTGCATAGGTTGCTGCCGCGACGTGGGCTTGCTGACATCCGCATCAGGTCACCCCCTTCGCGGCAATGTGCGTCAGAAGGTTTCCACCGGTCCGGCGTATGTGGTCGTGCAATTTCCGGGACGCGTAGTCGGCGTCGCGCGCCACGGCGGCGTGAGCGATCTCGCTGTGTTCGAAGGCGACGTTTCGATCTCCGGAGGTTGCGCGGAGAAACGTCCGCCGATAGCGGTCATTGAGGTTCAGGAGCACACTGCAGAAGTTCATCAGATGCGGCTTCCCGCATCCCGATATCAGCGTCAGGTGGAACTGGCGGTGGATCTGCTCCCAAGCCTCGAGAGTCGCAGGCCTTTCCGCATCGCGCTCCTCCTTGTTCAGCCGATGGAGCGCCCGGACGACATTCCCCTCCCAGGCTGCATCGCCCAGCCTGATCGCCTCGCGCAGAGCGAACAATTCGAACTCAAGGCGCAGGCTTGTGATCTCTTCCAGATCGGCGAGCGACATCGGCGCGACGCGATAGCCCCGATTGTCCTCGAAGGTGACCAGCCCGTCCGAAATCAGGCGCGCCAGCGCTTCGCGGAGCGGGCTCAGGCTGACCTGGAATATTGATCGCGCCTTTTCCAGGTTGATTTTGGCGCCGGCCTCGAGCTGCCCGGAGATGATGGCTTCGCGAAGTCGATCGACCAGCTGGCTGGCGATCGTGTTCTTGCCGTCGTCCACGAATCCATTGGCGACGACATGCATGGCGCGAGCGGCTGATCCGTCCACCTCCGCTTCTATGTCGTCACGAGAACTCGACACGTTAACCCTCCCCGATTTCGCGACGATTATGATAAACGATTATTCTTGTCAAACGAATGTCGCCTTGCAGACGGGAAACGGCTCCAGCGGGGAGAAATCGCCGAGATATCTCCCCCGCGAAGACCATGAGCGGTGATGCGAGCGTCCCTGCAGCTTGACAAATAATCGTTTATTAGTGAGTGGTTTCCGGCCTGGGAGGTCCGATGGTCATGATCAGAAACGAACGAGACGTTACCGAAGCCGCACTCGCGGTGATGCAGAAAACCGCCGACCCGCGGCTGCGGGAGATCATGACGGCGCTGGTGACGCATCTGCATGCGTTCGCGCGCGAGATACGACTGACCGAGCCGGAGTTCCGGGACGCCGCGGCGATCCTGAACGAGATCGGACAGCTGCAGACCGACAGCCACAATGAGATGGTGCTGATGTCGGGTTCTCTCGGGCTCTCGACCCTGATCTGCCTGCTCAACAACGGCAACAGGGGTCAGACGGAGACCTCACAGTCGCTGCTTGGTCCGTTCTGGCGCCTCAACTCGCCCCGGGTGGAAAACGGCGGCACGATCATTCGCTCCGACACGCCAGGGGAGCCGCTTTTCGTCAACGGCCGCGTAGTCGACGTCAACGGCAAGCCGGTCATCGGTGCTGAGGTCGATGTCTGGCATGCCTCACCGGTCGGGCTCTACGAGAACCAGGATCCCGATCAGGCCGAGATGAACCTGAGAGGCAAGTTCACCACGGACGAGGACGGTCGGTTCTGGTTCCGCACCGTCAAGATGGTCGGCTATCCCATCCCGACCAACGGCGTGGTGGGGCGACTGCTGAAGGCGCAAGGCCGCCACCCCTATCGCCCCGCCCACCTCCACGCCCTGATCTTCAAGGAAGGATTCAAGACGCTGATCTCGCAGGTCTTCGACCCGACCGACCCCCACATTTCGGACGATGTCCAGTTCGGCGTCACAGAGGCGCTGATGGGGGATTTCATTCGTCACGACGAACCCAATCCGGATCACAGCGACGCGGCCACGCCGTGGTTCTCCCTCGACTACACCTACGTCATGGAGAGCGGCGTCGCGACGCTGCCGAAGCCGCCGATCAAGTAAATCCCCCATTCGCACAGGAAACTCAGTCATGCTGACAGACGAGCAGAGGGCGGAAGCCGCAGGCCAGATCCTGCGGGCCGAGCGAGAGAGAAAGCCGGTCCGGCAGCTGAGCCAGACCTTTCCGCACATGGAGATCGAAGATGCCTACAAGATCCAGGACTTGTGGGCCGAGGAGCGCATTCGCGCCGGAGCGCGCGTGGCCGGGCACAAGATCGGTCTCACCTCGCGTGCCATGCAGATGGCGTCGAAGATGACCGAGCCCGACTACGGCCGGATCCTCGACGACGCCCTGTTCAACGACGGAGCACAGATCGACGCGTCGCTCTTCATCAAGCCGCGCCTGGAGGTGGAACTGGCGTTCGTGATGGGCAGCGACCTCGAAGGTCCGGCAACCCGCATCTATGACGTGATGCGGGCCACCGAATTCGTCGTGCCGGCGCTCGAAATCATCGACTACAGGACCGAGGTGCCCCGCGCGATCACCGACACGATTGCCGACAACGCCGCCTTCGGCGCCATCGTCGTCGGCGGCAGGACGATCCGCCCCATGGACGTCGACATACGTTGGGTCGGCGCGACCTTGTCGAAGAACGGCATTATCGAGGAGTCGGGCGTCTCGGCTGCCATCATGGGTCATCCGGCTGCCGGCATCGCGTGGCTCGTCAACAAGCTGCATGCAGTCGGATCGAAGCTGCTCGCGGGACAGATCGTGCTCGCCGGCTCCTTCACGCGCCCCGTCGACATCGCTGCCGGCGATGTGATCCACGCGGATTACGGGCCGTTGGGCGCCATCGGCGTGTCGTTCCGGTAGGGCCCCGACGATGGAACTGCCCCGCAATCACTTCAAGGCTGCGATCGCTTCCGGCCGCCATCAACTCGGCCTCTGGTGCAGCCTGCCCGGCGGCTATGCCGCGGAACTGGTCGCCGGTTCTGGCTATGACTGGCTGCTCTTCGACACCGAGCACTCGCCAAGCGATCCGATCGGCGTCCTTTCGCAGCTTCAGGCCGCCGCCGCGCACGACGTGTCGTCGATCGTCCGTCCTGCAAGCAACGATCCCGTCCTGATAAAGCGGATGCTCGATGTCGGCGCGCAAACGCTTCTCATCCCTTATGTGCAAACGCGCGAGGAAGCCGAAGCTGCGGTCGCGGCCATGCGCTATCCGCCGCGCGGCATCCGCGGTGTGTCCGGCCTCACCCGCGCCACCCGGTTCGGCCGTGTCCCCGGCTATGCCACAAAAGCAGAGAGCGAACTCTGCCTGCTCGTCCAGGTCGAGACCGGCTTCGCCCTCGACCGCCTCGAGGATATCGCTTCGGTGGAAGGGGTGGACGGCGTGTTCATCGGACCGGCTGACCTGGCCGCGAGCCTCGGCTTTCCGGGAGAGCCCGACCGCCCGGAAGTCGTCGCAGCCGTCGAGAACGCGATTGCCCGCATCAAGGCAGCGGGAAAGCCGGCCGGCCTCCTGACGCCCAACATCGGCTTCGCGCGACGGTGCATCGAACTCGGCACCCTGTTCACGGCAGTCGGGATCGACGCTGGCGTCCTCGCGCGTGGCAGCGAGGCACTCGTTAGGAACTTCCGCTAGAGGGTGCCAGGTTTGAGGGTGAGCAGTCGGCGATGATCAGGACAAGCCAGCCGGGCACGCTCCGCGCCGCCGTCAACATTGCCAACCGCGCGCTCGTGCAGGCCAATCCGGACGGCAGTTTCAAGGGCCCCAGTGCCGACATTGCGATCCGGCTTGCTGCGCAACTGGCCGTCGATTTGCGTTTTGTCGTCTACCAGTCGGCGGCACAGATTTATGCGGCGACCGATCGCGATGAGTGGGACATCGCATTCCTCGCCTCCGACCCCCAGCGCAGAGACCGCCTCGCCTTCTCGATCCCGTATCTCACCATTCAGGCGACTCTTCTGACAAGGGCGGATCGATCCGAAACTGCGCTGGCCGACTTCGACAGAGCGGGTGCCCGCATCGCCGCAGCCCGTGGGGCCGCGTATGAGCAGATCCTGCGAGGCATGCTTCAATCGGCGGAGGTGGTCGCCTTTGATACGCCCGCGGCAAGTTTCAGGGGATTTCTCGACCATCGGCTCGATGCTGTCGTGGGCATCAGACAGTCGCTTGAGGCCAACGCATCGTCCGAGATCGGTCTACGATTGTTGCAGGATGGCTTCGCTTCGATCGAACAATGTGTGGCGGTGCCTATCGATCACGCGACCGATCTCCCCTGGATCGAGAGACATATGGCGGTCTGATCCGGTCTGCGACTGCAGCCCCTCATGCAAACCTGAGCTCCAGGTAATGATCGTGAAGTGACCAACGACCGTTGCCCCGATGGAGCGAGCACAGAATGGCAACTTCCCGCCGGGTGTTCCCCCAGAACCCGCCCGTCAGGAATCGGCCCGCTCACTGCCGGAGAAAATCATTTCCGGCTTCAGCAAGCTGGTTACCGACAACGCCGAGCAGGGATGGTTTTTTGCCCGTTTGCTTGTCAGCGACCGGGCGAGAGATCCGATGTCAATCAGATTGAGCCGGCTGACAGCCCTGCATTCGGTTGACGTAGTTCAATCTCCGTTGAAATGACCCCGAGAGCCGATATCAATTCCGTCGGGCGCCAAGCGGCCACCACGCGACGGCCTGGGTGTCATCGGCCGACCTCATCTTGTTCATCGATTGACACCGATCAAGGCGCCTGCCCGCCCAAGGCCTATCGAGGCAAGAAGGATGGGGGCGAATCAGTGAAACGCAACGGCGTCGTCGCAGGCAGGCTGGCACCTGGACTGAAGGCACTGGCCTTGTTCGTGCCTCTCGGTCTTGCAGCCTGTGCCACCACCGGTGGACCGAAGAACGAGGTTGGCGCTTATCCGCCTTGGCTTATCAGCGTCGCAGAGCCCGCCGCGCCTGCCATTGGTATGGCGATCTCCGCGGTCCAATGGCGGCAGGGCCGTCTCAGTTCGGACGGCAGCGCGCTTGCCTATTTGCGCGCGCGGATGCAGCCGCTCGACGTGCTCCTGTTCAGCAACAAGCATCGGCTGTCCGGACATACCGGCGCCGGCCTGTTTGGCCATTCCGCCGTATATCTCGGCTCCGAGCGCGAACTGAAGGCCCTAGGCCTGTGGAGTCATCCAGCGGTCGTTCCCCATCAGGCAGCGGTTCGCGAAGGTCGACTGGTGATCGAATCGGCGCAGGCGCACGGCACGGCGCTGGCGCCGGTTGCTCACCTTACGGATACCGACCGCGTTGTCCTGCTGCGGCCTCGGCTCGGTAAGGCACGGAAGGAGGCAGACATCGTCCGGCTGTTCGGCTTTGTCGGCAAGCGCTTCGATCACCATTACCGCCTGGACGAGAGCGAGCGCGTCTTCTGCACCGAACTGATTGAACTGGGGATTCCCGAATTGAGATTGCCGCGCCGCGAAACCTATGGCCGCGAGGTGATATTGCCCGACGACATCGCCAGGCAGGCGATTTCAGGCAAGGGCCACCTGCGCTTCGTCACCTATCTGCGCGCCGATCTCGAAAGCTGGGAAAGAGCGGGTTCGGCGGATCTCGAGGCGGACATCGACAGCGCGGCGTCGAGATGATGTGCGATTAGCCCTGGAGCACCCCGCCGGCATCCTCCATCGCGTCCGGCGTATCCACGTCGAGGCTCGCCGAACGGCCGAGCTCCACGTCGAGCACCTCCGCCACGCCCGCCTCGATGACGTGACGCGCGCCGGTGTCACCCTCGATGCGCGCAACCTCCGCGAACACGGCACGCGGCAGGATCACGGGATTGCCACGCTTGCCCTCATGCGTCGCGCGCACGATCGCGCGACCGCCGGAGCGGCGGAAGGCGTCTATCAGTCGGTCGAGGTCCCCCGCCTCGATCTCGGGCATATCGGCGAGCAGGATCAGCGCGCCGGCAGCTTCGTCAGGCAGCGCGGCGATGCCCGCCTTGAGCGAACTCGCCAGGCCTGTGACGAAATCCGGATTCGTCGTGAAGGTGACGCCAAGGCCGTCGAGCGCGGCGCGCACCCGTTCGGCCTGGTGCCCGGTGACGACCGTCACACCGGCGACCTCGGTCGCCAGCGCGCCCTCGGCGACGCGCCGCACCAGCGGCTCGCCATGGAAAAGGGCAAGCAGCTTGTTCGGCCCGCCCATGCGGCTCGATCGTCCCGCGGCCAACACGACCGCATACACGGTCGCCTGCGCCGTCGGCGTCGGGCGCTCGCGCGGCTCGGGCCGGGTGGGGATTTCCATCAGCAGCCCTCCTACCCCCATGCCGGCGATCTCGTCCGCCGTCACGTCGAGGCCGGCCATCAGGCGGTCGAGCACCCAGTCGAAGCCGTTCTCCTTCGGGCTGCGCGCACAGCCGGGCGCGCCGAGCACCGGCTTGCCGCCCAGCCGCCCGAGCACCAGCAGATTGCCCGGATCGACCGGCATGCCGGCGGCCAGCACCTCGCCGCCGGCTGCACGGATCGCGGCGGGAATCACGTCGTTCGGATCGCACATTGCCGACGCGCCGAAGATCAGCAGCATGTCCGACTGCGCGGCCATGGCCGCGATCGCAGGCTCCAGCGCCTCCTCGCGATGAGCCACGCGCTCCTCGCCAATGATATGGCTGCCGGACCGGGCAAGCCGCGCGGCGGTGACTCGCGCCGTCTTGTCCATGACGCTCGGCTTCAGCGTCGGCAGCACGGTCTGGATCAGGCCGACGCGTCTCGCGGCAAAGGGGTGGACGTCGAAGGCAGGCCGGCCCTGGGCAAGCAGTTCCAGCGCGGCAAGCACCCTGCCCGGCACGGCGAACGGGATGATCTTGACCGTCGCCACCATCTGGCCGGCCTCGACCGCGGCGTGGTCGGGCACCGTGGCAATCGTCACTGCCGGGTCGACCCGGTTGATCGCGTCGATCAGCGCCCTGTCCACCGTAAAGACGCCGGCGACCTCGGCATGCAGGTTGACGCGTCCCGTCGCCGGCGGCTTTGGCGCGATCCCGGTAAACGCCAGCGCCGTCGCGACCCGCAGTGCCGCCTCGTCCTCCGCCACGTCGTCCGGGTCGAGCACGGCAGCGATCACCTCCGTCAGGCCCGCCGCGCGCAGTGCTGCGACGTCGTCACTCGTCAGGCGGCGGCTCTTGCGCAGCCTGACGTCGCCGACGCTGGTCGCATGCGCCAGGATGGCGCCTTCCGCCTCGCCCAGCGCGATCGGCCCGAACCTCACGCAGCACCTCTGCCCGCGAGGCCCCGCGAGCGGAACGCGCCGATGATCTGCGCCAGCACGGCGACCGCGATCTCGGCCGGGCTCGCCGCACCTATGTCGAGGCCGATCGGCGCCTTGACACGCGCGATCTGCGCCTCGCTTGCACCGAGTGCGGCCAGCCGCTCGACCCGCTTCGCATGTGTCTTGCGGCTGCCGAGCGCCCCGACATAGAAGCAACCCGCGTCGAGCGCGGCCTTCAGCGCGAAATCGTCGATCTTGGGATCGTGCGTCACCGCGGCCAGCGCGCAATAGGCGTCGAGCGGTCGCTCCTTCAGCACCGTCTCCGGCCAGTCTGCGAAGAGCGTGACACCTTCGAAGCGCTCGGGCGTCGCAAACGCCGTGCGCGGGTCGATCACCTCCAGGTCGTAGCCGGCGAGGCGCGCCATCGGCGCCAGCGCCTGGCTGATATGCACGGCGCCGATGACGACGATGCGCGGCGGCGGCAGGTGTGCGTTCAGGAACCAGCTCCTGCCGTCGGCTTCGACGGTTCCCGAAACGCCGGAGCGGAAGGTCTTGGCGATCGCCGACGACAGCTCGCCCGCCACCTCCTCGCCTTCGTGGATCACCCGGGCGGAACCGTCGGCGAGATCGGTGAGCAGGATCGCAGCGCGGCGCGCCGCGCGAGCCTCGTTCAACTCGCGGAGGGTCTTGAGGTCCATCGCTCAGGCCAGCCGCTCGACATAGACCTTGATCCGGCCGCCGCAGGAGAGCCCGACCCGCCAGGCGGTCTCGTCCGCAACGCCGAATTCAAGCATTCTTGGGCTTCCCGAACCGATCACGTCGACCGCCTCGGCCACGACCGCGCCCTCGACGCAGCCGCCCGACACCGAGCCGTGGAAATTGCCGTCGGCGTCAATGACGAGATGGCTGCCGACCGGACGCGGCGCCGAGCCCCAGGTCTCCACCACCGTGGCGAGCGCCACGTCGCGGCCCGCCGCCTTCCAGCGTTCCGCGATCGCCAGAGGATCGAGGTTGGCTTCAGGGGTCGATGCGATGTCCATGGCATGCTCCTCCCGTCGTTCGTTCACGCCGCCTGCCTGTTGGCGGCGGCGAGCCATCGTTTCGGATCGGCCTCGCGCGGCCGGCTGTCCGACAGCGAGGCGCAGAGGTCAGATAGCGCATTCAGCGTATGAACGGCGCGGAACTCATCGACATGCGGCAGCATGGCCCTCACGCCCCTCGCCCGCGCCTCGAACCCGTCGAAGCGCAGCAGCGGGTTCAGCCAGATCAGCCGTCGGCAGCTCTTGTGCAGCCGATCCATCTCGACGCCCAGCATCTCGACATCGTCGCGTTCTAGCCCGTCGGTGATCAGCAGAACCACCGCGCCCTGCGACAGCACACGCCGCGACCACAGCCGGTTGAACTCGGCGAGCGTCTCGCCGATACGCGTCCCGCCCGACCAGTCGCGCACGCTCGCCGCGGCATCCGCCAGTGCCTGGTCCGGGTCGCGGTTGCGCAATTGCCTGGTCAGGTTCGTCAGCCGCGTGCCGAATGCAAAAGTGTGGACCCGTCGCCGCTTCTCCAGCAGTGCATGAAGAAAATGCAGGAAGATTCTGGAATACCGGCTCATCGAGCCGGAAATGTCGGCCAGCACCACCAGCGGCGGATGGATCTCGCGCGCTTCGCGGAACTTCGGCAGGATCAGGTCGCCGCCAGTCCGCAGCGCCGACCGCATGGTGGCGCGTGGATCGACCCGGCTGCCGCGCGGATCGGGCCGGAAACGCCGCGTCTTTACCAGGTCGAAGGGCAGCCTGAGGTTTGCGATGGCCCGTTTGGCCGCGTCGAGTTCCTGCGCGTTCATCTGCGCGAAGTCCTTGGCGCGCAGGATCTCGTTGCCCGACACGGTCAGCCGCGCATCGATCTCCACTTCCGGCACCTCTTCCGGCTGCTGCCGCTTGCGGTGGCCCTCGAACATCGCGTCGCCGACCCTCGTCTCGGCCGCGCGCGGCTTCTCCTTCTGGCGCGTCTCGGGCGCCACCGGCGAGAACATCGCCAGCATCTTCTCGATTAGCTCGCGCGACTTCCAGAACAGCCGGAACGCCTCGTCGAACACCGGGTGGTCCTCGTGGCGGGTGACGAGCACGGCGTGCAGCGTCCAGTAGAAGTCGTCGCGGGTGCCGATGCCGGTCGTGATCACCGCATCGATCGCGTCGACCACAGAGGCCGGACCAACGCGCATGCCGGCCTTGCGCAACGCACGGGCGAAATAGACGATGTTGTCGGCGATGCGGCCGTCGGCTACCGCTTCCTTCGGCGTGTTCGGCGAAGAGAAGGTGCCCATCGCCACGACGGCTACTCCGCCGCCGCCGAAAGCTCCGCCTTGACCTCCTTGAGGATGCGGCGGCCTTCGCCCTGCTCGATGCGTGCGATGTCGTCCTGATATTTGAGCAGCACGCCGATCGTATCCGACACGGTTTCGGGATCGAGCGCCACCTTGTCGAGTTCGTTGAGCGCGCCGGCCCAGTCGATCGTCTCGGCCACGCCCGGCGCCTTGAACAGGTCGATCTGGCGCAGCTTCTGGATGAAGCGGACGACCTCTTCGGAAAGCCTCCGGTTCGCCTGCGGCACCTTGCGCCTGACGATCTCCAGCTCGCGCTCGGCATTCGGATAGTCGACCCAGTGATACAGGCAGCGCCGCTTCAGCGCGTCGTGAATCTCGCGCGTGCGATTGGTGGTGATGATGACGATCGGCGGCTCCTCCGCTCTGATCGTACCGAGTTCGGGCACCGTCACCTGGAAATCCGACAGGATCTCGAGCAGGAAGGCCTCGAAGGCCTCGTCGGTGCGGTCGAGCTCGTCGATCAGGAAGACCGGAGCCGCTCCCTTGGTGCCGCTCAGCGCGTCGAGCACCGGCCGGCGGATGAGATACTTGTCCGAGAACACGTTGCGCTCGATCAGATCCCGGTCCGTCTGGCCGGCCGCCTCGTCCATGCGGATCTCTATCATCTGCGCGGCATAGTTCCACTCATAGACCGCGGATGACACGTCGAGGCCCTCGTAGCACTGCAGCCGGATCAGCCGGCGGCCGAGCGAGGCGGCGAGCACCTTGGCGATCTCGGTCTTGCCGACTCCGGCCTCGCCCTCGAGGAACAGCGGCCGCTTCATGCGCAGGCTGAGGAACAGCACGGTTGCAAGCGCCCGGTCGGCTACGTAATCGGCCGCGCGCAGCATCTCCAGCGTTTCGTCGATGGACTGGGGAACGCCCCGGGGGTTGAGATCTGCCATGGTGCGTTTTCCGTCCGGCGGGCCCGGCGCGATATTCCCTAGAGGACGCGGTAGGCGCGATTGAAATAGGTCAGCGGTTCGAGGCTATCGCCGATGCGCACCCCTGTCACCTTGCCATAAAGCACACGATGGGTCGCCATGTCGGTCGTCTCGATGATCTCGCAGTCGAGGCTCATCATCGAATCGATGAGCACCGGCGCACCTGTCGACAGCCTGGTCCACTCGCCCTTGGCGAATCGCTCCTCCTGCGTGAGCCCGGTGAGACCGGAAAACGCGTTCGCCAGCTCCTGATGCTGGCCTGCCAGTGTGTTGAGCGCGAAGACGCCATTGTCCCAGAACACGGAGTTCGAGACGTTCTCGCGGTTGATGCAGGCGAGGATCGTCGGCGGGTGATCGGAAACCGAGCAGGTCGCGATGATCGTGGTGCCGCGCCGGCCCGCCGGCCCGTCGGTGGTCAGCACATGCACGGCACCCGCGAAGCGGGCCATGGCATCGCGATAGGTCTGCGGATCGATGTCGCTTTTCTTCAGCACGGCGGGATATCCGGTTTCGCCATCAATATAAGCTCGGGACAGCGTCCCACAAGCGGCCAGCACAGCCCCTGCCATGTTGCCTAGTCCCGGCTGTGCCGCTACGAGATTGCGCGTCACGTGCCGGGCAATGCCGCCGCGGCCATAGTCCCGGGAACGATGCGCCCTGCCCTGATCATCGCCGCCAGCCTTGCCGCAACGCTCGCCCAGGCGTCCGCGGCCGAGGTCGTGATCGGCGTGGCCGCGCCGCTGTCCGGCCCGTCTGCCATGCTCGGCGAACAGGTCCGGCAGGGAGCCGAAGCCGCGGCGGGAGCCGCTGGCGTCACACTCGAGATCGCCGACGACGCCTGCACCTCCGAAGGCGGCAAGACGGCGGCGCAGGCGTTCGTGGCGGCCAAGGCCGTCATCGCCACCGGCTTCCTCTGCACGGAGGCGATCGAGGCGGCGCTGCCGATCCTCAAAGAGGCCGGCATCGCCGTCGTCGCCACCGGCGTGCGCACCAACTCGCTGACCGACCGAAGGGCAAAGACCGGCTGGCCCGTCGTGCGCTTTGCACCGCGCGCCGACGACGAGGTCGAGGCGGCCGCCTCCATCCTGGGCCACGCCTGGCGCGGGGAGCTCTTCGCCATCGTCGACGACGGCACCATCTATTCGCGCGAGCTGGCGGAAGGCCTCCGCCTCTCCTTCGAGCAATCCGGCATCAAGGCGGCCTTCATCGACACCTTGCGTCCGCAGCTCGACAACCAGATCGGCCTTGCCGGGCGGCTGCGGAAGTCGGGCGCCACGCATGTTTTCGTGGCGGGTGACCGGCCCGATGTCGCCATCCTCGGCCGCGACGCGGCCCAGATCGGCTATCAGGTCACCATCGCCGGCGGCGAGGTGTTGCGCGCTGCGTCGGAGGGCATCGACCTCGCTCCCGGCACGCTGATGATCGGCCTGCCGGAATGGTCAGAGATCGCCGATCCCGCCGTGGTTGCGCGCCTGCGCGACGGCAAGGTCGAGCCGGACGGCTATGTCCTGCCTGCTTATGCCAGCGTCGAGATCGCGGCTCAGGCGGCAAAAGCCGTGCTTGCAGGCGGCTCGAATATGCTCTCGGCGCTGGAAGGGCAGGAATTCTCGACCATCTTCGGTCCCGTCGGCTTCGACGATCACGGCGACCGGACCGACAATCCCTACCGCCTCTACAGGTATAACGGCGGCGCATTCATCGAAGTGGACCAGCAATGACCTTCCGCACCGGCCCGGCCAATCTCCTCACCGATGTCGCCGGCTTGCGCGTCGGCAATGCCTCCGATGCGAAGCTGAAATCCGGCGTGACGGCGATCATCTGCGACGAGCCCGCCGTCGCCTCGGTCCAGGTGTTGGGCGGCGCGCCCGGCACGCGCGAGACCGACCTGCTGGAACCGCACAATTCGGTCGAGGCGATCAATGCGCTGGTCCTGTCGGGCGGCTCGGCCTTCGGCCTCGACGCGGCGTCCGGCGTGCAGGCAGCACTTCGCGAGCAGGGCATCGGCTTCCAGGTGCGCGACAATCGCATTCCCATCGTTCCCGCCGCCATCCTGTTCGACCTGCAGAACGGCGGCGACAAGCGCTGGGGCCGCTATCCGCCGTATCGTGAGCTCGGCTACGAGGCCGCCATGTCGGCGGCGACCAGCTTCGACCTGGGCACGGCCGGCGCCGGCGCAGGTGCCCTGTCGGCCGGTCTGAAGGGCGGGCTGGGCTCGGCCTCCACGGTGCTGCCGAACGGGGTGACGGTTGCAGCCCTTGTCGGCGCGAACCCCACCGGTTCCGTGACGGTCGGCGAGACGAAGCACTTCTGGGCCGCGCCCTTCGAGATCGGCGACGAGTTCGGCGGGCTCGGCTATCCCCACCCGCTGCCGGTGGACGCCTCCGACATGCGGATCAAGTTCCGCGAGATGGCCAAAGCCGGGGCCAACACCACCATCGCCGTGATCGCGACGGATGCGGTTCTGTCCAAGGCCGCCGCCAAGCGGCTGGCGATCGCCGCGCATGACGGCTTCGCCCGCGCCATCTGGCCGGTGCACACACCGGTCGACGGCGACCTGATCTTTTCGCTGGCAACCGGCCGCAGCAAGGTGCCGCTCGACCATGACGGGGCGATCGACCTCTACGCCGCCGCCGGCGCTACGATGGCGCGCGCGGTCGCCCGCGCCGTCTACCTTGCGACGCCCGCCGAAAACGACCTGCTGCCGACCTGGCGAGACAAGTTCGCGTGATCGGCGCCTTTCGTTGACGCCGGCGCAAGCTGCCCTGCGCTAGCATCGGCCACCTGAAAATCGCCAAGGAGGAGTCCGATGCAGATGATCCGCCCTGTCCTTCTAGCCGTCTCTCTTCTCGCCTCGGCATCGGCCTTCGCGGGCGATACCGCGACGCCGCAGGTCATCGGCTTCTCCGCGGACGGCAAGGTGTTCGCCTTCGAGGAATACGGAATCCAGGACGGTTCGGGCTTCCCCTATGCCAACCGCTTCTACATCGACACCGCGACCGACAGCTTCGTGTCCGGCAGTCCGATCCGCGTCCGGATCGACGACGAGGCGGCCGACGTTTCCACCGCGCGCGCGCAGGCCAGGGAAAAGGGCGAGGCGATCGTGCCCGAATCGACGCTTGCCGCGAATCCGGGCGTCACCGCCGGCTGGAACGCCGTCACCGAGCTGTCCGCCGACCCGTTCCGCATGACCGCCTATCCGCGCCCGATCTTCCCGCCGATCGATTCGCCGGTGGAGTTCCGGCTGGAGGAGATCCCGATGGTCTCCTCTGGAAGTTGCGAAGGATTGGGTGACGTCGCCGGCTTCCGCCTCCTGCGGATCGATCCGATGCCGGGCGGGCAGACGACGCTCGTTCACGAGGACACCTCGCTCCCCGCCAGCCGCAATTGCCCGCAGGGCTACCGCATCGGCGGTATCCAGACCTTCCACCCACAGAGCGGCGATCCCGTCTTCGCGGTGATGATCGCCGTGCGATCGGTCGGCTTCGAAGGTCCGGACCATCGCTGGATCGCCGTGACGGGCCGGCTCTGAGCATGAATTCGACGCGCCAGGCAGGCATCGCGGCCGATCGGACGAGCCTGCTCGGTCGAACCGGCCGGGCGCTGGCGGGCGCGATGCCTGATTGGCGCACGACTCTTGCCGGAAGCGCGGTGTGGGCCGTCGCGATGGGCCTCATGGCGGTCGCCAAGCTCGCCTGGATGCGCTGGTATGAGCCCGAGCGGATCGCCCTTATCGCATCGTTCTTTGCCGCGGGCGGCCTCGTCGCCTTCCTGCCCGGCATCTATCTCGGCCGTCTCCTCTCGCGCGGCCGTCGCGACGCCGGCTTCGCCGCGACCTTTCTGGCGCTGGGCATCGGCACCATCGCGCTAACAGCGTTCTTCATCGGCCTGCAGTACCGCCAGTATTATGCAGCCTGGCACGACCCGTTCTTGTCGGTGCACTGGATCTTTCAGTTCATCTTCACCGTCGGGGCCGCGGTCTACCAGTTCCTTGTGCTCGGCACGCGCGTCTATTTTCCGCTCGGTTTCCTGCTTCTGGTGGCCGCCTGCCTCTGGAACGTGCGCGGTATGCGTTGAGCATCGCGCCTGCCTCTGTTAGGAGCGGCGGTTCCAAGACAGCCAAGGCAAGGCCCGCCGATGATCCCCCGTTATTCGCGACCCGAAATGGTCGCCATCTGGTCGCCCGAGACCCGTTTCCGCATCTGGTTCGAGATCGAGGCGCATGCCTGCGACGCTCTTGCGGAAATCGGCGTCATCCCGAAGGAAGCGGCGAAGAACATCTGGGAGAAGGGCGGGGCAGCGACCTTCGACGTCGCCCGTATCGATGAGATCGAGCGCGTCACCAAGCATGACGTCATTGCCTTCCTCACCCATCTTGCCGAGTTCATCGGTCCGGATTCGCGCTTCGTCCACCAGGGCATGACCTCGTCGGATGTGCTCGACACCTGTCTCGCCGTGCAGCTGAAGCGCGCGGCCGATATCCTCATCGCGGACGTGGACGCACTGCTCGCAGCGCTGAAAACTCGCGCCTTCGAGCACAAGGAAACAGTCACCATCGGCCGCTCGCACGGCATCCACGCCGAGCCGACCACCTTCGGCATCAAGCTCGCGCAGGCTTATGCGGAGTTCTCGCGCTGTCGCGAACGCCTCGTCGCGGCGCGTGAGGAGATCGCGACCTGCGCCATATCAGGCGCCGTCGGCACCTTCGCCAACATCGATCCGCGCGTCGAGGAACATGTAGCCGAGAAGCTCGGCCTCAAGCCGGAGCCGGTCTCGACCCAGGTCATTCCGCGCGACCGCCATGCGATGTTCTTCGCCACCCTCGGCGTCGTTGCTTCTTCGGTCGAACGGCTCGCGACCGAGATTCGCCATCTCCAGCGCACCGAGGTGCTGGAGGCGGAGGAGTATTTCTCGCCCGGCCAGAAGGGTTCGTCGGCGATGCCGCACAAGCGCAATCCGGTGCTGACCGAAAACCTGACCGGCCTCGCCCGGCTCGTGCGCGGCATGGTCACGCCGGCGCTGGAGAATGTCGCGCTCTGGCACGAGCGCGACATCTCGCACTCCTCGGTCGAGCGCATGATCGGCCCCGACGCGACGGTGACGCTCGACTTCGCGCTCGCCAGGCTCACCGGCGTCATCGAGAAGCTGGTCGTCTATCCCGCGAACATGCTGAAGAACCTCAACAAGTTCTCCGGCCTCGTGCACTCGCAGCGCGTGCTGCTCGCCCTCACGCAGGCCGGCGTTTCCCGCGAGGACGCCTACCGCCTTGTGCAGCGCAACGCGATGAGGGTGTGGGAGGACGGTAAGGACTTCCTTACCGAACTGCTCGCCGACGAAGAGGTGATGGCCGCACTTTCCGAGGAGGAACTGCGCGAGAAGTTCGACCTTGGCTATCACACCAAGCACGCCGACACGATCTTCCGCCGCGTATTCGGAACCGCTTGACGGAACCTTCGTCTCCATCCGCCGTTTCCGCCCCGAACAACAGGCAAGGGCATTCGAAATGGCAGATCAAGACTTTATCGTCCGACAGGGCGGCAACTCCATCGGCTGGTTCGCCGCCGGAGCACTCGTGGTGGCCGCGGCGATTGGGCTGTTCCTGTATGCCGACGGCTACTTCGACAAGGACACTGTCCAGATGAAGATCGACTTGCCGAGGGTTACCATCGAAGGCAACTGACCCGCGCTTCCGCTTCCAGTCGAACGCCCCGCGACCTCCCTGCCGCGGGGCTTTCGTTTGTCAGGCCTCCGACCGCAGGATGATCTCAGTCCCCCACGGATCGAAGAGGCTCCGTTCGGCGACCGGCCCCTTGTTCAGGAGCTCGACCCACTGAAGACCGGTGCGGTCCCTGTCGCGCGGACCCGCACCGCGGCTCTGCCAGCTGTTGGCGCCGATATGGTGATGGTAGCCGCCGGTCGACAGGAACACCGCCTGCCCGCCGTAGTTCAGCACCGTGTCGAAGCCGACGTCCTTGTTCCAGAAGCTTTCAGCGGCGCCCGCGTCGCCCACGCGCAGGTGCACGTGGCCGATGATGCTGTTGCCGGGCGCCCCGTCCCAGTCCGGTGCGCCTGCAGCGGTGGCCAGGATTCCCTCGGCATCGAGCGGATCGGTCGCCATGCGGACAGACTTCCCGTCCCAGTTCCAGCTCTCGGCCGGACGATCGGCATATATCTCGATGCCGTTACCTTCCGGATCCGTCAGGTAGATCGCCTCCGAGACGAGATGGTCGGCCACGCCGTCGATCCGGATGCGGTTTTCGATCGCGTGGCGGATCCACCGGCCGAGGTCCGGACGGGAGGGCAGCAGGAAGGCAGTGTGATAAAGGCCGGCCGAACGCGGATCGTCGGGGCGCACAGCGCTCGACTGCTCAATCTCCATCAGTGGACGGTCGCCGGCGCCGAGCGTGATATGCCCGCCGCTGTTCGCGAGCTCCTTCAGGCCGACGACCTGCTGGTAATATTGCGACATCGCAGCCGCGTCGCGCGCGACGATGCCGATGCGCCCGATATGGGTCGGAGCGTCGGCGGCGAAGGGAAGGTCTGACATTGTGGTCTCCGATCGGGCGGCAATCGTCCCGCCCACAAGCGCGGCTCCGGCGCCGCCGAGAACGGTTCTGCGGTTGATGGTCACAACGCGATCCTCCGGCAAGATGCGATATCTGTCTGAAGATCGTATGGCGTATTGTTCACCGCAAGCGCGCAAATCCCGAACACGCTGTTCAATCGCGCAGCCTCATTGCGCCGGCAGCTCCCCTCGCCTACATGCGCCGCCATGAAAGCCAAAGACGCAGACATCATCATCGTTCCCGGCCTGGGCGGCTCGGGGCCCATGCATTGGCAGACCCGCTGGCAAAAGCGCCTGTCGACGGCGAAGCGCGTGCACCAGAAGGACTGGGACGCGCCGGCGCGAGAGGCCTGGGCCAGCAATGTCGCCGATGTGGTCAATGCCGCCGAACGACCTGTCGTGCTGATCGCGCATTCGCTCGGTATTGCAAGCGTGATCAATGCACTAGGCCTGATGACCAGGCGGCCGCACGGCGCCTTCCTGGTCGCCCCTCCCGATCTCGACGATCCGGAGATCGGCTCGCCGCAGCTCCTCGGCTTCGGGCCCTATCCGCGCACGCGCCTTCCGTTCCCGTCGATGCTGATCGGCAGCCGGAACGATCCGTACTGCAAGCCGGAGATCGCTGAAGAGCTGGCAAACGCCTGGGGCTCGCTCTATCTCGACGCCGGCGAGGCCGGACACCTGAACACCGAGGCCGGCTACGGCCCCTGGCCCGAGGGCTCGATGGCCTTCGCGCAGTTCCTGTCGAACCTGCCCGATCAGGCCTAGCCGATCGCCGCCCGCGCGGCGGCGATCAGGTTCTCCGCGCCGACGCGCATGTAGGTCTGCTCGTTGCCCATGGCGATCATCTGATAGCCCATCGAGGCATAGCGGCCGCAGATCGCCGGGTCGGTCGCGAAGATCGCGGCGAACTTGCCGGCCTTCCGCGCGCGCCCGCCGATATCTGCGACCGCACCCATCATGTCTTCCAGATTGGGATTGAGCGCGGCCCCGTTTGTCCAGGCGATCGAGAAGTCGGACGGGCCGACGAAGATGCCGTCTATGCCCGGAACGTCGAGGATCTCGTTGAGCAGCCCGTAGGCGGAGCGCGTCTCGATCATCGCGAACGAGATCGTGCGCGCATTCTGCGTCGCCAACCATTCGGCGTGGTCCTTCACGCCCGAGCGCGGAAAGCCGAAGGTCGGGCCCCAGGAGCGCTCGCCGACCGGCGGATACTTCATCGCTGCGGCAAAGCGGCGGGCATCCGCGACCGAATTGATCATCGGCGCGATCACGGCCTCGGCGCCGAGGTCGAGCGCCCGGCTCGCCATATCGAAGCGGCCGACGGGAATGCGGATGACGGAATGCTTGCCCGGACCAGTGATGGAGGGGATGCAGCGCGCGACGCTGTCTTCGTGATGCGCGCCGTGCTGCATGTCGAGCGTGACAACCTCGAAGCCAAGCCGCGAGACGCTCTCAACCGTCAGCGTATCCGGAACACCCGACCAGGCGGTGAAAGAGACAGTTCCGGAGTTGAGGCGTTCGGCGAGGGTCATGACGGTTCCTTGGCGGCTTCGCGACGCAATCTGCCGCGACTTTCAGAACCGTGCAAAGGAAAACCGCCCGGCGAGCCGGGCGGTCCGTTGGTCCAGCGGAGATCGCAGCGCGATCAGGCGCCAGCGATCTGCTTCGCGGCGGTCTCGAGCAGTTCCGCCATCGCGTGGCGGATCTGGTGGTCGGACACGGCCACGCCGGCCTTGTCGAAGTCGCCCCGCAGCTTGCGGAACACATCCTCGTCGCCCGCCTCCTCGAAGTCGGCCATCACGACCTCCTTGGCGTAGGCTTCCGCATCCGCGCCAGACTTGCCGAGCTTTTCGGCCGCCCAGGCGCCCAGGAGCTTGTTGCGGCGCGCGGTCGCCTTGAACTTCAGCTCCTCGTCATGGGCGAACTTCTTCTCGAAGCCCTCTTCCCGGTCCTTCATGCTGGTCATCGGAATGCTCCCCGAACTAGGCGTCCAACTAGGCTTATGTCGTTGCCTCCATATGGGGCATCGCCCTTCAATTCAACAGGTATCGGCGTCGCAGGCGCCATCCGCGGGCGGCGCTCGCGCCTCAAAGCCGTTGAAGTTACGGATTGTGATTGAGGAAAGCGGTCGAGTAGGCTAGAGCACCCCTGAAATTCACGGGTGCGGCGCGCCCCGCCGCCGATTCGGACACTGCCGATTCCCGCCGGCCGTCCAGAACAGAGACAAGCGCACATGAATCGTCGCCGACGCATCTACGAAGGCAAGGCAAAGATCCTCTATGAAGGACCCGAGCCGGGCACGCTCATCCAGTTCTTCAAGGACGACGCGACCGCCTTCAACAAGAAGAAGCACGAAGTGGTCGACGGCAAGGGTGTGCTCAATAACCGCATCTCCGAGCATATCTTCACCCATCTCAACCGGATGGGCATCCCGACCCACTTCATCCGCCGTCTCAACATGCGCGAGCAGCTGATCAAGGAAGTCGAGATCATCCCGCTCGAAGTCGTGGTCCGCAACATCGCCGCCGGCTCGCTGGCCAAGCGTCTCGGCATCGAGGAAGGCACCGTCCTGCCGCGCTCGATCATCGAGTTCTACTACAAGGCAGACGCCCTCGACGACCCGATGGTGTCGGAAGAGCACATCACCGCTTTCGGCTGGGCCTCCCCGCAGGAGATCGACGACATCATGGCGCTGGCCATCCGCGTCAACGACTTCCTCTCCGGCCTCTTCCTCGGCGTCGGCATCCAGTTGGTCGACTTCAAGATCGAATGCGGTCGCCTCTACGAGGGCGACATGATGCGCATCGTCGTCGCCGACGAGATCTCGCCGGATTCGTGCCGTCTGTGGGACGTCGCCACCCAGGACAAGCTCGACAAGGACCGCTTCCGTCGCGACATGGGCGGTCTGGTCGAAGCCTATCAGGAAGTGGCCCGCCGCCTCGGCATCATGAACGAGAACGAGCCGCCCCGCCCGTCGGGTCCGGTCCTCGTCGCCTCGACCGACACGCCCAAGGGCACCAAGCACTGACGGCGCGCCCGTCAAGCCAGTAACAGCAGACCGGAGCGACATCGGCGTGATCAAGGCCCGCGTGACCGTCACCCTCAAGAACGGCGTGCTCGACCCGCAAGGTAAGGCGATCGAGGGTGCCCTCGGCACCCTCGGCTTCGGCGGTGTCGGCCAGGTCCGGCAGGGCAAGGTCTTCGACATCGAGCTGGACGGCTCGGACAAGGCCAAGGCCGAGGCCGACCTCAAGGCCATGTGCGAGAAGCTGTTGGCGAATACCGTGATTGAGAACTACCAAATTCACGTTATCTGAGATGGCGCCCGGGTTCGAAACGACCGCTTTTGCTGAACACATGAAGCTGGAGTTTCCCAATGACGATTGGCACCCGGCGCTCGAAGATGTTGTTGTCAACCTTCTGCTTGCCGACAGCACGATTGCCGGGTGGGTGATGCAAGCCTTTGTGCAAGATGAGAACGATCGCGATTTCTTTGCGGCATTAGACACTATCGACGAACTGAACAACAAGATCGCATTGGCCGATACCCAGGTGCCGACCGATCAGGCCGCAACTCTTTATCGATACACCGCATCCCTTCTCGCCATAACATTGGAAGCGAGACGGAACCTCGATTTGGCGACAACAATCCCGGTGTCTTTGCAATGAAATCCGCCGTCGTCCTGCTCCCCGGCCTCAACCGTGACCGCGACATGATCGCGGCGCTGACCAAGATCTCCGGCAAGGCGCCTGTCACCGCCTGGCAGACCGACACGGACATCCCCGATGTCGACCTGATCGTCATCCCCGGCGGCTTCTCCTATGGCGATTATCTGCGTTGCGGCGCCATCGCCGCCCGCACGCCGGTGATGCGCGCGGTCGCCGAGAAGGCGGCGAAGGGCGTCATGGTCATGGGCGTCTGCAACGGCTTCCAGATCCTGCTCGAAACTGGTCTCCTGCCCGGCGCACTCATGCGCAACGCCTCGCTCAAATTCGTCTGCCGCGAGGTGAAACTCGAGGTGGCAAATGCCAACACCGCCTTCACCCGCGGCTATAAGCCGGGTCAGGTGATCCGCTGCCCGGTTGCGCACCACGACGGCAACTACTTCGCCGACGCGGAGACGCTCGCCCGCATCGAAGGCAACGGCCAGGTCGTGTTCCGCTATGCCGAAGGCACCAATCCGAACGGCTCGCTCAACGACATCGCCGGCGTGATGAACGAGGCCGGCAACGTGCTCGGCCTCATGCCGCATCCGGAAAACCTGATCGAAGCGGCGCATGGCGGCTCGGACGGCCGGGCCCTGTTCGAAGGCGTGCTCGGGATCGCCGCGTGAGCGCCACGGTCCGCGACACTCCGGTCCTGCGCCGCTCGCTTCTCGTGCTCGCGGCCGCGATCGGCATCGCCGGCTGCCAGTCGAAGCAGCCGGAGGTGATCCTGACGCCGCCGGGCAAGAGCGCGGCGCTGCGCAAGATGGAGCGCGTGGCACTCGCCGCGCACTCCTGCTGGTTCGCCTCGAAGGACCCCGTTTTCAAGGCATACCGCATGTCGAACGAGCTCGGCTCGTTCTCCGGCCGACCGCGTTTCCTCATCGTGCCTGCGAAGAACATGGAATCGCGCCCGCTGCTCGTTGTCCAGTCGGAAGGTGCAGCGGCGCGCGTGGAAGCCTTCGGGCCGCTGCTCGACGGCGAGCACGGCAAGCGCATTTCCGCCGATTTGAACCGCTGGGCGGCCGGCGATCCGTCCTGCGCCGCCAAGGCCTAGGTCCGTGGCCACCACTTCCGCCCGAACACCGAGCTGACATGACCATCCCGAACTCCGTTCCCATCACCCCAGAGCTCGTGGCCTCCCACGGGCTCAAGCCCGACGAATACCAGCGCATCCTTGACCTGATCGGTCGCGAGCCGACCTTCACCGAACTCGGCATCTTCTCGGCGATGTGGAACGAGCACTGCTCCTACAAATCGTCGAAGAAGTGGCTGCGCACCTTGCCCACCAAGGGCCCGCGCGTCATCCAGGGACCGGGCGAGAACGCCGGCGTGGTCGACATTGGCGACGGCGACGTGGTCGTCTTCAAGATGGAGAGCCACAACCACCCCTCCTACATCGAGCCCTACCAGGGCGCGGCGACCGGCGTCGGCGGCATCCTGCGGGACGTCTTCACCATGGGCGCACGGCCGATCGCAGCGATGAATGCGCTGCGTTTCGGTGCGCCGGACCATCCCAAGACGAAACATCTCGTCGGCGGTGTCGTCGCCGGCATCGGCGGCTATGGCAATGCCTTCGGCGTGCCCACTGTCGGCGGCGAGGTCAATTTCGACGAGCGCTACAACGGCAACTGCCTGGTCAACGCCTTTGCGGCAGGTCTCGCCAAGGCCGACGGCATCTTCCTGTCGCAGGCCAAGGGCGTCGGCCTGCCGGTCGTCTATCTCGGCGCCAAGACCGGACGCGACGGCGTTGGCGGCGCGACGATGGCCTCGGCCGAGTTCGACGACAAGATCGAGGAGAAGCGCCCGACTGTGCAGGTCGGCGACCCGTTCACCGAAAAATGCCTGCTCGAAGCCTGCCTCGAACTGATGGCGTCCGGCGCCGTCATCGCCATCCAGGACATGGGCGCCGCAGGCCTCACCTGCTCCGCCGTCGAGATGGGCGCCAAGGGCGACCTCGGCATCCGGCTCGAGCTCGATAAGGTGCCGGTGCGCGAGGAGCGCATGAGCGCCTACGAGATGATGCTCTCCGAAAGCCAGGAGCGCATGCTCATGGTGCTGCGTCCGGAGAAGGAGGAGGAAGCCGAGGCGATCTTCCGCAAGTGGGGCCTCGACTTCGCCATCGTCGGCTGGACGACGGACGACCTCCGCTTCCGCGTCATCCACCAGGGCGAGGAAGTCGCCAACCTTCCCATCAAGGAGCTGGGCGACGAGGCGCCGGAATACGACCGTCCCTGGATCGAGCCGCAGAAACCCGCCCCTCTCGCTAGCACCGACGTGCCGCAGGCCGACATCGCCGACGCACTGCTGAAAATGCTCGGCTCCGCCGACCTGTCCTCCCGCCGCTGGGTGTGGGAGCAGTACGACACGCTGATCCAGGGCAATTCGCTGCAGATCCCCGGCGGCGACGCCGGCGTGGTTCGCGTCGAGGGCCATCCGACCAAGGCGCTCGCCTTTTCCGCCGACGTCACGCCGCGCTATTGCGAGGCCGATCCATTCGAAGGCGGCAAGCAGGCGATCGCTGAATGCTGGCGCAACCTTACGGCGACAGGCGCCCTGCCGCTGGCCGCCACCGACAACCTCAATTTCGGCAATCCTGAGCGGCCGGAGATCATGGGCCAGCTCGTCGGCGCCATCAAAGGCATCGGCGAGGCCTGCCGGGCGCTCGACTTCCCGATCGTCTCCGGCAACGTCTCGCTCTACAACGAGACCAACGGCCGCGGCATCCTGCCGACGCCGGCGATCGGCGGCGTCGGCCTGATCGACGACTGGTCGAGGATGACCCGCATCCGCTTCGCCGCGTCCGGCGAGCGCATCCTGCTCCTCGGCGCGCCTGAAACGCTCGGCATGCATCTCGGCCAGTCGATCTACCTGCGCGACATTCACGGCCGCAAGGACGGCCCGCCGCCGCCGGTCGACCTTGCGATGGAGCGCCTCGTCGGCGACTTCGTGCGCGAGATGATCCGCGACGGCGTCTTCTCGGCCGTGCACGACGTATCCGACGGCGGCCTCGCCGTGGCGCTGGCCGAGATGGCGATCGCCTCCGGCATCGGCGCCGACGTGCAGCTTCCGGCTTGCGCCGACCCGATCCGCGCCTGGTTCGGCGAGGATCAGGGCCGCTATGTCGTCACGATCTCCCATGCTGATCCAGGCCTTGTGCGCGACGTGCAGGACCAGGCGGCCGCCCGCGGCATCCCGGCGCTCTGGATCGGCGAGACCGGGGGAACGGAGCTGAAGCTCGCCGGTGCCCGCGCCGTTCCCGTCGCCGACCTCAAGGCGGCGCACGAAGGCTGGTTCCCGCGCTTCATGGGCGACTGAGGAGTTCCCACCTCTCAAGACAAGTGCGGTTGCCGGCGGATTCGCTCCACCTTACTGGTTGGGGAAGTTCGATTGACCTCCCCTGCCCCGGCGGGCCATTCTGCCCCTCAACGAACAAGGAGAATCCCCGTGGCGATGGATGCGCGCGAGATCGAACGGCTGATCAGGGAGGGCATCCCCGACGCGAAGGTGTCGATCCGCGACCTTGCCGGCGACGGCGACCACTATGCCGCCGAGGTCGTCTCCGCGAGCTTCAAGGGCAAGAGCCGCGTCCAGCAGCACCAGATGGTCTACAAGGCGCTCCAGGGCCACATGGGCGGTACGCTGCACGCGCTGGCGCTCCAGACCAGCGCGCCGGAGTGAGGCTGTGAGCATCGGTGACTTCGTCAAGGGCGTCGTCACCGACGTGCTCGAGGGCATGCTGAAGAAGGCGACGACGTCCAAACGTCGCCGCCGTCGCAAGACCGCTCCCAGCACCGCCAACCAGACCCTCCGTCAGATCGAGAAGCTGCTGAAGCCGGCAAAGCGGCAGACGAGCCGCAAGAAGACAGTGCGGGCAAGGTCGAAGACGCGGCGGGCTTCTTCGCTGTCCTGACAATCGTGATCGTCAGTCAGCGCCGGCTGCCCTGATGACCGACTCCGCCACGCTTCTCGAAAACTCCGGAGTAAGCGGCTCGCGTGAAAACCAGCGTCGGTAGAACAGAGGTCCGGTCAAACACGCGACCATCAGCTCAATATCGACGTCTGACCTGAGTTCTCCCTTCGCGATGGCGCGTTGGATGACATGTTCAAACGGTCGCGTATGGCCGAGCTGAATTCGGCTGTACACCACAGCAATCTCGGGATCGCGTTCGGCAGCGTCGATGATCGAGGGCAGCACCGACGCCCAACGGGCGGTAAGAAGCCGGTCGACGAGATTCTCGACCAATTCCAAAATGTCGCTCCTGAAGCTTCCCTTGTCCGGCGTGATCAAGGGAGTGCTGAACGTCTCGCAGGTGTCTAGCAAGAGATCGGTTCTTGCCGGCCACTGACGGTAGATCGTGGTCTTCGCCACGCCGGACCGGCGCGAGACTTCGTCGACAGTCACCCCCCCCGAGGCCGCGCTCGTTGAGAAGCTGCGCGGCAGCCGAGAGAACGACCGCGCGGGAACGCTGAACCCGCTTGTCCATCCTGTCATCTGTGAGTTTGACCGATTCTGCAGCTGCGCTTTGCGGCATCATCCTCAATCCGGTTGCGTCAAACGATACGATACAGTATCGTATCGTTTCTATCACGTCGAACAGGAAAATATCATGAAATTCGCGTCCACACGCATTATCGCAGCAGACATCAAGGCCATGGTCTCATTTTACGAACTCGTCACGGGCGCGCGAGCGCAATGGCTCGCACCCGTATTCGCGGAGATTGTCACGCCTGGCGCAACCCTCGCGATCGGGAGCGCGGAGACGGTCGCCCTGTGGAAGGAAGGCAGCGCGGAACCAGGCGCCAATCGCAGCGCAACTATTGAACTCCAGGTGGAGGACATCGATGCGGAATTTGAACGTCTTAAGGACAAGGTCACGCTGGTGCACGACATGAAGACAATGCCATGGGGCAACAAGACCTTTCAGTTTAGAGATCCGGAAGGCACGGCAGTGTCGCTCTACATGCCCGAAACAGAGGCGGCGAAGGCGCGCTTCTCATCGCGTTGATGAATACGTGGCTCCCTCACCACGGCGTCGGGTGATTGTCGATCCGCATCTGGAAGATGAAATAGGTCGGCGAGCAGAAGCCCTTGCCCTTGACCTTCGCGATGCCCGGCGTGTCTGGCGGGAAGGCTTGGCACATATAGTCCTCGCGGCAGAACATGTCGGCCGAGCAGGTCGGCCGGTTGCCGCGCACGACGGCGGCGCCGAGGCAGGACTCGAAATCGTTGGTCGCCACGCACAGATCGAAGGCCTTGCCGCCGGCCAGCCCGCAGATCTCGCGCGGCTCGGGCTTTCCGGGTCGGAAGTCGGCAAAGGTCCGGTCGCGGTCGGTGCAGGCGCGGTAGGCGATGCCGGCCGGCACGCCGATCTTCGGCGGGCGGCAATTGTAGGTCTCGCGGTTGATCGCCGCCGCCTTCGCCGTAAACGGCGCGGAGACCGTCATCCGGTCGTTGAAA
Source organism: Mesorhizobium sp. J428 (assembly GCF_024699925.1). NCBI lineage: Bacteria > Pseudomonadati > Pseudomonadota > Alphaproteobacteria > Hyphomicrobiales > Phyllobacteriaceae > Mesorhizobium > Mesorhizobium sp. J428. The sequence continues at coordinate 5,166,624 of NZ_JAJOMX010000001.1, forward strand.
GGTTGCGTGGCGTTGGTCGCGATCTCGCCGGTCACGCAAGGATGGCCGGAGAACATGTTCGGCGAGTCCGGCGGCAACAGGCACTGGCCAAGCTTCGCTGGCACGCCTGAGGCGCTTGCGAGCGCCGTGCAGGCCAGCCCCGCCTCGCAGTCCCAGCCGGACGCAAACCCGTCCGCCTCCTCGGGCAGCAGGCATGACATGCCGGCCTTGGCCGGCCGGTAGGCGACCGTATCCGCGAGCCATTCCGCAGGCGGCGCGGACGAAAGCTGGCGAAAGCGGTCGGGCGTGTTCCCGGCCGCCACTGCTGCGAGCCATGCTTCGCGGCGCGGCAGTTCCGCTGCGACATGCGGCGAGAGGCCGACCTCGATCCGGTTGAGCGGCGAGGAATCGGCATCGTCCTTGCCGATGAAGTGGAAGCCCGCCGTCGAGCCCGCCTGGTGACAGCCCTGGCAGGAGCCGTTTTCCAGCCGTGCGAGCAGCGCCTGCGGCGTCTTGAGCAGACGCATCCCGTCGAACGCAACATCCGCGAAATCGGCCGGATCGAACAGCGGTTCGAACGGCCGGTTGGCGAGCCGCACGCTGCCGAAGGTCGAGTAGGACACCACCTTCCGCGCCAGGAATTTCTCCGGGATCTCGTAGACGCCGAGATCGACCGCCGCGACATTGTCGCGAACATAGGCGGCAAGCTCGGCCCTCAAAGCGGCATCGGAGGACAGCAGCGCCGCGTCGGGCGTGTTCTCCAGCGGCCTCTCCGTCACGGTGTCGCCGTCGAGGCCGAAGATGCGCATCAGATAAGCCGCCTGCCCGCCGAACTCGGTCTCCTGGCCGGAGGGAAAGCGCACCACCTGCGCGTTGAGCTCAATCTGCTTCAGGCGCAGCCCTGCCTTGTCCAGCGCCCCGCCGGCGAGCCAGCCGGCATCGAGCGCCTCGTCAAGCCCCGGCGTCCAGCGCGCCGCAGCCGCCTCGCACCCGCCGTCCTCATCCGGCAGCACGGAGTAGACGGCGTTGAAGTTGAACGGCATGCGCGAGGCCATCGTCCGCTTCTTCGCCGTGAACCTGTAGGCGAGCCGGTAGATCAGCCGCACCTCGCCGCAGCCCGCCTCGCCGCGCAGATCGGCGAAGTCACGGCGGTCCATCCGGTTGACCAGCCCGACGAGCCGGAAACGCGCCGCGTCCGTCGCAAGCCAGCGCATGTCCATGACCCGGCCGACATTGCCGTCCGTCACCTCGAACAGCACCCGCCCACCGGCCTTCATCTCCGCACGAAGCTCAGCCACGTCCTGCGAGATGATTGAGACGATCGACCGGTATGCCGGCGACGACGCCTGCAGTGCCGAAAGTCCGGTGCCCGCCTCCGCACCGAACACATCCTCGAAGGCGTAGCCCTTGCTCTCCAACTCGGTAAGCAGCGCGCGGTCGTCGACATAGAGGATCGGCGAAGCGCCGGCTGGCAATACCAGGAACAGCGCGACGACGAAAAAGACGAAGCGGATCATCGGGCAGTTACCCCGGCGAACAGCTCCTTCAAAACCCCTGGCACCATCCCGGGCAGATCCTCCGCGATCAGCCCCGGCCCGAAACGGCTTCCGGCCTCGGCATGGATCCAGACCGCCGCGCATGCCGCCTCGAAGGCGTTCATCTGCTGCGCGGCGAGCCCCGCGACAATCCCCGCCAGCACGTCGCCGGAGCCCGCGGTCGCGAGCCATGGCGAGCCGTTCGAATTGATCACGGCGTGCCCGTCGGGATCTGCGACCACCGTGTCCGGCCCCTTGAGCACCACCACCGCATGCGCGCGGACGGCAGCCTTGCGCACCTTCTCGACCTTGGACAGCGTACCGTCGCGCGCGATGTCAGAAAACAGCCGCGCGAACTCGCCCTCGTGCGGCGTGAGCACGAGGCTAGCCTTCGACGCACCGGCGGAGATGAACAGCGAGGCCGGCGCGTCCTTGAAAGCGGAGAACGCGTCGGCGTCGAGAACCAGGGTGAACGGCGCGGTCGCAGTGTCGAGCAGTGCCAGCGCCGTTTCCCTCAGCCTGTCGAAATCGCCGAAGCCCGGCCCGAGCACTGCCGCGCGGACCTTCCGCTCGCCGACGAACTCCGCAACATCGGAGACGCTCTCGACCCTCCGCACCATGACCGAAGTGAGATGCGCGGCGTTCACCTGCAGCGCCGACGGCGGCGACAGGACCGTCACCGCCCCTGCCCCCGCCCGCGCGGCGGCGAGCGCCGAGAGCCGCGCCGCCCCGGTCGCCGTCGGTGGACCCGAAAACGCGGCGACATGGCCGCGCGCATATTTGTGCGTGTCCGTCGACGGCGTGGGCACTGCCGCGGCCCACAGAGCGGGCAGGTTTTCGTTCAGCGCGCGCGGGCCGATGACGCGCTCGGGAATGCCGATGTCGGCAACGACGAGCTCGCCGCAGAGCGTCCGACCGGGTTCGAGCAGATGTCCCGGCTTCTTGCGCGCGAAGGTGATTGTGAGATCCGCCTTCGGGCACGGCCCGTCAGCACGGCCGGTGAGCCCCGAAAGACCGGAAGGAAGGTCGACCGCCACCACGGGCACGCCTGCCTCCCCGATCGCGCGGAACACCGGTTCGAAGGCCCGGCCGAGCGGCCGCGCGAGGCCCGCGCCATAGAGCGCATCGACCACGACGCTGCCCGAATCGGGACGGTAGTCGCCGAAGGGTTTCGCCTCGACCGGACAGTTCGCCGCCGCCTTCGCCGCGTCGCTTCCGGCCCGTGGCATCCCCTGCGCCCACAGCCCGACCACGCACCCCGCTTCCGCCAGGAGCCGCGCCACGACATAGCCGTCGCCGCCATTGTTGCCGGGGCCGGCGAGCACGTCGAAGCGTGCTGCCCCCGCATAGCGCCGCATAAGCTCGGCCGCGATCGCAGCGCCCGCGTTGCGCATCAGCCCGTAGCCGTCGAACGGGCCCGCTTCGATCGCGGCCCGGTCGACCGCGCCCATTTCGTCCGGCGTCAGGATTTCATGCGGCATGGCGGCGCGGAGCATCCCCTTGTGTCCGGCAGGCTACCGTATCGGCCCGCAAACCGGAATCGGTTTCGGAAAGCATGATGCGGCAAAATAATCCTGGAGCGTCCGATAGGCCCCATGGCGCTCTAGCGTGCTTGCGCCGGTTCTGGCAAAGCGGCAATGTGCTTATGTTTTAGGCGTCCTGCATCGTGTTTGACCAACCTGGAGTGAGATGGTCGTGAATCACCCCGGGTGGGAAGCACGGGAGGTGCGACGCCGCCAATCCAAACTGCGGCGCCTGCCCGTGCGGGCGTCGTTTTTGCGCAGTTGCATAGAGCGGGCCGGGACTGGCATGCTTCGTGCTTAACGTCGTCCGGGACGGGCCGATTGCCCGTTTTCCCCATGCGGAGGCTATGTCCAGATGAAGAAGATCGAAGCGATCATAAAGCCGTTCAAGCTCGATGAGGTGAAAGAGGCGCTGCAGGAAGTCGGCCTGCAGGGCATCACCGTCACCGAGGCGAAGGGTTTCGGTCGCCAGAAGGGTCACACCGAACTCTACCGCGGCGCCGAATACGTGGTGGATTTCCTGCCGAAAGTGAAGGTTGAGATCGTTCTCGGCGACGATGCGGTCGAAGCGGCCATTGACGCCATCCGAAAGGCGGCGCAAACGGGTCGCATCGGCGATGGAAAGATCTTCGTGTCGAACATCGAGGAAGTCATCCGCATCCGCACGGGCGAAACCGGCCTCGACGCCGTCTGATCGACACAACGTCGACGTAAATAACAGCCGTCATCCACACTAGGGAAAACGACCTATGACGACAGCCAAAGACATCATGAAGCAGATCAAGGACAACGACGTGAAATTCGTCGACCTCCGCTTCACCGATCCCAAGGGCAAGATGCAGCACGTGACGATGGACGTCGTCGAGGTGGACGAGGACATGTTCGCCGACGGCGTCATGTTCGACGGCTCCTCCATCGCCGGCTGGAAGGCCATCAACGAGTCCGACATGGTGCTCATGCCCGACACGGACACGGTCCACATGGACCCGTTCTTTGCGCAGTCGACCATGGTCGTCATGTGCGACATCCTCGACCCGATCTCCGGCGAGGCCTACAACCGCGATCCGCGCGGCACGGCCAAGAAGGCCGAGGCCTACATGAAGTCGGAAGGCATCGGCGACACGATTTATGTCGGTCCGGAAGCCGAGTTCTTCGTCTTCGACGACGTCAAGTACAAGGCCGACCCCTACAACACCGGCTTCAAGCTGGACTCGACCGAACTGCCGTCGAACGACGACACCGACTACGAGACCGGCAACCTCGGCCATCGCCCGCGCATCAAGGGCGGCTACTTCCCCGTCCCGCCGATCGATTCGCTTCAGGACATGCGTTCCGAGATGCTCACCGTCATGTCCGAGATGGGCGTGCGCACCGAGAAGCACCACCACGAGGTGGCCGCCGCCCAGCATGAGCTTGGCCTGAAGTTCGACACGCTGGTCCGCAACGCCGACAAGATGCAGATCTACAAGTATGTCGTGCACCAGGTGGCCAACGCCTATGGCAAGACGGCCACCTTCATGCCGAAGCCGGTCTTCGGCGACAACGGCTCGGGCATGCACGTCCACATGTCGATCTGGAAGGGCGGCAAGCCGACCTTCGCCGGCAACGAATATGCCGGCCTGTCGGAGAACTGCCTCTTCTTCATCGGCGGCGTCATCAAGCACGCCAAGGCGGTCAACGCCTTCACCAACCCGCTCACCAACTCCTACAAGCGGCTGGTCCCGGGCTATGAGGCGCCGGTTCTGCTCGCCTATTCGGCGCGCAACCGCTCGGCGTCGTGCCGCATCCCCTTCGGCTCGTCGCCGAAGTCGAAGCGCGTCGAGGTCCGCTTCCCCGATCCGGGCGCGAACGCCTATCTCGGCTTCTCGGCGCTGCTGATGGCCGGCCTCGACGGTATCAAGAACAAGATCCATCCCGGCCAGCCGATGGACAAGGATCTCTACGACCTGCCGCCGAAGGAGCTGAAGAAGATCCCGACCGTCTGCGGCTCGTTGCGCGAAGCGCTCCAGTCGCTCGACAAGGACCGCGGCTTCCTCAAGGCCGGCGGCGTCTTCGACGACGACCAGATCGACGCCTATATCGAACTCAAGATGGCGGAGGTCATGCGCTTCGAAATGACCCCGCACCCGGTCGAATTCGACATGTATTACTCGGTCTGACAACGGCTCAGCTTGGCCTGCAAGCCCTTGGCATCAAGAAAGACTTGACCAGCCAAGGGTTTGCAGACTGAGACATTGCCCCGAAGTCATACTCTTGAAAACATAAGCAGTACAGAGTAAACAACTCCTGCGACGGAGTCAGGAACTCCTGTTTCGCTGAAAACGTCGCGATCTCTAGAATTGCAGGTTAGCTAGGCAACTTTCTTGAAGTCCGCGCTCATTAGACGCGCGACGAAGGGGTTCGTCATGCATCTGTTACATATGTGCGTGCGCGCAGCCGCAGTTGTGTGCTGCATGGTCGCGCTTGACTCACCGTGGCACGCAAACGCCGGCGTGCTCGAGACGAACTACCTCCCCCTGTGGATGCCGATGCCGAGGTTCATACCTGGCCCGCCGCTGTGGCTGCCTCCCGTTCCTCCCAAAGGAGGCGGGGAGATTTACGATCCGTCTCCGACGGCCACGTACGAAATGTCCAACATCGGCGGCTACTCGTTCCCTGCCTGTGAACCCAATCCAAGCGGGCTGATGACGAAGACTCAATGGGGTTCCGCGGCATTCCGGCAGGCGGGGCGTATTGTCGTTCACACCTTCGGCAGCGATTTCGACACCGTGCTTGCCGCCTACCGCGGCTCCTCTTGCGGCGCGCTCACCCTTCTCGGCGTCAACGACAACCGGGTCGTTTCCGGAATCAGCACCAGTCAGAGCCTCCTGCAATTCGACGTCGCCGCCAACACGCAGTATCGCCTGCAGATCGGCGGCCGGAGCGGCGCCGAGGGCGATATCTACGCCAACATCTTCCGCCTGCCTGTCGGGGGCGGCCTTTCGGCCTTCCTGGCAAAATATGGCGGCGCGTCCTTCGAGGGGCGGGACTATGTCTGCGAGCTTGGCTACACGCATGCGTCGACCTGCCCTGCCGCGACGTTCGTCGTCCATAACAGCACGAACCGGACACTGAGCGTCACGCCCTCGGCCAGCCTGGGCGGCGCCTTTGTGATCCCCGCCGTGTTTTCGTTGGCGCCTGGTCAGGCCAAGGCTGTCACCTTCAACTATAATGCGGTGTTCAACAGGACGACGCTCCGAACCGTCGTAGGATACTTCACATTCAGCGGGCGCGTTGGAACCACGCTCATCAGTCGCGCTTACTCCCGCGGCCTGGTCAGCGTGAAGTCGCAAACGGGCTATGGTCCGAATGTGCTGCGCGCCGCCGTGGCAAACCAGGTGCGCACGGCCTATGTCAACGAGGGCGTCTACTTCGACGTGAAGGTGTCGAACATCGGAACGCAGGCCGCCACCGGCTGCCATGCACGTTCCAAGGTCTTTTCCCGCCTCAAGACTTACTGGCAGCCATTCACGCCTCCGTCCACAACGGGAACCCCGAGTGTGCCGATCGCGATCCCGGCCAGCGGCTTCAAATGGCTCCGCGTCTGGATGGCGAGCCAGACAGGCCGGGATGGTGACCCTCTCTCGCTGGGCGACGTCATCATCGACTGCGCGAACACGGCCGAGCTTGCTTTCAACGCAGCCAACCGGTTCGACCTGACGTCGTTCGGATCTTTCAGCCTTCGAAACGTCACCGTCGCCGCGGTCTCGCCGACGACTGGCGTACTCAACGTGCCGGCGACTGGCACTGCCAAGTTCCGCGTGTCGGTCAAGAACACGGGCGCGGCTGCCCAGATGCGCGTCAACGGCTTCTACGAAGGGCCCTATGACGATCCGGCGAATTCGCAGTTCACCGTAACGAGCATTTGCGCCGCAAACGCGGCCGGAGCCTGCATCGGCCCCAACAACGCAACCGCCCTCATCTACAGCGCGCCGCAGAACGTTACCAAATATTTCAACGTGTTCGTGCGGGCACCGGCCGTGAATCCGGGTTACGACGCCTCGAAGCGCCGCATATTCCTGAACGTAAAGCAGGATGCACCTGCCAACGTGGCCACGGACTATGTGCTCGTCGGTACACGCGGCATCGCCGTGAGGAAGAATTAGACGATTCGGCCACCCTTCGCAGGCGACCTGCGACTCAGATTCTCCTCCCGATGGCCGCCCCGCCTTCAAACCCTGCCGAGCAGATCGTCCGCCAGCGCTTGCATATCTGCCGCCTTGAGGAAATCCTCATGCGCCCGCAAAAGGTTCATCCGCAGATTGTTGCGGATGTAATCATAGTCGTGCCCGACGAGGCTTTGGTGGATCGGCAGCGCCTTGTGGATCAGCCGAGCCATTGGCTCGGCCATCAGCCGCACCGGCCGTGGCGCATCCGATTGCGTCGCCTGCAGCCGTTCGCGCACCAGTTCGCGTGCCTTCGTCCAGAAATCGTCGGGCTCCCCGGCTGGAAGCGGATGGCGTTCGAATGCCGCCGCAGCGACCGCCTCGATCGCATCGGGCAGCCGGCGCTGACGCAGCCCCGCGGCCGGACGGATCATTCCCTCCAGCATCTCGGCCAGCATCGCGACGGCAGGCGGGTAGCTCTGCCAGCACGACGCCGTCAACTTCTCGCGGAATTCCTCCTCGGAGAACAGCTTCTGCCAATAGACCCCTGCCCTGACGCGGCAGAACTCCACGACGCACTTCTGGGCCACGAACGCCGCCCGCGCGTCGAGGAAGTCGACAAGGCCGCCAGCTGTTGCGATTGGCGGGTCCTTGCGGAACACCGTTGAAACGAGATTGTCGATCAGGCCCATCACGTCTCCACCCGTTGCCCGGACAGCGTATCCGTATCCAATGCGCGGTGCCAGCCTCGCGGCTCCGCACCGCCCCGACCGATTCTAAAGTTGTATGAGCAACGACCTCCCACAAATGTTACCAAATCCGCAACGTCGTACGAATCCGCAGCAGATGGGATTCGCTGCGGGGTGTGCGGGGCGCGGCCTCGCAGGGGTGGAGAATGAGACGGCGGCACCCGATGCCGCGACAAGAGGAGGAGGGAATGCGAAATGGCCATGCCTGATCGCGTAAGCTACTGGAACAGGACCAGGAACCTCATGATCGTCATGATGGTCCTCTGGGTCTTCTTCGGCTACGTCGTCCACATGTTCGTGGGCGCGCTCAACAATATCGTCATCCTTGGCTTCCCGCTCGGCTACTACATGGCCGCGCAAGGGTCGCTGATCGCCTTTGTCATCATGCTCTTCGTCTTCGCTGGCCGGCAGAACGCCATCGATGAAGAGCATGGCGTCGCTGAAGAATAATCGGAGGCGACCATGGCAAACACAACCGTCTCCGGAGGTGACTTCACCTCCAATCTCGGCCGCATCTACGGCATCTACACGGGCGGCTTCATCGCCTTCATCGTGCTCATGGCGATCCTCAACGCCATCGGCGTTCCCAATGCGATCATCGGTTACCTATTCGTGGGCTTCACGATCGCCATCTACGCCGTCATCGGCATCCTGTCCCGCACCATGCAGGTCGGCGAATACTATGTCGCCGGTCGCCGCGTGCCAGCCGTCTACAACGGCATGGCGACAGGCGCAGACTGGATGTCCGGCGCCTCCTTCGTCGGTATGGCCGGCACCCTCTATGCTCTCGGCTATGACGGCCTCGCCTTCGTGCTGGGTTGGACGGGCGGCTACGTTCTGGTTGCGGTCCTGGTGGCACCGTTCCTGCGCAAGTTCGGCGCCTACACGGTTCCGGACTTCCTGTCGGCCCGTTACGGCGGCAATCTTGCCCGCTTTATCGGCGTGATCGTGCTGTTCTCCTGCTCGTTCACCTACGTCGTCGCGCAGATCTATGCGACCGGCATCATCTCGGCCCGCTTCCTTGGCCTCGATTTCAACGTCGCGGTCTATGTGGGTCTGGCCGGCATCCTGGTCTGCTCGATGCTCGGCGGCATGCGCGCCGTCACCTGGACCCAGGTTGCGCAGTATATCGTGCTCATCATCGCCTACCTGATTCCGGCGATCTGGATGTCGACGGTCAAGACCGGCGTGCCGATCCCGCAGCTGATGCAGGGCCAGGCCCTTCAGAGCATCGCCGCGCTGGAACAGGCACAGGGCATCGCGGTCGGCCATGCGACTCCGTTCGCACATGGCGGCTACAATGCCCTGAACTACTTCCTGCTCATCCTCTGCCTGATGGTCGGAACGGCCTCGTTGCCGCACGTTCTGATGCGCTATTTCACGACACCATCGGTGCGTGAGGCGCGCGTCTCGGTCGCCTGGTCGCTGCTGTTCATCTTCATCCTCTACTTCACGGCGCCGGCCTATGCCGCCTTCGCGAAGTGGACGATGCTCGATCTGGTGGCCTCCGGCCTCACGCCGGACAACATCGCGGAGAAGGCAGGCTGGATGTTCCGCTGGGCGGCAGCCGACAACGCGCTGGTGCAGATCTGCGGCAAGGCTGCAATTGACGCGGCAGCCGTCGCGGCGGCGTGCGGAGAGCAGGGCGTGACCAACATTGCCTTCTCCAACATCAACCTGAACGCCGACATGATCGTCCTGGCGACCCCGGAAATGGCAGGCATGCCCTATGTCATCTCCGGTCTCGTCGCCGCCGGTGGTCTCGCCGCCGCTCTGTCCACCGCGGACGGACTGCTGCTGGCCATCGCCAATGCGCTCAGCCACGACATCTACTACAAGATGATCGACCAGAACGCGCCGACCGCGCGCCGTCTCATCGTCTCCCGCATCCTGCTGGTGCTGGTGGCGATCGCGGCAGCCTATGTGGCGTCGACCAAGCCGGCCGACATCCTCGCGATGGTGTCCTGGGCATTTTCGCTCGCGGCGGCGGGCCTCTTCCCGGCGCTGGTGCTCGGCGTCTGGTGGAAGCGCACCAACTCCGCCGGCGCGATCGCGGGCATGATCGCGGGCTTCGGCATCTGCCTCTACTACCTGCTCGGCACCCGCTACGGCGCAGTTTCCTTCTATGAGATGTGGAGCGGGCTCTCGACGGCCTCGGCCGAGGCAGTTGCGAAGTATCAGGAGCTCAAGGCGGCCTATGCCGCGGCGGCCCCTGACGCGCAGGCGGCAGCCTGGGCGGCACTCGACAAGCATGCGCAGACGATCGCCAGCTGGTGGGGCGTCAAGAACCTGTCGGCGGCTGCCTTCGGCCTCCCGGTCGGCTTCGTCGTCATGATCGTCGTCAGCATGCTGACCAAGGCGCCGTCGCAGCAGATGCAGGATTTCATCGAGGAAATCCGCGTCCCGCGCGGCAAGACGCTGATGGAAGAAAAGACGGCCTGATTTCGGCCGTCGCGACGGAGGCGGGGTCCGGCCACGGGCCCCGCCTTCTTGTCGCAGGTTGCTCTCCCCCCCGAATGTCCGCTTCAAGTAGCCGAGCATGAGCGATTTCTGGACTTACTGGTACATCCACATTCCCAACTTCGTGCTGGCGGCGATCGCCTACACGCTGGCCGGACGTTTCCTGCTCGGCCTCTTCGTGCCGCAGGACTGGGACAACTACATTTGGCGCTTCTTTCGCCTGATCACGGATCCGGTCGTGAGAGTGGTGAGGACGATCACGCCGAGCGCCATCGCGGACCCGGCTCTGGTGCCGCTCGCCTTCCTCTGGGTCATGGCCTTGAGGTTCGTCTTCCTCGCCACCCTGATCAGTCTCGGCGTCGCGCCGGCCGCTTCATCGGGAGCATGAGATGGATCGAAACGTGCTCGTGCCGGTGATGGGGCTGTCGATCCTGAACGGCATCTTCTCGCCCTATATGCTGATCGTCTACCTGGCGAACTGGTTCTGGTGCCCCGTCCACGATCCTGCCCGCCTCGCCCCAGATCGTCGTGATGCTGAGCGCGATCATCTTCGCCACGCTGACGCTGATGGTCGCCGGAATCCCCGCCGCGTTCTACGAGCGGGTGAGAGGACCGCAGGGCGGCGCTGTCGCCGGGATCATCTGGATCGCGGCCGCCGCCGTGCTGACCCTGCCTGCCGTTCCGAACGTCCTTCGGGCGCTCGGCGTCTCAGCCTAGCGCCGCGATCAGCCGCGCGGCGGCGAGCATGTCAGCCTTACGGAAGGCACGGCGATGCTCGGCCTCCGCGTCGGTGCCCCACTGCTCGATGTTCCAGTCCTCGTCGACATGGGCGGCCATCCAGGCAGTCTCCACGTCCCAGGCGCCGGCTTCGACCGCCAGCGCCAGCAGCGCCGAGCCGGTCAGCGTCGTCATCACGTGCATCGCCGCGAGCCGGAACGGCTCGGTCCGCGCCGCGACGTGCTGGCGCACCGCCTCGATCGCGTCTTTCGGCTGCTCGACATGCATAACGCCCTCGGCGAGGAAGAACCGCGCGCCCAGTTCCTTGCGGAACCAGTCGAGCACGGGGTCCCACGCGGCCGCCTGCCGCTCGACGAGCGCCTGCGGCGCGGCAGCGCGATAGAACAGCAGGTCCGTGCCGGCATATTTGACGATCTCGTCCGCCACCGGTTGCGGTTCCTTCGCGACGCCGTCCACTGTCGAGTTGGCGATGCGCGTCACCGGCATCGTCACGGGATTGATCTCCTCGCCCTGCGCGGCGAATTCGTGGGCGACGAGCGTCGCCGCCTGCCGTGTCGGCAGGGTTAGGATCGCGCGCCCGGGCGTGCGCACCGGTCTGCCGTCGAGCAGCACAGCAAAGCCGCCGTCGCGCTCGCCGACCGTCACCTCGGCGTAAAAGCGCTTCGGCAGCGGGATCTTCGACTGGATCTGCGCCCGGCGCACCGGATCGGGATCCGAGAAATGCTTCCCCGCTTCGAGGTCTTCGAGAAGGTCGCGCATGAGATACTCTTCCGTCAGGCTGTGGGTGGAAGGGCCTGGCGCGGCCGATTGACGATGAGGAGCCCGGCCGCGATCAGGCCCAGCGACAATAACAACCACCACGACAGGGGTTCGTCCAGAAGGACACCGCCCTGTATCACTCCAAACGCTGGTGTCAGAAATATGAAGCTGGAGAGCGACGACGCCGGATAGCGCCTTATCATCCAGAACCAGGCGATGAAGGCGACCGTGGTGATGAAGCAGGCCTGGAACAGGATTGCGCCGATCGGCAGCAGGCCAGGGTCGCGCAGGATGGGGCCGGCGAAGGGCAGAAGCAGCGCCGAAAACGGGATCGAGACACCGAGCTGGTACGACAGCACCTTTTCAGCGCTGACGTCGGACAGGCTGGACTTCTTGATGACCAGGATGATCGCGGCCCAGATCGCGCTTGCCGCTAGGTTCATTAGATCCCCGATCCACGCGTCCGGGCCTGGCAGGCTCAGACGATCGCCGAAGATCACCGCCACGCCCGCGAATGCCAGGACGAGCCCGAGCACCTTTGTCGTGTCCATGCGTTCGCCAAGCAGATAGTGCGCCCCGATCAACATGAAGAACGGCATCATGTTGGCGAGCAGCACCGCGCGCGCCACGCTGGTGAATTCCAGCCCGACGAACATGAGGACGAACTGGAGGCCGAAGAGCACGCCGACGAGCAGGCCGGCCCTTAATGTGCCGTCGCTGAGGAAGAGCGGGATTTGCCGCCAGCGACACCACAGCAATATGAGAATGATGGCGATCGTCGAGCGCGCTGTCACGACGAAGATCGGGTTGAAGCCCACGTTCGCGACCTTGGTCGCGATGTTGCTGAGGCCGAAGGTGAAGGTAAGCCCCACCATCGTCACGATGGCAAAGGTGTCGAGCGCGTCGCGCCGCTCGAAGGAAAGCGTTGCGGTCATCCTTCGGCGCTTGCCTCGTCGAACCCAAGCAGGTTCCAGGCCTGCACCATATGCGGCGGCATCGGCGCCGTGACATCAATCTTACCGCGTTCCGGATGCGGGATCACGATCCGCCGCGCATGCAGATGCAACCTGTTCTGTAGTCCGCCGGGGAACTCCCAGTTGGTGTCCGCCTCGAAATACTTCGGATCGCCGATGATCGGACAGCCGATCGCGGCGGCGTGGACGCGAAGCTGGTGGGTGCGGCCCGTATAGGGCTCCATCTCCAGCCATGTCAGCGCCTGCGCCGCCTGTTCCACGATGCGGTAGTAGGAGACGGCGTGATCCGCGCCCTTCTCTCCATGCTTGGCGACGCGCATGCGGTCGCCGTCCGGTGTCTGTTCCTTCACCAGCCAGGACGAGATCTTGTCCTCGCGCTTCGGCGGCACGCCCTTCACCAGCGCCCAGTAGGTCTTCTTGGTCTCGCGGGCGCGGAAAGCCTCGGCAAGCTTCATCGCCGCCAGTCGCGTGCGCGCCACAACGAGCACGCCCGACGTGTCGCGGTCTAACCGATGGACGAGCCGCGGCTTCTCGCCCTTCTTGCTGCGCCATGCCTCCAGCATGGAATCGACGTGCCGGTTGACGCCCGAGCCGCCCTGCACCGCCAGGCCGGCCGGCTTGTTGAAGACGAACACCTTGTCGTCCTCGTAGAGCAGCATCTTGGCGAGCACGTCGCCGTCGTGCTGGTCGCGGATGGTGCGGGCAGTCAGCGCTCCCCCGCCCTTCTTGTCGATGTCGAGCGGCGGAACGCGGACCAGCTGGCCCGGCTCCACCCGCGTGTCTGTCTTGGCGCGGCCGCCATCGACCCGGATCTGGCCCGAGCGCAGCAGTTTCTGGAGATGGCCGAAGCCGAGCCCCGGATAGTGGCTCTTGAACCAGCGGTCGAGCCGCATGCCCGCTTCGCCGGCCTCCACCGTGATCTGTTCGACGCCTGCCATGGATTTCACTTCCTTCAGAGGCGGCGCAATAGCATCAGGCAAGGCTTCTTGCGAGCCACAATCCGGCGAAGATGGCGGCGAGCGTCCCAGCCAGCGTCGCGCCGACATAAAGTGCTGCAAGCGAATGCGCACCGCGCTCCCATAGCACGGCCGCGTCGAGTGAGAAGGCCGAGAAGGTGGTGAAACCGCCGAGGACGCCAGTCGCGACGAACAGGCGCACGTCCTGCGTCGCGCCGAACCTGCGCGCAATCAGCTCGATCAGCACCCCCATGGCAAAGCAGCCGGCAAGATTGACGAACAGCGTGCCCCACGGAAAGGCCGGGCCGAACCATCGCAGCGACGCCATGTTGACGAGATGGCGCAGCGACGACCCGATCGCGCCGCCGGCGGCGACAAGGAGGAGGTGTTTCATAAGAACGTTCTCGCGGGAGGCAGCGACGGCGTCAATCGTTTCGCGTGTTTGCCCGACGGGTCACGGCTTCCGTTCCGCCCTCAGCTTCGCCCAGAATTCCAGCCGCTTCCTGATCTCGCGCTCGAAGCCGCGCTCTGGCGGATCGTAGAACGTCTGCCGGCCCATCCTCTCCGGGAAATAGTCCTGCCCCGAGAACGCGTCCGGCTCGTCATGATCGTAGCGATAACCGGCGCCGTAGCTCTCGTCCTTCATCAGCTTGGTCGGCGCGTTGAGGATGTGCTTGGGCGGCAGCAGCGATCCATATTGCTTCGCCGCCGCCGTGGCCCCTTTGAAGGCGGTGTAGACGGCGTTCGATTTCGGCGCGGTGGCGAGATAGACGCAGGCTTGCGCAAAGGCGAGTTCGCCCTCTGGCGAGCCCAGATAGTCGTAGGCGTCCTTCGCGGCGAGCGCCACTTGAAGGGCCTGCGGATCGGCGAGCCCGATGTCCTCCACCGCCATGCGCACCAGCCGGCGGCCAAGATAGAGCGGGTCCTCGCCCGCGTCGAACATGCGCGAGAGATAGTAAAGCGCCGCGTCCGGGTCCGAGCCGCGCACGGATTTGTGCAGCGCCGAGATCAGGTTGTAGTGGCCGTCCTGCCCTTTGTCGTAGATCGGCGCACGGCGCTGGACGATGCGCTGCAGGCCGGCCGCATCGAACACTTCGCCCGGCTTCGCCGCCCGCCACACCTCCTCGGCCAGCGTCAGCGCCGCGCGGCCGTCGCCGTCGCTCATGCCCACCAGCATTTCGCGTGCCTGGGCGTCGAGCGGCAACGCCCTGCCCTCCTCGGCCTCCGCCTTGGCGAGCAGCTTGCCTATGCTCTCCGCGGAATGCGACTGGAACGTCAGCACGCGGGCCCGCGACAAGAGCGCGGCGTTAAGCTCGAAGGACGGGTTCTCCGTCGTCGCGCCGACCAGCACCACGGTGCCGTCCTCCATCACCGGCAGGAAGGAATCCTGCTGTGCCCGGTTGAAGCGGTGGATCTCGTCGACGAACAGCAGCGTCTGCCGCCCGTTCGCGCGTCTGAGACGGGCCGCGTCGAACACCTTCTTCAGGTCCGCCACGCCTGAAAACACCGCCGAGATCTGCTCGAAGGCAAGCTTCGTCTCGCCCGCGAGAAGGCGCGCCACCGTCGTCTTGCCGGTGCCGGGCGGCCCCCAGAAGATCATCGAGCCCAGCGTGCCGGAGCGGATCATCCGCGTCAGCACCCCGTCCTCGCCGGTCAGGTGCTCTTGGCCCACCACCTCGTCGAGCCTGGTCGGCCGCAGCCGGTCAGCCAGCGGCCGGCCGGGCTCAGCCGGTCTCGATGTCGGATCGTCGAACAGGTCGGCCATTCAGTACCTGAGCACTTGCGTCATCAGCCGGCCGTTGCGTTCGATGGTGAAGCGCCACAGCCGCGTCTCCTGCGAAGCGGCGACCTGCATCTGCTCGACCGTATCGATCTGGCGGCCGTTGACGGCGCGGACGATGTCGCGCGGCTGCAGGCCGACGCGCGCCGCCGTCGAGTTGCGCGCCGTGTCGACGATCACCACGCCGCGCAGGTTGGTCGGCAGGCCGAGCCGGTCCGCGCTGCGCGGCGACAGGTCCGTCACCTTCGCCCCGCCGAACGGGCTGTTGCCGTCGATCGTGATCTCGCGACTGGACTTGCCCTCCGGCGCGCGCTCAAGCCTCACCTTGACCTCCGTCTCCTTGCCCTGGCGGAGGATCTTCAGTGCGACCTCGGCATCTATGTTCTGCGTCGCGAGCCGATAGCCCAGCGCGTCGACATGCTCGATCGCCGAACCGTTCATCGCCAGCACCACGTCGCCGGGCTTGAGGCCGGCGCGGCTCGCAGGGCTGTCTTCGTCGACGGATGAGATCAGCGCGCCCGAAGGCCTCGGCAGGCCGAGCGCCTCGGCCACCTGCGGCGTCACCGCCTCGAAGCCGGCGCCGACATAGGGCCGCTCGAACACGTCGCTGCCGTTTTCGGCCGCGGTAACCACGGCGCGCACCATGTTGGACGGAATGGCAAAGCCGATCCCGTTCGAGCCGCCGCCGCGCGAATAGATTGCCGTATTGATGCCGATCAGCCGACCCGACATGTCGAGCAGCGCGCCGCCCGAATTGCCCGGATTGATCGCCGCGTCCGTCTGGATGAAGAAGCCGAAATCCGAGATGCCGACCCGGTTTCGCGCCAGCGCCGAAACGATGCCGCTGGTCGTCGTCTGGCCGACGCCGAACGGATTGCCCATCGCCAGCACCAGGTCGCCGACCTCGAGCGCGTCGCTGTCGCCGATCGGAATCGTCGGGAACGGTTGGTCGGACTTGATCCTGAGCACCGCAAGATCGACCCGCTCGTCCTTCAGGATCACCGTGCTCTCGAACTCGCGCCCGTCCGAGAGCGCCACCTTTACCTCGTCTGCGTCGCGGATAACGTGGTAGTTGGTCACGACGATGCCGGACTTGTCGACAATGACGCCGGACCCCAGCGAGGACTGTTCGCGCGGCGGCATCGCGCCCCCGCCGCCGAAGAACCGCTCGAAAAAGGGATCGCCCATGAAGGGCGAATTCTGCTGTACCATCTGGGAGGCGTAGACGTTGACGACGGCGGGCGCGGTCTGCTTGACCAGCGGCGCAAAGGAAAGCTGCATCTCCTCGCGCCCGAACGGCACCCGCTTGTCGATGACGCCCGGCTGCGCGCTCTCGGTGCCCCGCAGCATGTTGCCGAACAGGTCGCGGATCGATCCGTTCTCTTGCGCCAGTGTCGGCCCCGCCGCGAGCGAGGTGCAGAGAACGAGCGTGGTGATCAGCAGGCGTGTGTTCAAACCGAATCTCCCTTTCCGGGCCATGTGCGGACGCGCGCCATTGTCACCGCGATTGTACAGATTGAAAGGCTGCCGCGCCATGCAATCCCGTCTCCGCGCTCACATCCGCCGGTTCTATTTCCCTGCCTTCGCTTCGATCAGCCCGGCGATGGCATCCTGGCTCATGCGTCTCGCATGCTCCAGCGGCGTCACACCGTCCCTGTCGGCGATCGCGGCGTCCGCGCCGCCGTCGAGCAGCACGCCGACGATCTCCTGATAGGTCGGGCCACCATCGCCAAGGATCACCGCCTCCAGCAGTGCCGTCCAGCCGAGATTGTTGACGTGATCAACGTTGAGATCGGCCTCGATGAGAATCCGGACGGTGTCGGGATGACCGTGATGCGCGGCCGGGATCAGCGCGATCCCGCCATAGCGGTTGGTGTCGTCGAGCTTCGCCTTGCCCGTTGCCAGGATCATCCGCAGGATCTCGTTGCGGCCCTCCGCCCCGGCATACAGGAAGGGCGTGTCGCGGATGTTGTCCTTGGCGTTCACGTCCGAGCCCGCTTCGATCAGCAGCCGGGCGATCTCGACATGGTTAGCGCGCGTCGCCAGAAGCAACGGCGTCCGTTTCGCCGCATCGCGCCGTTCCAGGGCAGCCCCTTTGGCGATCTCGGCCGAAACGCGCGCCACGTCGCCGGAATTGACCGCCTCGATCAACGCGCTTGCCACCTCGTCCTCCTGCGCCCTCGCCACGTCCATCAGGATGTGGCCCGCGGCCACGCCCGTCAACGCGGCCATAGCCTGGCGGCGCGTCAGGGGCATGGGTTGCCGGTGCGCTGGTGGATCGCGTCGACCGCCTCCTGCATCTCCGTCGTCCATGTGACGCTGGCCGACGACAGCGCCATGTCGAGCTGGGCGATCGATGTCGCGCCGATGATGTTCGACGTCACGAAGGGCCGGCTGCACACGAACGCATTGGCGAACAGCGCCGGCTCCATGCCGAAGGAACGCGCCAGTTCGTTGTATTCGAGCTGCACCTCGGCAGCGTTCGGCGTCTCGTAGCGCTGGCCGCGGTTGAAAAGCTGCGAGCGCGATCCCTGCGGCCGCGCGCCATGATCATGCTTGCCCGTGAGATAACCCTGTGCCAGCGGCGAATAGGCGAGCAGGCTCACCTCCTCGCGGTCGGACACTTCGGCAAGGTTCACCTCGAAGGTGCGGTTGACGAGATTGTAGGCGTTCTGCAGCGAGGCCGGCCTCGGCCCGTTGCCCTTCTCGCTTTCGAAGATGAAGCGCATCACGCCCCACGCGCTTTCATTGGACAGGCCAAGGTGCCGGATCTTGCCTGCCTTCACCAGGTCTTCGAACACCGCGATCGTCTCGGCGATCGGCGTCTCGTCCGCGTCGCGCGGCGCCGGCCAGTTGCCAACACGGTTCGGGTTCGAGCCCCACGGCACCCTCCGCTCCGGGAAATGGATCTGGTACAGGTCGATATGATCGGTCTGCAGCTTCTGCAGCGATCCCTCTACCGCGTGCAGGATATCCTCGCGCACCAGCTTCGAAGGGCGGCCGCCGCGAAACCAGTCGTTCGTCGTCCGGCCGACCACCTTGCTCGCCAGCACCACCTTGTCGCGGTTGCCGCGCGCCTTCATCCAGTTGCCGATGTAGCGCTCGGTGCGCCCCTGCGTCTCCGCTTTCGGCGGGATCGGGTAGAGTTCGGCCGTGTCGAGGAAATTCACGCCCCGCTCGAAGGCGTAGTCCATCTGCGCATGCCCCTCGGCTTCGGTGTTCTGCTGGCCCCAGGTCATGGTGCCGAGGCAGATTTTCGAAACGACGAGATCGGTGCGACCGATGCGGCGCATGTCCATGGATGTCACTCCGGTAGTTTAGGCCGGCGGATCGCCGGAGGCGGGGTGGAGCGCTTATATCCAAACGACCCGTCGCATCCAAGGCTGGCGGACGATTGACAGCATGCCCCGTTCGGGTGTCCGCTGGCCCTGTTCTCCCGGCGAGGCGCCCATGACGCTCATCCAGAAGCAGACGGCCGATCCCTACAACGGGCTTCGCAGCGCGGAGCCGACCCTTCCTTCAGCAGACTACTACGAACCCGAGCGCTTTCGCGCCGAGATGGACACGATCTGGGCGCGCAACTGGATCAACGTCTGTCGCTCGAGCGAACTTTCCGGCCCGCGGACATTCCGCACCTTGCGGATCGGCACCCAGGAGATCGTGCTCCTGCGCGACGAGGCCGGCGTCCTGCGCAGCTTCCACAACACGTGCCGCCACCGCGGCTCCGCGCTCTACCGAGAGCGAGGGCAAGCTGAAGGGTCGCCTCCTCGTCTGCCCGTACCATTCATGGTCCTACGCCACGGACGGGCGGTTGATCGGCGTGCCGTCGAAATCGCTCCCGCCCGGTTTCGACAAGGCGGATCACGGCCTCTACCGGGTTGCGGTCGAGGAGTGGCGCGGCTTCGTTTTCGTGAACCTCGACGAACAGCCGCAGCGATCGGTCGCCGAGACCTTCGACGCCGGCACGGTCAGCCTCGCCAACTGGCCGCTGGAGGACCTCGCCGTCGGCCATCGCTACGTCAAGCGCATGCAGTGCAACTGGAAGATCTTCTGGGAAAACTTCAACGAGTGCCTGCACTGCCCGAACGTCCATCCCGAACTGTCGAACCTCGTGCCGATCTACGGCCGCGGCCTGATGGCCCGGCATGACGATCCACACTGGGAGAAACACGCCGACGATCATTCGCCCGAATATTCCGGCGGGCTGCGCCAGGGCGCCGAAACCTGGTCGATCGACGGCAAGACGCACGGTCCGATCTTCCCTCGCCTCTCTGACGCCGAACGCGAGGCGGGGCAGAGCTATGCGACTCACCTGCCGTCTGTGTTCGTCGTCGGTCATGTCGACTATGTCCGCAGCGTCCGCCTGATGCCGGTTGGCCCCGAGGAGACGGAGTTGACGGCTGAGTGGCTCTTTCCAGCGGAACCGCTCGCCGGCGGCGAGATCGACGTCGATCGGATCGTCGCCTTCGGCCGGCTGGTCCTCGATCAGGATGCCGCGATCTGCGAGATCAACCAGCGCGGCCTGCGCTCCCGCCGTCATCGCGAAGGCGTGCTGATGCCCGAGGAATACGACGTGTACCGCTTCCAGCAATGGGTCCGCGACGAGATGCGTACCGCTGACATATCGAAGGCGTGATTGCTGCAGTATTGGGTTTCCCGGCATTGTCGTGCTAGGGGAAGCCTATGCTCTACGTCGAATTGCTGCTTGTCCTCGTTCTGACCTTGTTGAACGGGTTGCTGGCGATGTCCGAACTGGCGGTGGTTTCCTCACGCCCCGCTCGCCTCAAAGGAATGGCCGACCGTGGCGTCAGCGGTGCCAGACGCGCGCTGGCGCTCGCCGCCGACCCCGGAAAATTCCTCTCCTCCGTCCAGATCGGCATCACGCTGGTCGGCATCCTGTCGGGTGCAATTTCCGGCGCCACGCTCGGCGACCGGCTGAGCGAATGGCTGATCACGCAGGGCGTGCCGGCGCGCTGGGCCTATGTCGCCGGCGTCGGTCTCGTAGTGACCGGAATCACCTATCTGTCGCTGATCGTCGGCGAACTTGTCCCCAAGCAGCTTGCCCTCAAGAATCCCGAGCGCATCGCCTCGACCGTCGCGCCGCTGATGTCGCTCATCGCCACCGTCGCCGCCCCCATCGTCTGGGTGCTCGACAGGTCGGGCAAGCTCGTGCTCGCGCTGCTCGGCCAGGCGAGCGAGAGCGAGCAGCGCGTTACCGACGAGGAAATCCGCACCATCGTGGCGGAGGCCGAAAGCGCCGGCGTGCTGGAACCCGGGGAGCGCGAAATGATCGCGGGCGTCATGCGGCTCGGCGACCGGCCGGTGCGGCAAGTGATGACGCCGCGCTTCGAGGTCGACGAGATCGACCTGTCGGAGAGCCCGAACGAGATCATTGCCAAGATGAAGGAAAGCCAGCATTCGCGCTTCCCCGTCCATGAGGGCAATCCCGACGAGGTGATCGGCATTCTGTGGGTCAAGGACGTGCTCGACGCAGGGCGCAGCCTCAAGACCGCCGATCTCAGGGCGCTGGTGCGCGAGGCGGCGATCATCCCCGAGACGATGGACGCGCTCGACGTGGTCGAGATCCTGAAGAAGTCGGCCGTCCACATGGGCCTGGTCCACGACGAATACGGCCACTTCCAGGGCGTCGTCACCTCGTCCGACATCCTTGAGGCGATCGTCGGCAGCTTCGCAACCGACGAAGGCGCACCTGAGCCGGCAATCGTCAAGCGCGACGACGGATCGCTCCTCGTCGCCGGCTGGATGCAGGCGGACGAATTCGCCGAGGAACTCGGCCTCATCATCCCGGAGAACCGCGGCTACGACACGGTCGCCGGCTTCCTCATCGAATCCTTCGGCCGCCTCCCCGCTGTCGGAGACCATGTCTTGGTCCAGAACTGGAAGTTCGAGATCATGGACCTCGACGGCCGCCGCATCGACAAGGTGCTCGCCAGCCGGCCGCCGGTCACCGCGCGCGGCAAGAAGGCGGTCTGAGCCTCAGATCCCGGCGAACCAGTCATAGCCATTGTCCTCCCAATAGCCGCCCTTGCCGTCGCCATAGCCGTCCAGTCGATCCGTCAGCTCGATCGTATGGACGTATTTCGCCATCTTGTAGCCCAGCTGCCGCTCGACGCGGACGCGCAGCGGCGCGCCGTTGGCGACCGGCAATGATTGCCCGTTGAGCCCATAGGCGAGGATCGTCTGCGGGTGGCGCGCGTCGATCAGGTCAATCGATTCGTAATACTTGATGTCGCCCGCCAGGCTGCGGTCGATCGTGTCGAAGCACTGGAATACGGCAAAGCGCGCATTCGCCTTCGGCCTCGCCTGGTCGAGCACGAAGGCCAGCGGCACCCCCGTCCATTTGGCGATGCAGCTCCAGCCCTCGACGCAGTCATGCCGGGTGATCTGCGTGCGCGCCGGCATCGCCTGCAGTTCCGCGAGGCTCAGCGAGAGCGGCCTGTCGACCAGCCCCTTCACCGTCAGCCGATACCCAGCGAAGCCGCCCTCCTCCATCGACCGGTAAATTGCGTCATCCGGCTGCGTCACGCCGTTCGGGCGCTGCGGCTGTCGAATCTCGCTTTCGGAAAACTCCTGCGCGAGAGCGTCGCTGGACAACAGCATCCGCTGCACGCGGTAGGTCAGGCTGTTCGCCTGCTCGAGCACCGAACGCACGCTGCTGCCGTTGCGGGTGAGGTTGTCGAAGGCATCACAGCCGGACAGCGCCAGCGAAGAGCCGGCCGCTGTTGCACCGGTGATGAAGCCGCGACGGGAAAGCCTGAGGGCCATGATCATTCCTCCCCTTCGCCGTGTCCGGCCGCAGGGTCGGTCCTGTACCACCCTGTGATGATCGAGCGCATCTCGTTCAGCGGGCCGGCCGCCAGGATCATCAGCATGTGGACGACGAAGAATCCGACCAGCAGCACCATTACGGCGAAATGGATGGTGCGCGCCGTCTGCCGCCCACCGAAGAGTTCCGGAAGCCAGGGCAGCGCCGCGTTCATGCCGGGCGACATGGCAAGGCCGGTCAGGATCATCAACGGCAGCATGATCACCAGCACCGACGCATAGGCGAGTTTCTGCAGCATGTTGTAGTCGCGCGTGTGATGGAAGCGCAGGCGTGCATGGTCGGCGATGTCCCTGCCGAGATTGCGCACATCGCGCCCCTTCGGCACGATGTCGCGCTTGAAATGCCCGTTGGCGAGACTTGCCGCGAGCCAAACCAGCAGCGTGCCGACCAGCAGCCACGCGAAAAAGAAGTGGATGACACGGCCGGTCGCGAGATCGCCATAGGAGGGGATCGTCGCCCACTCGGGAAAGCCGCGTTGATAAAGCTGCCCGTTCCACTCGCTCAAGCCTAGAACGCCCGTGGTGTCAAAGTGGTGGCCGAGGATGGTCGTGTATCCGGCCGGACCGTCTGGCGTATTCTCCGTGCTCATCGACAGCACGGCATTGTCGAACGAGAAGCCCGACTGGTCGCCGATATAGAGCGTCGGATGCGCGTTGAAGATCTGCAGGCCGGTCAGAAGCAGGAAGAACAGGCTGATCGCCCACAGCCAGTGCGTCAGCCGGGTCCATGCCGACTGCCGGTAGACGAGCTCACCCCGTATGTGTCCCCTGTCGTCGCCGGTCGCTGCCACGTTCCCCTCCTCTTGCCTTAACGTCATGTGCCACAAGCTACGGCGATCCGCCCTTCAAGGTTTCACACGTCCGCGCACGTCTTGGCGAAACGTCCGTGTACGGCGATTTACGATAGCCGGCAGCGATGTTAGCGTTCGCGAAACTGCGACGTTTGAGGGGCATCGATGCGCGCGGTACTGGCACTCCTGGCGGCGCTCTTCGCGGGCGCGGCACATGCAGCCTGTTTCGAGGATCTCGGCGAATCCGGCTGCACCGACGAAGAGACGTTTCCGCTGTCGGACCTGCGGCATTTGTCGTGCGAGAATCTCTGGCTCGTCCGCAACGCGATTTACGACGACAACGGTCTGTGCTTCCGCACCGCGCGCGGCCAAGACTACTTCGACAATTCCGACTGCTATGTCGACGATCCCGGTGCGGTCCGCCTGAATTCCCATGAACGCGGCAACGTCAACCGCATCGTCCAGGTGGAGAGCGAGAACGGCTGCCGCTGACCCGGCGGGGCTTGCCCTTCGCTGCGCCTCGGCTCACATGGTCGCATGAGTTCCGTTTCGCCCCGCTCCCGCATCGAATGGATCGACCTCGCCCGCGGCGTCGCGCTGGTCGCGATGGCGATCTACCACTTCACCTGGGACCTCGAATTCTTCGGCTACACCGAGCCGGGCATGACCGCGGTCGGCGGCTGGAAGCTCTTCGCGCGCGGCATCGCCTCCACCTTCCTTGTCCTCGTCGGCGTCAGTCTCTATCTCGCCCATGCCAAGGGCATCCGCTGGCCGGGCTTCTGGCGCCGATTCGCCATGATCGTCGCCGCCGCCCTCGCCATCACGATCGCTACCTGGTTCGCGACGCCGGATTTCTTCATCTTCTTCGGCATCCTGCACCAGATCGCATTCGCCAGCGTCGCCGGCCTGCTCTTCCTCCGGTTTCCCGCGATCGTGACGCTCGTCGTCGCCGTTCTGGTGATCGCGCTGCCGAATCTCTATGCGACCACGCTCCTTGACGGTCCCTGGGGCTGGTGGACCGGCCTCTCGGAAACGCGGCCGCGATCGAGCGACTTCGTGCCCGTCTTCCCCTGGTTCGGTGCCGTGCTGATCGGCCTGGCGCTGGCCAGGTTCGCCTCCGCCGCCGGCCTGTTCGAACGCCTTGCCGCTGTAAGCCCCGGTGCACGGTCGCGGCCGTTGCGCTTCATCGGCCGGCACAGCCTCGCCTTCTACCTGATCCACCAGCCGGTGCTGATCTCCTGCATCTGGCTGTTCTCGCAGGTCGTGCCGCCGGTCATCGACCACGCCGCCCGATTCCGTCCCGCTTGCGAGCGCAGCTGCACCGAAAGCCGGTCGGCAACCTTCTGCACCGCCTACTGCACCTGCATGCTCGACGGGCTTCGCGCCGACAATCTGCTCGAGCAGGCGTTTTCGCGCACGCCGTCCGACGAATTCCGTGGCAGACTGCGCGACATGGCCGAGATGTGCACGGCCGTGACCGAAGGCTCGGTTCAAGGGGAGGACGAGCAATGAGCGATGCAAGCGATCGCCCGAACAGTATTCCCTGGCCACCGCTGATCTACTGCGCGGCGATCGCTGTTGCGATCATCCTCGGCTATCTGGCGCCGCTGCCCTGGCTGCCGCCGCCGTCCTCCGACATCCTGTTCGCCATCGGCTGGCTCCTGGTCGCTGGTGCGATCGCAATCGACGTCGCTGCCATGCGCACCATGGCGACGCACCGCACCACGATCATGCCGCACCGCAGGTCGGACCATCTCGTGACGGACGGTCCGTTCTCCTTCACCCGCAACCCGATCTATCTCGGCAACACGATGCTGACCATCGGCATCGGGCTGATCAGCGGCATCGTCTGGTTCCTGCCGCTGGCGCTGGTCGCAGCCTTCGCGACGCAGAAGCTCGCCATCGAGCGGGAGGAGAAGCACCTGTACGCGCTTCGGCAAGCGTTTCCGCGATTATGCCAAGCGGGTCAGGCGCTGGATCTGAAAGCAGTATCCTGTCAGGCCGTTCCGGCCCGATCTTCAAGCAGCATCTCAGCCGAGGTCGACGTCCAGGATCGCCATCGAGAAATTGTGCGACTGGTCGCCGTCGTCGTCATCCTTGTAGATGATGCCGAGGAACTCGTCGTCGAGATAGAGCTCGCACGAATCGTCCTTGCGCGGCCGCGCCTTGACCTGGAGGCTCGGATTGCGGAACGTCTTCTTGAAATAGGCGTCCAGCTTGCGGATTTCTTCGGGCTTCACGGGCAAACTCCTCGTCGCGGAACGCAGCAGTGCCGCGCAGTGGTTCGCGCTTCTGCCATGTCCGCGAAGCTGATGTAAAGGCTGCGGGGAAGAGATTGCCCCTACCCCGCGTCAGCTTCAGATGTCGAACGAGACGACGTGGTCCATCGACTGCGACGGCAGGAGCTGGTCCATCTGCCGCGCCGGCTGCTCGCAGCCGCTCTCGCCCACGACGCGGGCCGGCACCCCGGCGACGGTCTTGTTGTTCGGCACGGAACTCAGCACCACCGAGCCGGCCGCAACCTTGGTGCAATGGCCGATCTCGATATTACCGAGGATCTTGGCGCCGGCGCCGATCAGCACGCCGTAGCGGATCTTGGGGTGGCGATCGCCGCCGGCCTTGCCGGTGCCGCCCAGCGTCACGCCGTGCAGTATCGACACGTTGTCCTCGATCACCGCCGTCTCGCCGACGACCAGGCCGGTCGCATGGTCGATGAAGATGCCCTTGCCCATCTTCGCAGCCGGGTTGATGTCGGTCTGGAACACGGCCGACGAACGGCTCTGCAGGTAGAGCGCGAAGTCGCGCCGGCCGCTGTTCCACAGCCAGTGCGCCAGCCTGTGCGTCTGGATGGCGTGGAAGCCCTTGAAGTAGAGCACCGGCATGATGAAACGGTCGCAGGCCGGGTCGCGGTCGTAATAGGCCTGGATGTCGGTCCGCACCACGTTCGACCAGTCCGGCTGGTCGTCATGCATCGCCTTGAAGCTCTGCTCGATCGCCGTGGCCGAGATGTCGGCATGATCGAGACGCGAGGCGATGCGATGGATGACCGCATCCTCGAGCGTGCGGTGGTTGAGAATAGTCGAATAGAGGAAGGCTGCGAGCAGCGGATCGCGCTCAACCGCCTCGTGGGCCTCGTCGCGGACGGCGGTCCAGATCGGATCGACCGGCTGGAGGTGCGAACGGGCAACCTTCGTGGTCATGTCTTTCCCCTTGTCGGAAACGGATGCGCATCCTATGCGATCCGATAGCGCGAAGGAATTCAATTTTCCTTAGCGCAGAGTCAATTGGACTTTCAGCATGACGTTTCAAGCCCCCTCGGGCACCAATTCCCTCAATGTCGCGATCTCGGAGCACGTTGCCCGCATCGTGATCGACAATCCTCAGCGCAAGAACGCCGTCGACCTTGCAGGCTGGCGTGCGCTCGCCGCGCTCGTCCCCGAACTCGCGGCCCGGCCCGACGTGCGGGTGATCGTGCTGTCAGGCGCCGGCCCCGATTTCTGCGCCGGTGCCGACATATCCGAATTCGACGCCGTGCGAAGGGATGCGGCCACCGCGCGCGTCTACGAGGCTGCCAATTCGGCTGCCTTCGCAGCGATCCGCACCAGCGCCGTGCCGGTCATCGCGGCGATCCGCGGCATATGCTTCGGCGGCGGCTTCGGGCTCGCCGCCTCCTGCGATCTCAGGATCGCGACCGAGGATGCCCGCTTCGCGGTGCCCGCCGCGCGGCTCGGCCTCGCCTATCCGCTCGATGCGATGATCGACATCGTCACCGCGGCGGGGGCGCAGATGGCTCGCTATCTTACACTCACCGCCCAGCCGATCGACGCCAGGCAGGCGCTGGCCGGCGGCTTCCTGCTCGAGATCGTCGCGCCCGGGAGCTTCGAGGAGCGCGTCGGCAAGATCGCCGCCGCGATCGCAGCCAGCGCGCCGCTCTCCGTCAGGGCGTCACGCCTGTCGATCATGTCCGTCGTGACCAAGGATCCGCTGGTCGCCCGCATGGCGCAGGAGGCCGGCGATGCGACTTTCGACAGCGCCGACTATGCCGAGGGCCGCGCCGCCTTCAAGGAGCGGCGCCAGCCGAACTTCCAGGGAAAATAGCCGCTACAGCGGATGTTCCCGTAGGAACTCGATCGCCTTCTTCTTGAAAGTCCGGTCGCCGACCGCCAGCATGTGGTCGCGCCCATCGACGTCGAACGCCTCCGCGTCAGGCATCAGGTCGGCGAGTTCATGCGGCGAACCAGCAATGTCGTCCTTCGTGCCGACCGCCACCAGCGTCGGCTGCGTCACGCGCGCCATCTCGGCCGCGCCCACCAGCTCGCGCGAGGTCTCGATGCAGGCGGCGAGCGCCAGCCGGTCGCTCCTCGTCTGGTCGGCGAAGCCGCGGAACATCTTTCCGCGCGGGTGGGTAATCGTCGCGGCGTCCTCGACCCTCAGCGCGAGCGCGATCGGGTCCCAGTCGCCGACACCCTCGATCATGCCGATGCCGAGCCCTCCCAGGATCAGTGTCGCCACGCGCTCGGGATGCTCCAGCGCCATGAAGGTCGAGACCCGCGCGCCCATCGAATAGCCCATCACATGCGCGCGCCGGATACCGAGATGGTCGAGCAGGGCCGCCGCGTCGCCCGCCATGAGCGATGGCGTATAGTCCGCCGGATCATAGCTCGACGACGACTTGCCATGGCCGCGATGGTCGAACGCGACGACGCGGTAGCCGGCACGTCGCAGGTCGTGCACCCAGCCCGGATTGACCCAGTTTACCGCCACGTTCGAGGCGAAGCCGTGGATGAGCAGGATCGGTTCGCCGCTCCCCTCCTCCGGCTGCTGGTCGATATAGGCGAGGCGAAAACCCTGATGTTCGAAATAATGCATGACCTGACCGTGCCTGCCCGGACTAGTTCGACCCCGCCACGGCGTCGATCACCGGATGGCGGAGCCGGTCGCCGGGCGCGATCCCGTTCTTGGCCGACGTGCCTTCCTTGAGCTCCAGCACGAAGCGCACGGGAACGCCGGGCGAGATCGGCGCGCGCGAATAGGGTTGCCCCGGCAGGATGGCGCGCACGCGCCCGTCCTCGCCGATGAACAGGAGGTCGAGCGGCATCGGCGTGTTCTCCATCCAGAACGACGCCTGCCGCGTCCGTCCCAGGTCGAACAGCATGCCGCGGTCGTCCGGCATCTCGTCGCGGAACATCAAGCCGCGCTCCTGCTCGGAGGGCTCGTCTGCGACCTCGATCGAGAAGAACTTCTGCCCGGACGCCGTGTCGGCGGCGAGCTTGACCATGTGCACCGGCAGCCGCATCGCGCGTGAATCCGCCCCGGCGGGAGAAAGTGCTGCCGCGAACGCGATCAGCGCGAGCGACAACGCGACGAGCGCGGCCCGGACGTGAAGACCCATCATTCCCTGCCTTTCAGTGCGAAGAGGGCAAGGTTCCCTTGTCCGGGTGAATTTCGGCGGCCATAAGGCCCTTGTCGCCGTGGCCGTAGCGCACCAGCACCACCTGGCCCGGCCGCAGCTCCGTCACGCCGAAGCGGCGCAGCGTCTCCATGTGGATGAAGATGTCCTCGGTCCCCTCGCCGCGCGTCAGGAAGCCGAAACCCTTGGTGCGGTTGAACCACTTCACCAGCGCGCGCTCGATGCCGCTCTCGGGAACCACATGCACATGCGTGCGGTCGCCCGGCTGTTCCAGCGGATGCACGGCCGTGGACGTGTCCATCGACAGGATGCGGAAAGCCTGCATGCCGCGGTCGCCGCGCTTGACGAGGCAGACGACGCGCGCACCTTCGAGAGCGGTCTGGAAGCCGTCGCGGCGCAGGCAGGTCACGTGCAGCAGCACGTCCCCCAGGGCGGATTCGTCCGGCAGGATGAAGCCATAGCCCTTGGCGACGTCGAACCACTTGATGGCTCCGGAAACCTCGATGAGGCCCTCGTTCTCGCCCATCCCCGCCGAGCCGCTCCAGCCAGCCTTCTGGCCTTCCGAAGAGGTTTTATCCCCCATCCGAACGCACCCTTCCTTCGAGCCAACGCAACTGATTCTTGCTGCAGGATAACATGTCACTTCTTCCTGTCAGCATGAGCCAGAATAGATTTCGCCACATTTCAACCAAATATTAACCTGTCAGCTTTCGCGAGGCTGGAGCCGGAAAACGGCTTGCCCGAGCGCGATCCCTGCCCCATATCGGCATCGAACGCCCCCACACAGGATCCCTTCCGATGCGCTATCTCCACACCATGATCCGCGTCTCCGACGTTGAGAAATCGCTCGACTTCTTCTGCAACAAGCTCGGCATGGTTGAGGTTCGCCGCCATGAGAACGAGCAGGGCCGCTTCACGCTGATCTTCCTTGCCGCGAACGAGGACAAGCAGGCCGGCATCGACCACAAGGCACCGCTTGTCGAGCTGACCTACAACTGGGATCCGGAGACCTACACCGGCGGCCGCAACTTCGGCCACCTCGCCTACGAGGTCGACGATATCTACGAGACCTGCCAGTCGCTGATGGACAAGGGCGTCACCATCAACCGCCCGCCGCGCGACGGCAACATGGCGTTCATCAGGACGCCGGACGGCATCTCGATCGAGCTGCTCCAGAAGGGCCCTGCGCTTCCGAAAGCCGAGCCTTGGGCGTCGATGCAGAACACGGGAAGCTGGTAGCGCCAGCATCGCGGAAAGCGCGGTTTCTCGGCAGCAGCAGAGCCGCTTTGTGCGAGCGCCGCACTTGCGCCCGCGCGTCGGCGTGATAACAGCACTCACCGATCAGCTGCGGAGGGGTCCATGAAGGATGTGCTCGTCGAACTCGAACGCCGGCGCGAGATCGCCCGACAGGGCGGCGGCAAGGCCCGCATCGAGGCGCAGCACGCCCGCGGCAAGCTGACGGCCCGCGAAAGGCTCGAGATCTTCCTCGATGAAGGCTCCTTCGAGGAGTTCGACATGTTCGTCGAACACCGCTCGACCGATTTCGGCATGGAGAAGACCAAGATCGCCGGCGACGGCGTCGTCACCGGCTGGGGCACGGTCAACGGCCGCACCGTCTTCGTCTTCGCCAAGGATTTCACCGTCTTCGGCGGCTCGCTCTCCGAGGCGCATGCCGAGAAGGTGGTGAAGATCCAGGACATGGCGCTGCGCAACCGTGCCCCGATCATCGGCTTCTACGACGCCGGCGGCGCGCGCATCCAGGAAGGCGTGGCGGCACTCGGCGGCTATGCCGAGATCTTCCAGCGCAACGTGCTCTCCTCCGGCGTCATCCCGCAGATCTCCGTCATCATGGGCCCCTGCGCCGGCGGTGACGTCTATTCGCCGGCGATGACCGACTTCATCTTCATGGTCCGCGATACGTCCTACATGTTCGTCACCGGCCCGGACGTCGTGAAGACCGTCACCAACGAAGTGGTGACCGCCGAACAGCTCGGCGGCGCCTCGATCCACACGACGAAGTCCTCCATCGCCGACGGCGCCTATGACAACGACGTCGAGGCGCTTTTGCAGATGCGCCGGCTGATCGACTACCTGCCGCAGTCAAACACCTCCGAGATCCCGGAGATAGAGTGCTACCAGTCGGTCACCGATTCCGACATGTCGCTCGACCGCCTGGTGCCGGACAACGCCAACAAGCCCTACGACATCAAGGAACTGATCCTGAAGACCGCCGACGAGGGCGAGTTCTTCGAGATCCAGGCGTCCTTCGCCAAAAACATCGTCACCGGTTTCGGCCGCGTCGACGGCCGCACCGTCGGCTTCGTCGCCAACCAGCCGATGGTGCTGGCCGGCGTGCTCGACTCGGACGCCAGCCGCAAGGCCGCGCGTTTCATCCGCTTCTGCGACTGCTTCAACATCCCGATCGTCACCTTCGTCGACGTGCCGGGCTTCCTGCCGGGCACCGCGCAGGAATATGGCGGCCTGATCAAGCACGGCGCCAAGCTGCTCTTCGCCTACGCCGAAGCCACCGTGCCGAAGATCACCATCATCACGCGCAAGGCCTACGGCGGCGCCTATGACGTCATGGCCTCGAAGCACCTGCGCGGCGACATCAACTACGCCTGGCCGTCGGCGCAGATCGCGGTGATGGGCGCCAAGGGTGCGGTCGAGATCATCTACCGCAAGGACATTGGCGACGCCGACAAGATCGCGGCACACACCAAGGCCTACGAGGACCGCTTCCTGTCGCCCTTCGTCGCTGCCGAGCGCGGCTATGTCGACGAGGTGATCATGCCGCACTCGACCCGCCGCCGCATCGCCCGCGGCCTCAAGATGCTGCGCAACAAGGACCTCCAGAACCCCTGGAAGAAGCACGACAACATTCCGCTCTGAGGCTCACGCCACCGGAACGTTCTCCGCAACCTTGTCGCCCATCAGCGCGGCGGCCTTCGCAGCACCCGCGCTGCTCGGATGGATTTCGTCCGTGTTCCAGTCCGCCGCTGCCGTGAAGGCCGGCCGCAGGTTGACGTAGACGACCTCGTAGTCCGGGTGCGCCGCGTTCTGCGCGTTAGCAAACGCCTTCAGCCTGACATTGAACCGGTCGACCATCGCCGCCACGATCTTTCGTGCCAGGCTGCTTGCGGCATCGAAGCCGAGCGCCTCGAACTTCGAGCCGAGATAGCCGCCGCCCGGCCGCGGCCGCGCGTGCGCGTAGCCGTGCACATAGAGCGTCGGCTTCGGATTGCTCACCGAACGCACATGCCCCGCCAGCGTGCCGTAATGGCCGATGACCGTATCGAGCGCGGTCCCGAAGGACGTCTTGATATAGCTCTCCGCATCCGCTGGAACGGTCCCCGCCGCGCCGAAGCGCTTCACATGGGTTCCGACCGACGCGAGGACGTCGTTGCCGCCGCCGGAGAACATGAAATGCCGGTAGAGGCCCGAGCGCAGCGGCACGAGGTAGTTGTTCTTCTTGGTCGTGACCATCTTGCCTATCTCGTCGCCCCACATGGCGAGCTTCGGGATGTCGTAGGTCCTGCGCAGCACGTCGACCATGTCGTCGGGATAGAAGAAGTCGGGCAGCCGGAACCAGGAATCGCCCTCGGCGAGCGCCTTCATCTTCGCCGCCGCGATCGTCGTGCGTGTGCGGCCCGAGCGCGGGACATCCGTTCCGGCCAGCTTTGCCTCGGCATCGAAATAGAGCGCCGTGACGCCGCGCGCGCCGGGCCGCCTGCCCTCCTTGTCGATGCGCTTCGTCAGCTTCAGCGCCGGTGCGAACGGCTTCGACTTCTTCTCGTCGGGCTCGAAGTAGAGCGGGATTTCGTCCCGCGTCAGCGCGCCCGCCTCAATGCGGCGGCGCAGTTCGGACAGAGTGATGCGTTCCCCGCGCGGCGGCATGGCGAGCCCTCCCCTCAGCGATCGGCGCGCCAATCTGCCACGATCGGCGCCCGCACGCTGTGAAATCGCTCACGCCTGCCGCTACGGCGCCTCGAAGCCGACCGCCTTGTGCGTGCCGTCGCAATAGGGCTTCTTCGATGACTGGCCGCAGCGGCAGAACCAGGCCTTCTCCACCCGGTCGACATTGCGGCCCGTGCCGGATTCCACTTCCAGCCTGCCGGCCATCATCAGCGGGCCGTTCATCACCGGCTTCACCGTCACCTTGCCGGTGAGCTCAGGTATCTTGAGCTCGCTCTCGCGTGACATGGGCTCGCCGGTCGCCACGAAGCCGCCGGCGATGTGGGAATTGTCGCAGAACGGCTTGTTGCGCGAGAGGCCGCAACGGCAGAGCGTGGCGCGCAGCATCTCGCCATGCCCTTCGATCTCCATGTCGGCATTGACCGCGAGCGGCCCGTTCTCGCGCAGCACCACAATGTTCGCCCGCGGCGGATGCTCGCCCGGCTCGCCGTCCTTGCGCGTTACGGAAATCGCACCGGATGGGCAGGCATAGGCTATGCGCAATACGTCGTCCGCGGCCGCGTCGTCGGGGTGGATCCAGGGCCCCTCGACATTTGCCCGGAACACGCCGGGCTCTCCCATCACGCAACGCCTGGCGTGTATGCACCGCTTCCCGTCGAAGCGGATCGTGACGTCCCGCCCCTCTACGATCTCGACACTCATGGCTGGCTCCTCTGGCTGGCTCGTGATGAGAAGCGGAAGCTACACGGAGCGCGAATGTCGTCAAAGCACGCGATGGTGATCGGTCCGTTCAACCGCAGTCGCCGTGTGAGCCTCCCCACAGACAGAGCCCCATGCCGGTGATCGCATAGGCGCCTGACCGTCAGGAGGCCACCATGCCCACGATCATTCACAATCAGGTCCAGCAGCCGCAACCCTTCGACCTCGTCGGCGATCCAGTCCGCATCTCCGGCCTCGGCCAGGGGTTCGAGGCCGTGCTCAACTGGCGCATCCATGACGGCCATGACGAGCGCACCGGGTTCTTCACTGTCGGCGGCGGCACCGGCGAACACGGCCAGTTCCAAGTGGCAGCCGCTATCGGGGCCGCCGCCTTCCAGTTGGACCGGCTGTTCGTCGAGGTGTTCGAGGAAAGTGCCGCCGACGGATCGGAGCTGAACAAGGTCATCGTGCCGGTGATCTATGGTCCGCGCATCGTCGCCAACTATGTCGGCTTCCGCCTGCACCGCGTCGTCGCCGGCGACACGCTGTCGAAGATCGCCGCCGCGAACTACGGCGATCCTGGCCTGTTCGGCCTCATCCAGCGGGCGAACCCGCACATCATCACCGATCCGAACCGGATCTTCGTTGGCCAGGAGCTGAAGGTACCGATCGGCGTATGAAGGCGCCTATCGCGCGGCGGCGATCTTCGCGCGACGCTCCTTGGCGTCGTCGATCATCCGGTTGGCGATCTGCATCCTCACGATCGCCCGGTCGCGCAGGTCCTCCGACACCCGGTCGGGATGATTCGCAAAGGCGAATTCGCGCCGGATACGGTCCAGCACCTCGGGCGTCTCCCGCCCGGTCAGCCGCAGCTCCTGCGCGATGTCGAACGGATCGATCGACGGCAGCGCGAGGATTTGCGGCAGGTCCGGCTCGATGCTGAAATTATCCGCGGCCGCAAAGAGATACTCCGCCGCCGCCTCCGGGTCGCTCACGGTCGCCGTGCGGTCGGCCTCGCGGCGGCCGAGGATCTCGAACGGGATCGTCGGGCGCACGGCTGCCTTCGGCGCCTCCGCCCCGTCGGAAGCGAGCACCTCGTCCAGCAGCGACGCAAAATCCCTCGTCGTGAACCCAGCCAACACAGCCTCCTCGCCGATACTCGCGAGCCGTCGAACCGGCGGTCATCCTAGCCGGCCGGCGTTAACAAGATCGGTTGG
Organism: Mesorhizobium sp. J428; assembly: GCF_024699925.1. Lineage (NCBI taxonomy): Bacteria > Pseudomonadati > Pseudomonadota > Alphaproteobacteria > Hyphomicrobiales > Phyllobacteriaceae > Mesorhizobium > Mesorhizobium sp. J428. The sequence goes on from NZ_JAJOMX010000001.1 coordinate 5,201,100, forward strand.
AATTCCGATGGATTTTCTTCAATGACAGGGAGGCTTCCGTCCCGGAAACGCATGGCAGCCATGAGTTTTGCTGCACTGCAACATAACGGTCATTGGACTATCTTAAGCGCATCGGGAGGAACAACACGGAGCCGAATCGATGGCGTTCTTCACCGAACTGTTTTCGCGACCCCGCCCGCAGGAAACGGCGCGCTATCGCGCCGCGCTCGCGGTCCTCAATGCCATGAGCAACGCCGACAGGGCCGACATCAACATCAAGCCGGCCGACTTCCCGCGCATCGCGCGCGAGATGTCGATGCGCTGACGGACAAGCTTTGCGGCCGCGGGATCAGCCGCGGCCGAAGAAATCCGCCTTGCCCAGCGGCACGCCCCCGTGCCGCAGGATGTCGTAGGCGGTCACGACGTGAAAGTAGAAGTTCCCCATCGCATAGGCGAGCAGATACTGCTGGCCGGTGAAGGACATCTCCAGCTTGCCCGTCTTGATCGTGATCGGACGACCCTCCGAGCCGTCGATCTCCTCCGGCCGGTAGGACTTGAGATGGTCGCGCACCCTGTCGATCCGCGCCCTGAGTTCGGCGAAGCTCGTCTCCACATCTTCGATCCTCAGGATATCTCGTCCGGCCAGCCGAGCCGGCGCGCCCTTGGCATGGTCGGTCGCGATCTGCACCTGCGCCTTCAGCGGAAGCATGTCGGGCGCAAGCCGCGTGGCAAGCAGTTCGGCGGGGTCGATCCCGTTTGCCGCGGCATGCGCCTCGCCCTTGGACAGGACATGCGACAGGTTCTTCAGCACACCCGAAAAGACAGGCACCGACGCCTGGTACATCGAAATGGTCATGGGATCTCCGCCTCTGGCGCCCGCGTCGCAGGCCACCGCAGCGATAGACACCGGCCCTTGCCGGCGCAAGCGCCGCGAGGCCGTCGCAATCGGTGGTATCATGCAGGCACACGGGATGGAGAAGACAGATGCGATTCGTTGCCGCGACCCTCGCCCTTGCCGCCTGCACGCTGAGCGCGGGTATCTCGTTTGCCCAGGAAGAACCCTATCTTGACGACCGCTCCAGCCCACAGGCGCTGGTCAAGTCGCTCTACAACGCCATCAACCGCAAGGAATATGCCCGCGCCTACAGCTATTTCTCGAACCCGCCCGCGCCGACGCTCGACGAATACGCCAGGGGCTACGCCGACACCGAAGGCGTGACGCTGGTGATTGGAACGCCTGGAGTGGAAGGCGCCGCCGGCAGCACCTTCTACTCCCTCCCAGTCGCGATTTCGGCCGCCGGCGCCAACGAGCAGGTGTTCGCCGGCTGCTACACGCTCAGGCTCGCCAACCCGCAGATCCAGGGCGATCCCTACAAGCCGCTGTCGATCGAAAAAGGCGCGCTGTCGCCGGTCTCCGGGCCGATCGAGACCGCGCTGCCCGCCTCTTGCCCGGACGGCCCGCCTCTACCCCTCCAGAACGCGGTTCTCGAGCGCGCAAAAGCGAAATTCGTCGGGTCGCGCCTGGATTCCTGCCAGATCGAGGAAGGCAACGAGCCGCAGGCTTGGGACATTGAGTTCCACTACACCTATGACAGCCAGGACGAGCCCGCGCGCAAGTTCAAGCTGATGCGCTTCTACTGCGCGCGCGGCGCCTACAACGAGGTCCACGTCTACTACCTCGCCGACGACACGGGCGAACTGAACGAATTGCACTTTGCCCAGCCGGAACTCGACATCCGCTACGAGAATGACGATCACGAAGGCAAGGTAGAGAGCGTCAACGTGATCGGTTTCACCTCGGCCGGCAGCCTCGTCAACTCGGAGTTTGATCCGGACACAAAGACCATCTCCTCGTGGGCGAAATGGCGCGGCGTGGGCGACGCCTCTTCCGTCGGCAAGTGGATCTTCCGCAATGGCACGTTCACTCTCGTGCGGTTCGAGGTCGACGCCTCCTACGACGGCGAGGTCGAGCACCAGACGGTCGTCGACTACGACTCTGGCCCCTGACTACTCGCCGAAGCCCGCGCCCGCGGGTTTCGGCGCAGTGCGGATCAGTCGCGAATCCTCCACCGCCGCCTGACGGTGGACAACGGCCTTCTGGTAGTCCGGATCCTTGACCATCTCGACGAAGGCCGCCGCCGACGGATATTCCGCGATGAAGCAGATGTCCCAGCGCTCCTCCTCCGGTCCGATCAGCATCAGCCGGATATCGCCGCTCCAGGCGATACGGCCGCCGACGCGGCGGAAGATCGGCCCGCTCTCGCGCCCATAGGCGGCATAGGCCTCGCGGCCGCTCGCCTCGCGCCCGTCCGGATAGGCGGCGCGCTCGCGCAGCCGCACCAGGTTCAGCATATGCACCGGGCCGTCGTCCGGCAGCCGGCGGAATTCGCCGAACCTTTCGCGCGTCGGGTCTATATGGCCGCTCATCTCTTCTCCTATCGCGCCAGCATCCAGTTGAGCACGTCACGCCAGTCCGTCATGCGGATCGGCGTCCCGTGGGTGCCCGTCTCGAAGCGCACGAGACGGACGGGATAGTTCGCGCCTTTGAGGCGCTTGTACATCGCCTCCTGCGTGTCGACCGGAAACACGGCGTCCTTGCTGCCCTGCCCAAAATACAGCGGTACCTTGCGCTTGTAGGCGGCACTCCTGGCGAAATCGTCGGAGGTGAACGAACCGAGCATCATCAATCCGGCAAGCCTGCCGGCGATCGCCGGATCGTCCGCGAGCCCCCAGCAGATCGCGCCACCCATCGACCCGCAGGCGACGACGATCGGCGCCCCGGGCGAGCGGCCCGCATAATGGTCGAGCAGCGCCGCCATCTCCTTCACCCCCTTCGGGCCGAACTCCGAGAAGTCCGGCGAGAGATAGAGCCCGCCATTCTCCCACATCAGGTTCTTGATGCGGTTGAAATTGCCGCCGAAGGTGAAGTCGTCCACGCCCTGCTTTCGGCTGCCACCCTGCCCATGGACGTAGACGACGATCGCCGACGCTCCCTCCGCATTGCCGACCGCGAAATGGCGGATGTCACCCTGCGCGGTCTTCAGCGACAGGTCCTTCTGCGCACTGCGCACCGACAGGCGCACATATTTCCCCTTCACCCGCCGCTCCGGCACCTCGTCGCGTTCATTGATGTCGCGCAGTTCGCGGTAGTCGACCACCAGCCGGCTCCCGCCGTCCTCCCGTGCAATCAGTCCGGGATAGGCAAACAGCTCGTCCTTGAACGGCTTCAGCGTCAGGGCTGTCGCACCTGGAACAAACGAAAAGACAAGGGTGGCAGTCAGCGCCGCGACGAAAGGAATCCGCATGCGGCGAGCCTAAAGCCTTTCCCCACTGGAAGAAATCGTCTTCGGGCCGGAAAGTGCGGCCAGGCTTTCCCCAGGACAAGTCCGGCCCTCTCTCGACTCGGTCGCACCTTTCTGTTTCGCTCGCGACTCCCAGTGGAGGGAAATGACATGGGTATCGAAAGTCTTCTCGTCTTCATCATCGTGGGTGCGATCGCAGGCTGGCTCGCCGGCCTGATCGTCAAGGGCTACGGCTTCGGCCTGCTCGGCAACATCGTGGTCGGCATCGTCGGCGCGCTGGTCGCCGGCTTCATCCTGCCGCGCCTCGGGCTTGCCATCGGCGGGGGAATCCTTGCCGCCATCATCAACGCCACCATCGGCGCGGTGATCCTCCTCGTCCTGATCCGGCTCATCAAGAGCGCCTGACCTGGATCGATGCGGGAGCCGGCGCAGCCCGCCGGCTCCTGCCCTCGGGTCGCTAGCCCAACGACCCGTCTGTTGTTGCCTCTTGAACATTCCCATCGTGCCATGGAAGATTGCAGTTGTATGGCATGACAGCCGCGACCGCGGTCGCGCGAAGGGCATCGGCAATGACGCACGGGGGAAACACAACAGCGGATGAACTCTCGGCGGAGCGCGCCGTGCGGCTCGATCCCGGCAATTTCGCCGATTTCGCGCGCGGCCTGCCCGCCAAGGCGCGGATGGTGCTGCAGGCCGCCATGTCGCTGCCCTTCGGCTCGCTGGTCGCGCGCCTTCCCGACGGTCGCACGGTCAGCGTCGGCGGCAACGCGCCCGGGCCGGACGCGAAGGTGATCCTGAAGAACTGGCGGCTGCCGTCGCGCGCCTTTTCCGGCGGCACGATCGGCGTGGCCGAATCCTACATGGACGGCGACTGGGAAAGCCCCGACGTCACCACCTTCCTCGAACTCTTCGTGGTCAACCAGGAGGCGGGCGAGAAGGTCGCCGGCGGCGCCAACTGGCTCATCATGACGATCCAGCGCATCCGCCACTGGTTCAACGACAACACCAGGTCCGGCTCCAAGCGCAACATCTCGGCCCATTACGACCTCGGCAACGAGTTCTATTCGAAGTGGCTCGATCCGAGCATGACCTACTCCTCGGCGCTCTACGACACCGGCGCCAATGACCTCGAATCCGCCCAGGCCGCGAAGTTACCGGGCGCTTGCCCGCGACACCGGCATCGGACCCGACGACCATGTGCTGGAGATCGGCTGCGGCTGGGGCGGCTTCGCAGAGTTCGCCGCCCGCGAGATCGGCTGCAAGGTCACTGGCCTGACGATCAGCCGCGAGCAGCTCGACTATGCCCGCGCCCGCATCCAGAAGGCGGGCCTTGCCGACAAGGTCGAGTTCAAGTTCCAGGACTATCGCGAGGAGACCGGTCGCTACGACCGCATCGCCTCGATCGAGATGTTCGAGGCGGTCGGCGAGAAATACTGGCCCGTCTTCTTCGGGAAGGTGAAGGAGTGCCTGAAGCCCGGCGGCACCGCCGGCATGCAGATCATCACCATCAACGAAGACGCCTTCAAGCTCTACCGCAAGCGCCCGGATTTCATCCAGCGCTACGTCTTCCCCGGCGGCATGCTGCCGACGCCGGCGATCTTGAAATCGATGGGCGCGCAGCACGGCCTGTCCTTTTTCCGCGAGCGTGTCTTCCCGCAGGACTACGCCCGGACGCTGGCCGAGTGGCGCGAGCGGTTCTGGCACTCCTGGGACCGCATCGTCCCGCTTGGCTTTGACGACCGCTTCAAGAAGCTTTGGGAGTTCTACCTGCACTATTGCGAAGCAGGCTTCCGCGCCGAATACATCGACGTGCGCCAGGTCGTCTATAAGGCCTGACCCCGTATTTCATCCGGTTCGAACCTGCGCCGACAGACACCGCGCGAGGCGGACGTCGTCACGTGCACAGCATGGATGCGACAGCCTGCGATTGAAGTAAAGTCTCGTTCGATCGCAAGCGGATAAGTTCTCATCCGGCTCCCGTCCTTGCTTTCCCTCAAAAATTTTCAACGATTCTTCAAATTCTGCAGAAAAACCAAATTCTGCCTGCAGATGTGAAGCGATCCACATCCGGAAAGTCCACGGCGTCTTATATTTCTTCTCGACAAAAGGAGATCTGCAAACATTCACTTGCACGTCATCTTTTGTCTTACAAAAATACTTCATCGTGAATTTGGCATACAATCGAAAGAATGGGGCATGTGAAATGATCTGAACAACAGGAGATATTCACATGAGAAAGACCTCACTCCTCATCGGGCTCGCAGCCTCTCTCGTTTCTGCGAATCCCGGACACTCGGCCTCCCTGATCTGGGACACCGGCGTCGACACCTGTACCGCTCTGAACTGCGGCGCCATCCTCATGGGCGGCACAGTGCTCAACGCGGTCAATGCCTCGACCGCGCGCTGGGACATCGCCGTCTACGCAGCCGCCGGCGAATGCCTGCGTCTGGACGAGACGGCCATGTTCGGCGCTGGCGCTGACGACGAAATGGTCGTCGTGGCTCCGAACGGCACCGTCTACCGCAACGACGACTTCGGCTCGCTGCGTCCGCGCGTCGTGGTCAACCCGACCCCGTCGTCGGGCTGGTACTACGTCTCGATCGCCAAGTTCACCGGTGCGGCCGCGCCGGAGCACGACATCCACTTCCGCTATGGTCGCTATGTGAGAAGCACGACGAATCCGAACTGCGCCTCGCCGACGGCGGGACAACTCGGCCAGCAGTCGACCTTCGGCAAGGGTCCAGCCACGACCGAAGTCACGCCTCCCGCGGCACCTTCGGGCGGTTCCCGCTGAACGAGGCCGCTGACGGCCGGAGACGATGGTTTCCTCGTCCTTCTCCGGCCTTCGGGCAGTCGTTCTGAAAGAAGAAAGCCCGGGCGACATGCCCGGGCTTTCCAGTCGCCAATACCGATCGGCTTACAGCGTGATGCGATACTTCCCGAAGCCGCCCTCGCCTTCGCCGGCGTCCTCTATCTTCACGCCCTTCACCTCGGCCAGGAACTGCTTCGCCTTCGGCCCGGTCTCGAACAAAACCGTCGCGCCCTCGACCGGCATGAAGCTCCAGTTGGCGTCGGCCGACGGATTGATGGTGCCCTGCTCGATGATGTAGCGCACGATCACGTCGCGATTGGTGTCCGGCGCCTCGAAGATGATCTTCGACGCGTTGATCTCCGGGAAGTTGCCGCCGCCGCCGGCGCGATAGTTGTTCGTCGCGACGACGAACTTCGCCGCCGGATCGACCGGCTTGCCGTCGAACATCAGGTCGACGATGCGGCTCGAACTCGCGTTCAGCACCGCGCCCTTCGGATCGTATTTCGGTGGCTGCGACAGGTCTATTCTGTAGGTGACGCCGTCGATGACGTCGAAGTTGAAGGCCGGGAAGTCCGGGTTGATCAGCTTCTGGTCCGCCTTGCCCTTCTCGATCTGGTTGAAGATGCCCGCCGACATTTCCAGCCATTCCTTCACCTGCGCCCCGGTGATCTCCACCGCGCGCACCGTGTTCGGATAGAGGTAGAGGTCGGCGACGTTCTTGATCGCGATGTCGCCGGCCGGCACGTCCGTATAGTAGTCCGGCCCGCCGCGCCCGCCCGACTTGAAAGGTGCTGCGGCCGACAGCACCGGCAGGTCCTTCCACTGCGAGGTCTTCAGCAGGTCCTTGATGTACCAGGTCTGCGCCTGGGAGACGATCTGCACCGACGGATCGTCGGCCACCAGCGCGAAATAGGAATACAGCGGCGCCGTGGTCTTGCCGACCGGCCGGCGGACATAGGCGAGCGTCGCCTCGTGGTCCTCCTTCACAGCGTCGACGATCTTCTGCACGTCGCCGACCACCGCCTTGTTCTTGTTGTCCACGCGCTCGAAGATCGGCCGTGCCTCGGAAGTCGCGGAAACGACCCGCCACTTCGACCCGTCGCGCTCGAGCAGCAGGTCGATCAGGCCCATATGCGAGCCCCAGAAGCCGGCCTGCACCGCGGGCTTGCCTTGCAGCGTGCCCTTCTCGGTATCGACGCCTTCGAGGCCCTGGAAATCCTTCTTGCCGGGGAAGACGAGATGCTGGTGGCCGGTGAACACCGCGTCGATGCCCTCGACGCCGGCGACATGGAAGGCCGCGTTCTCCATCATGTCGCCGGTGCCGGTGTCGATGCCGGAATGCGAGAGCGCGATGACGATGTCGGCGCCTTCCTCCTTGATCTGCGGCACCCAGACCTTGGCCGCCTGGACGATGTCGCGCACCGCGACGTTGCCCTCAAGGTTCTTCGAATCCCAGATCATGATCTGCGGCGGCACGAAGCCGATGACGCCGATCTTTATCGGGTGTTCGGCGCCCGACCCGTCCTTGATCGCCTTGTCGAGGATCACGTAGGGCTTGAGATAGAGCTTGTCGTCGCGGGCATTGGCGGCAAGCTCCGTGCCGCGCACCAGGTTGGCGCAGACGAAGGGGAAGTTGGCGCCGGCCAGCACCTTGTCCATGAAGGACAGGCCGTAGTTGAACTCGTGGTTGCCAAGCGTCGACACCGAATAGCCGAGCAGGTTCATGCCCTTCATCACCGGGTGGATGTCGCCGTCCTTCATCCCGCGCTCATAGGCGATGTAGTCGCCCATCGGATTGCCCTGCAGAAGGTCGCCGTTGTCGACCAGCATCGAATTGGTCGCCTCCGCCCTCACCGCATCGATCAGCGAGGCGGTCCGCGCGAGACCCATCGTGTCATTCGGCTTGTCGCCGTAATAGTCGTAGGGCAGCACGTTCACATGGATGTCGGTCGTCTCCATGATGCGCAGATGCGCCTGGTTGGCCTGGGCATTGGCGGAGAACGGGTGGAGCATCACCAGGCCGCCGAAGGCGGCACTGCCGGCCAGGAAGGCGCGGCGCGAAAGCGGAAGCAGCATCTCGGACATTTCTCTCTCCTGTAAACGTCGAGGAAGGCGCGGCGGAAGATCGAGATCCGAGTGTCGCGCCACTGCTTGCCTCTGTCCAGCATCAAGGTGACAGGCCGATGAACATTCGCCGGCAAAAGTTTCCGTCCTGACCGGCAGCATCGCGGCCGTCGGCGCGACGAGAATCGGCTCTTGGCCGGCCAGCCCACAAACCGGACCGTTTGACTAAACTTTAGGCAATTGCATAAAACAACCCATTGTTTTCAAATGAGATTCCACGATCTAAGCGGGTGTGAGTACACGCAAGTTTAATCAACTTCTGCTGAAGTCCCCATAAGGGCATAGGGGGCAGCATGACGCGCATCTTGCGACAGCGCGGCGTTTGGATCCTGATCGCCGCCGGTCTGGCGGCGGGCAGCGCTCCGCCGCACGCGGCGGCCGCCGAATTGTCGATTGAAACCTTGAAACGCGATCTCGACATGAGCTGGACGCTGCTCGCGGCCGGCCTCGTGCTGATGATGCAGGTCGGCTTCCTGCTGCTCGAAGCCGGCATGGTCCGGTCGAAGAATTCGATCAACGTCGCACAGAAGAATCTCCTCGACATGGTGTTTGCCATCGTGGCCTTCGGCGCGGTCGGCTTCATGCTGGCCTTCGCGCCGAGCCGCGGCCTGCCTTTCGGTTTCGACGCCGGCTATCTGATGGTGTCCAACCTCGGTTCCTGGCAGACGGCCTTCTTCGTCTTCCAGGTCATGTTCTGCGGTACCGCGGCGACCATCGTCTCCGGCGCGGTCGCCGAACGGATGCGGCTTTTCGCCTATGTTCTCGGCTCGATCTTCATCGCACTCTTCATCTATCCCGTCTTCGTCCACTGGGCCTGGGGCGCCGCTCTGCAGCCGAGCGAAAGCGCGTTCCTCGGCAATATGGGCTTTATCGATTTCGCCGGCTCGACGGTCGTTCACGGCACTGGCGCCTGGGTCTCGCTCGCTGCCTGCTGGATCATGGGTGCGCGCGAAGGCCGCTACGATGCGAATGGCGATCCGGTCCGCATCGCCGGCCACAATCCGGTGCTGACCACGGCCGGTGCCATGATCCTCTTCGTCGGCTGGATTGGGTTCAACGGCGGCTCGACGGTCGGGGCTAGCCCCGACATCGCGCACATCATCGCCAACACAGTGATCGCCGCGGGCACGGGCGGCACCGCCGGCTACCTCCTCGGCTGGCACCAGGATGGCGTCGTCTATCCCGAGAAAGCGGTCTGCGGCATGCTCGGCGGGCTGGTGGCGATCACCGCCGGCTGCATGGTGCTCGGCCCGGTCGGCGCCTTCCTCGTAGGTATCGTCGGCGGCCTCGTCGCGATCTGGGGCAACGATGTCGTCGAGCGCGATCTCAAGATCGACGACGCCGTCGGCGCGATCGGCGTGCACGGCTTTGCCGGCGTTGCCGGCACGCTCGCCGTCGCACTCCTGGCGCCGGTCGAGAACCTCCCCGCCGGGGGCCGTTTCGCGCAGCTCGAAGTTCAGGCGACCGGCGTCGCCGTCAATTTCATCTGGAGCTTCGGCGTCGCCGTCGTCTTCTTCTGGGCGCTCTCCCGCATCACCCGGCTGCGCGTCACCAGCGAGGAGGAACAGATCGGCCTGAACGAGGCGGAACACGGCACCCGCATGGGGATCGGCCATGTCGAGCAGGCGCTCGAAAAGCTGGTGCACGGCAAGGCCGATCTCACCATGCGCATCCCCTCTGTCCAGGGCGATGAATCCGAAACGTTGACACGCCTGTTCAACGGGCTGATGGACAGCATCCAGCGCGAGGAGCATGCGCGCGCGGAAACCCGGCGCATCGCGCGGGACGCGGTCGAGGCCGAACGCCTGTCTGCACTCGCCAACGCGACCTTCGAAGCGATCGTCATCCTGCAGGACGGCAGGATCGTCGACGGCAACGACAAGCTCGCCGAACTCTTCGGAACCAGCCTCGCGAAACTGAAAGGCCGCCAGCTCCTCGACCTGATCGCGCCCGACTGCGTCGGGGAGGTTCGCGAGGCCATGACGCTGTCGGTCGTCGATCCGTACGAATGCGCGATCGTCGATATGGCGGGAACACGCATCCCCGTCGAGATGCGCGGCCGCGAAGTGACCTATCACGGCGCGAAGTCGCGCGTCGGCTGCATCGTCGACCTGCGCGAGCGCAAGAACGCCGAGGACCATATCAGGCACCTCGCGCTGCACGACACGCTGACCGGCCTGCCGAACCGCGCGCTCTTCAACGAAAAGCTTGCCGCGGTGACCCGTTCCGGCAGAAGCGACCGCGGCAAGACGGCGCTTCTCCTGATCGACCTCGACCGGTTCAAGAACATCAACGACATTCACGGTCACCCCGCCGGCGACCGCGTCATCCAGATTTCGGCGCAGCGCCTTGCCGAATTGTCGCCCGACGGCTGTCTCGCGGCCCGCCTCGGCGGTGACGAGTTCGCGATCCTGTTCCCGGGTCTCGCCTTCGCCGCGCAGGCGGCCGATCTCGCCTTCCGGATCGTCTCGAGCCTCATCCTGCCGATCACGTTGGACGACGGCACCCAGGTCCGCGTCGGCGCCAGTGTCGGCGTGTCCGTCGCCGACAGCCCGAACGAGCTGGAACGGCTGGTCTCACGCACCGACACCGCACTCTACCATGCCAAGCACATGGGCCGGAACACCTATTGCCTCTACGAGCCGGGAATGGACGCGCAACTGGAGAAGCGCCGCGCAATCGAAGGGGACCTCGCCGAAGCCCTCGAACGTGGCCAGTTCGACCTGCATTTCCAGCCGCGCATCTCCGTCGCCACTCGCCGGATCGTCTCCTACGAGGCGTTGGTGCGGTGGCACCATCCTGAAAAAGGCATGATCAGTCCGGCGGACTTCATCCCGATCGCCGAGCAGAACGGCAAGATCATTGCGATCGGCGAGTGGATATTGCGCGAGGCCTGCCGCCGCGCTCGTTCCGAACTCGGTGGCGCTCGGGTAAGCGTGAACGTCAGCCCGGTCCAGTTCCGCCAGCGCAACTTCGTCGAGGCGGTCGGCGCAGCCATCGCGGACACCGGCATCGATCCGACCATGCTGGAGCTGGAAATCACCGAAGGCGTGCTGATCGATGACGACAAGCGCGCGCATCGCCTTCTGAGCGAACTCAAGCGTCTGGGCGTCACCATCGCGCTCGATGATTTCGGCACGGGCTACTCGTCGCTGGGTTATCTAGGCCGCTTTCCCGTCGACACGATCAAGATCGATCGTTCCTTCGTCCGTGACATGGCGAAGTCGGACACCGCCATGACGATCGTCCGCACGATCGCCGGCCTGGGCGATGGGCTGGGCATGACAATCGTCGCGGAAGGCGTCGAGACGATGGACGAGGCGAGGCTGCTCGCCAACTTCGGCTGCAGCGAGTTCCAGGGCTACCTCCTGGGCCGCCCCATGCCGGTGTCCGCGATCCCCGATATCGACCACGCGGCGATCGCGCAGACCGTCGAGCAATGTCTCGCGACGCCCCTCGAAGAGGCTGCCTGACGCCGGGCGCCTAGGCCATCTCCGGCTTCAACCCCAGCGCCACGCGATCGATGATCTCCCTCAGCGCAAAGCTCGAATTGATCTTGGTCACGTGCGGCAGCGCGGTTAGCCATTCCTTGTGGATGCGCTCGTAGTCCGCGAGGTCCTTCGCCGCAATCCGCAGGATGTAGTCGTATTCCCCGGACATCAGGTGGCAGGAGAGGATGTTCGGGCAGCGCTTCACCGCGCTCTCGAAGTCGGACAGCGTCTTCTCGAACTGGCCGGACAGCGAGATGTGCACGATCGCCGTCATCTGGTGGCCGAGCGCTGTGTTGGAGATGCGCGCATGGTAGCCGCGGATGATGCCGGCCTTTTCGAGCGCGTCGAGACGGCGCGAGCAGGCCGATTGCGACAGTCCGGCCCGTTCCGCGAGCGCGGCGTTGGAGATGCGTCCGTCCGTCTGAAGCGTGTCCAAAATGGTGATATCGATCCGGTCTAGCCGCATTGGTCGAAGATCCTTCGCAAGATCGGCACCCCCACGCAAGAATACGCGAATATGGCATCGTCCCACAACTGCATTCGCAAGGACGTTCGACCCGTTTCATGGTTACATTCGTTAACGCATGGGGAACATGGGCCAAAGGCCCGTAAAAAACGGAGAACAGAAGATGCGCGTCGGCTGCCCGAAGGAAATCAAGAATCACGAATATCGCGTCGGCCTCACCCCCGGCGCGGTGCGCGAATATGTGGCCCACGGCCACGACGTCCTGGTCGAGACCGGCGCGGGCGCCGGCATCGGCGCCGACGACAACGCCTACCGCGCCGCGGGCGCCAAGATCGCCAAAACCGCCGCCGAGGTGTTCGAGCGTTCCGACATGATCGTCAAGGTCAAGGAGCCGCAGCCGGGCGAATGGGTGCAGCTCCGCGAGGGCCAGATTCTCTACACCTATCTGCACCTCGCGCCCGATCCGGAGCAGACCGCGGGCCTGATCGCCTCCGGCGTCACCGCCGTCGCCTACGAGACTGTCACCGACGACCGCGGCGGCCTGCCGCTGCTCGCCCCGATGTCGGAAGTCGCCGGCCGCCTCGCCATCCAGGCCGGCGCGACCGCGCTGCAAAAGGCTAATGGCGGCCGCGGCGTGCTGCTCGGCGGCGTCCCGGGCGTCCTGCCGGGCAAGGTCGCCGTCATCGGCGGCGGCGTTGTCGGCCTGCATGCCGCCCGCATGGCCGCCGGCCTCGGCGCCGACGTCACCATCATCGACCGCTCGATCCCGCGCCTGCGCCAGCTCGACGACCTCTTCGCCGGCCGCGTCCACACCCGCTACTCCACCGTCGAGGCGCTCGAGGAAGAGTGCTTCTCGGCCGACGTCGTCGTCGGCGCCGTGCTGATCCCGGGCGCGGCCGCGCCCAAGCTCGTCACCCGCGAGATGCTGTCGGGCATGAAGAAGGGCTCCGTTCTCGTCGACGTCGCGATCGACCAGGGTGGCTGCTTCGAGACCTCGCACGCCACCACCCATGCCGAGCCGACCTACGAGGTCGACGGCGTGATCCACTACTGCGTCGCCAACATGCCGGGCGCCGTGCCTGTCACCTCGGCACACGCGCTCAACAATGCGACGCTGCACTACGGCCTGCAGCTCGCCGACAAGGGCCTGAAGGCGCTCGCCGATGACCACCACCTGCGCAACGGTCTGAACGTCCACCGCGGCAAGATCACCAACCGCGCCGTGGCCGAGGCCCTCGGCTTTGAGATGGTCGAGCCCCGGCAGGTTCTTGCCGCCTGATCAGCCGCGACGCATCCTCCCAGTCGCGCAGCGCCCGCCGGTTTCCGGCGGGCGTTTTCGTTCATGGCAACCGCGGCAATCCGAGGCAGCAACAAAAAAGCCGGGCTCTTGCCCGGCTTCCTCGGCATCGAGATCCGCCGCCGGTTCATCCGCGGTCGTCAGATCGATCGACGTCCATCTTCTAGCTGTCGATTGTAACAGCTGTACGACGCCTAGAACGGCCGCACGACGTCCGTCACCCGGCGCAGCGTGACGCGGCGGTTGCGCCATTCCTCGCGCTGCGTCGGCACCAGCAGGAACTCCTCGCCATAGCCGACCGTCTCCAGCGCACGGCGCGGAATACCGAACTCGCGCACCAGGACACGCTTCAGCGATTCCGCCCGACGCTCGGACAGGACCTGGTTGGATGAGAACGAGCCGACCGCGTCCGTATGGCCCTCGATCAGAAACACCTCGCCCCGGTTGCGACGCAGGATGCGCTCCATGGCAGTCGCGATATTGTCGACCTTGCGGTACTGTGAGCGCGGAATCTCGGCCGAGGCGAACTCGAAATTGATCGACTGGATGTCGATCGACGGCGCGATGCGGCGGATTTCGGGGCGGCGGCGCAGTTCCTGAACCGTGACGCGCTCCTGCGGCGCAAGGCGCTTGCGGGGCGCGGCCTGCAGCTCCTGCTCGATGCGCGCCGCGCTCGGCGTGGTCGCCTGGGCAAACGCCTCTCCGGTCCCGCCGATAACGGCGGAACCCGCCAGCGCGGCGGCGGCGGTCAGAAAATTGCGGCGGTTCAGCATGGTCGTCTCCTTTGCATGTCGATGCGTGCGACCATGGCAGCGCAAGCCTGAAAGGAAGCTGAACGCCGGGTTCAGGAAACGTGCGGAAACCTTTACGGCCGCAGCAGGATTTCCGCCCGTTCCGGCATGGTCAGCGGGAAGACCGTTTCCTTGACCTGTGCCACCGGCCTGAACCCCATCTTCTGATAAAGCGGCAGGGCTGCCGGATGATCGAGCGTGCAGGTCTGCACCACCACGCGCTGCGGCGATCTCGACCAGGCCGCCTCGATCGCCGCGCCCAGGAACCACCGGCCGATGCCCTGGCCGGTCGCATTCTCCATCAGGCCGAAATAGACGAGTTCGATCATATCGTCCCCTTCCGGGGCGAGTTCGAACATGCCGGCGGGGCTCCGTCGAGATGAAGCACGCGCACGTCGCGCTCGGGCTCGGCCAGCTTCTTCTCCAGCACCTCATCGGAAAGCCTCAGCGCATTCACCCAATGCCATTTCCGCCCGACCCGATCGATGAGGTAGCGGTAGAAATGATTCGGCATGCTGCGCGCCTTGAGCAGCGCGATCGGCCGGTTGTAGGGCACCGGGGGATAATGCGCCGGCGGCGCGACCATTTCGAGGAACGTGACCGTTACGTCGATCGGATCGGGCTTCTTCTGCGCAGTCATGCTTCGTCCTTTACCACCGGCGTGTCGGCGCGGCCGCCCCATTCGGTCCACGACCCGTCGTAGAGTTTGACGTCGCGATGCCCGAGCGTCTCCAGCGCCAGCGCCACCACAGCCGCGGTGACGCCCGATCCGCAGGAGGTGACGACCGGCTCGTTCAGGTCCACCCCGGCGGCGGCAAACGCCTGCTTCAGATCTTCCGCCGGCAGCAGCTTGCCGTCCTTCGACAGCGCCAGCGCCGGCACGTTGTGCGCCCCCGGCATATGCCCGCCTCGGACGCCGGGCCGCGGTTCCGGGTCCTTGCCGGTGAAGCGGCCCGGCGGCCGCGCGTCGGCGATCTGTCGCCCGCCCTTCTCGACGATCTCGCGCATCTCCGCCAGCGAGGCGACCCGTCTTGGATTGAACCGGACGTCGAACAGGCACGAGGCGATCTTGGTCGGCTGGTCGGTGACGAAGCGGCCTTCCTTCTTCCAGCCGTCGATGCCGCCTTCGAGCACATAGACCTTCTCCGCGCCCATCGTGCGGAACATCCACCAGGCGCGCGGCGCGGAGAAGAAGCCGGGCCCGTCATAGACCACGATGGTGTCGTCGCGCGAAATCCCCATCGATGCCGCGAAGGTCGCGAACACCTTCGGCGAAGGCATGGTGTGCGGCAGGTCCGAACCCGGCTCGACGACAAGGTCATGGTCGAAGAAGACCGCGCGCGGGATATGGCCGGCATCATATTCGGCCCGCGCATCGCGCCCTTGCGCCGGCAGGTACCACGATGCGTCGATCACGGACATGCCCGGATCGTTGAGATGCTCGGCCAGCCAGGCCGACGAAACGGTGAAGCCGGTAGGTGCAGCGCTCTTGCTCATGGGCCGGTCATACACCACCGCGAGGCCGCCTGCCTATCCGGCTGTTGATCGCCACCACGCGTCACTTGCGGAGGCCCTACCCCGCCGCCGACGGCCCGAACCGCAGCCGGTAGCGCCGGTTCTCGCGGCCCTTCTTCTCGATCTTGCCGATGTGGATCTCGCCGATCTCACCGGTGCGGGCGACATGAGTGCCGCCGCAGGGCTGGCTGTCCACCGACGCATTGTCGCCGATGCAGACGAGCCTTATGCGCCCGGTGCCGCTCGGCGGGCGCACGTTTTTCGATTTCACCAGCCCCGGATTGGCCGCGAGTTCCTCGTCGGTGATCCAGCGCGTGAAGACCGGATGGTCGGCCCGCACCAGGTCCATCAACCGCTCGGTGACAAGTTCCTTGGTGTAGCTCGTATCCGGAATGTCGAGGTCGATGCGGCTGTCGTCTTCGGCCACCGACGCGCCGGTGATCGGGAACGGACAGATCACCGAGACGAGGTGGCAGGCCGTGTGCATGCGCATCAGGTTGAAGCGGCGCGGCCAGTCGATCGCCAGTTTCACGCGCGAACCGACGAGCGGAACCGCCGCCCCCTCGGCCGGAACGTGGATGATCTCGTCCTTCGTCTCGCCCGTTACCGTGGCCGCGATCGGAACGACCGTCCCGTCCGAAAGCGTCATTGTGCCCATATCGCCCGGCTGGCCGCCGGAGGTGGCGTAGAAGATGGTCCGGTCGAGGATCAGGCCGCCGCTCTCGTTGACGGCGAGCACCTCGGCCTCCGCCTCCCGCAGATAGGAATCCTCGCGGAAGAGCGCCTCTATGCGCAGCACCATCAGTCCACCTTTTCGTAGGGCACGTCGATCTCCGGCGTCCGGTCCATCCATTGCGGGATGGGCAGGTTCTTGGTGCGCAGGAAGGCGGGGTTGAACAGCTTCGACTGGTAGCGCGTGCCGTAGTCGCAGAGGATCGTCACGATCGTGTGGCCGGGGCCGAGATCCTTCGCCAGCCGGATCGCGCCGGCGATGTTGATGCCGGTCGATCCGCCGAGGCAGAGCCCTTCCTCCTGCACCAGGTCGAAGATGATCGGCAGCGCTTCCTCGTCCGGCACCTGGTAGGCGAAATCGGGCGTGAAGCCTTCCAGGTTGGCCGTGATACGCCCCTGGCCGATGCCCTCGGTGATCGAACTCCCCTCCGACTTCAGCACGCCGTCGGTGTAAAAGCTGAAGAGGGCCGCGCCCAGCGGGTCCGCGATCGCGATCTTCACATCCTTGCTCTTGCCCTTCAGTCCCGCCGCTACGCCCGCCAGAGTTCCGCCGGTGCCGACGGCCGAGACGAAGCCGTGCACCTTGCCGCCGGTCTGGTCCCAGATCTCCTGCGCCGTCGTCACGATGTGGCCGTCGCGGTTGGCGACATTGTCGAACTGATTGGCCCAGATCGCGCCCGCGGGCTCGCTTTTCGCAAGTTGCTCCGCCAGCCGGCCCGACACCTTCACATAGTTGTTCGGGTTCTTGTACGGCACCGCCGGAACCTCGATCAGTTCGGCGCCGAGCAGGCGCAGCGCGTCCTTCTTCTCCTGGCTCTGCGTGTCGGGGATCACGATCACGGTGCGATAGCCCAGCGCCTTGGCGACGACGGTCAGCCCGATGCCGGTGTTGCCCGCCGTGCCCTCGACGATCACGCCGCCGGGCCTCAGCAGGCCGCGCTTCTCGGCGTCGCGGATGATGAATAGGCCGGCGCGGTCCTTCACCGACTGGCCGGGATTCATGAACTCGGCCTTGCCCAGGATCTCGCAGCCGGTTTCCTCGGATGCCCGCCTGAGGCGGATCAGCGGCGTGTTTCCGATGGCGTCGATGACGGAAGTGAACATGATCGATCCTTGCCTGCTCGCCCGCTTCGGGGCTGGAGGGTGAGCAGCCCGGTTTAGAAACCAAGCCGCTTCCCCGCAAGGGAGCATTTTTCTCCGAAGCCGCCAATCGACGGCAAAATGCACCGTCGGAGGCGGTCATCCGGGAACGAACATTCAGGCTTCTATGGGCAAAGGCCACGCGAAGCTCTCGCCCGGCACGTCTCCTTGTCTGGACCCCGCCCGCGCGATACCGATAGGCCGAATGATCTGGGAGGACCCGATGGGGAGGATCGTCGCTATCTTGCTTCTGCTGCTGGTCGTCGCGCTCGGCGCGCTCTATCTCCTCGGCCCGCGTGTGGCGGCCGACACGACGCTGACCTTTCGCGACACCTCGATCGGTCCCGACCCCGACGCCTATCTCGCCGACTCCGAGGCGAAGGTCGCGAACATCCGGCCGGGCCTCGCCAAGGAGATCGTCTGGGCCTATCCCGCCTCGCGCGCGAAAACGCCGCTGTCGATCGTCTACATCCACGGCTTCTCCGCCTCGAAGGGCGAGGTCCGCCCGCTGCCCGACAAGGTCGCCGCCGCCCTCGGCGCCAATCTCTTCTTCACCCGCCTCGCCGGCCACGGCCAGGACAACGCCGCCATGGGCGAGGCAAGCCTCAACGCCTGGGTCAACGACACGGCCGAAGCGCTCGCGATCGGCCGTGCCATCGGCGAGAAGGTGGTCGTCATCGCCACCTCCACCGGCGGCAGCCTCGCCGCCTGGGCGCTTACCCAGCCCGAGCTTGCCGGAAATGTCGCGGCGGCCGTGCTGATCTCGCCCAATTTCGGCGTCCAGGCCTCGGGCGCGGGCCTGCTCACCGGCCCGTGGGGCCTGCAGCTCGCGGAACTCCTGGTCGGCAAGGAGCGCGGCTTCGAGCCGGCCAACGACCTGCAGCGGCAGTTGTGGACGTGGCGCTATCCAACCCGCGCGACACTGCCGATGGCCGCGACCGTCGAACTCGCCCGCGCGCAGCCCTATGACAAGGTGACGATCCCCGCCCTCTTCATCGTCTCCGACGGCGACAAGGTGATCAGGCCGGACGAGGCAAAGGCCGTCGCCGCCGCCTGGGGCGGCCCGCACGAGCTCGTCTCCGTCGACAACCCCGGCGATCCATCCAGCCATGTCCTCGCCGGCGACGCGATGTCACCAAAAATGACCGATCCGCTCGCGACCCGGATTGTCGAATGGATCAAATCGCTTGGGCTTGGAACCTGACTCTGCGCATCAGGCCGCGGGCTTCGCGTCGCGCGCCGGGAGGTAGGCGATGTGGGCGACCGCCAGCATCGCGGCATAGAAGACGAACAGCGTGCGATAGGCCGCGAGCGGATCACCCGGTACGGTCGAGGCGGTCACCACCGCGCCGGTGACGAACTGCATCACGCCCACCCCGCCGATCGAGAAGAAGTTCATCAGCGTCACCCCCCTGCCCGTCAGGTGCATCGGCAGGAAGGCGCGCGCATGCGCCATCAACAGCCCGTAGCTCGCCCCGGTCACGCCGATCAGCACCAGCACCACCGCGTCAGCGAAAATCCCCTCGCCCGCATGCAGTGCCAGCCACAGGATCGCGCACAGGCTCAGGCTGTTGCCGGCCACCGCGACCCATTTGCGCGTGCGGAAGAGCTGGTCGAGTGGGCCGTAGAGGAAGTTGCCCGCTACCATGGCGAGGGCCATGAACAGCGTCACCTGGCCGATGACGATCGCGGTGGCGCCGTAGACATCCGCAAGATACGGCCCCGCCCAGAGCCCGCGTATGCCCACGGCCGGTGCATAGTTGATCGCCGTCAGCGGGATGATCGGCCACAGCACCCTCAGCCGCAGCAGGTCGAGATAGCCGGAAAAGCCGGTATCGGCATGCTCGGTCTTGAGCTTTTCCGGATCGCGCACGAAGACGGCAATCGCCAGAGCGACGGCCACGGTCACCGCGACCAGCCCGAGCATCACCCAGCGCCAGCCGAATGCCTCCGCCGCGTTCGCAAGCGGCGACGAGCCGAAGACGTTTCCGGCCGAGCCGACGCCGATCAGCGTCGACGTCAGCACGGCGAACCGCGCCGGTGGGAATTCGCGTGCGAAGATGAACACCGAGGCCATCAGCACCGGCGCGCAGCCCATGCCGATCAGCACCATCGCCAGCGTGATCATCCACGGCGCGGTAGCCGAGGCGAAGATCAACCCGCCGGCACCGCCGCACAGGCCGAGCAGGATCGCCGCCGTGAGCTTCGGGCCGAACCGGTCGAGCGACACGCCGACGACGAACTGCATCAGCGCGAAGGCGATGAACCATGCGCCCGAGGCCATCGACAGCTCGGCCTTCGTCGCCCCGAGTTCGGAGATCAGCGCCGGCGTCAGCACGGCGAGGAAGGAGCGGAAGAATTGCGACAGCACATAGGCCGCCGTCAGCGCAACGATGCCCGCCATGGATGCGTTTCCCGGTTCGTCTCGACGGCTCTGCGGCCGCCTGCGTGCCGTCCGGGGTAAACGATGACCGTCCGGGCATCAATGTGCCAACGGCCCCACAAGGGGGCCGTCGGTTGGGTCAGCAGAATGGACCGGAACGGGCCCGGGCTCAGGCCGCGCGGGTGGCGGGCTTCGATCCGAAACCGCGACGCTTGCCGCGGAACGGCTTGCGCTCGCCGGCCGGCGCACCGCCGGGCTTGCCTTGGGCGTTGCGATTGCCGCCCTTGTGGTTGCGGTTGCCCCCATTGCCAGGATTGCCGTTGTCCTGGCGCGGCTTTGCACGCGGGTCGCGATATGGCGCCTCGCGCGGCTCGTTCTTGTTGACGGCGGGGTCCGGCTGGTCGGTGTGATCGGCAATGACGGCGATCTTCATGCGGGTGATCCGCTCCACCGCGCGCAGCTTGGCGAACTCGGCAGGATCGCACAGCGTGATCGCCACGCCGTCGGCGCCGTTGCGGCCCGTGCGGCCGATACGGTGGACGTAGCTCTCCGGCTCGTCCGGCAGGTCGAAGTTCACGACATGCGAGATGCCGGGCACGTCGATGCCGCGCGCGGCGATGTCGGTCGCCACCAGGATGCGCACGGAACCGTCGCGGAAGTCGTTCAGCGCCCTCTGGCGGGCATTCTGGGACTTGTTGCCGTGGATCACGGCGGCGTTGAAGCCGTCGCGTTCGAGGTCGCGGGTCACGCGATCTGCGCCGTGCTTGGTGCGGGCGAAAACGATGACCGACTTCATCTTCTCGTCGGCAAGCATGGCGGACAACACCTGCCGCTTCTGCTTGAGCCGCGCGATGACCAGGCCCTGCTTGATCTCGGTCGCCGTCGTGGACGGCGGAGCCGCCTCGACGCGCACCGGGTTCTTCAGCAGCGACTTCGCCAGTTCGGCGATCTCGTCCGGCATGGTCGCGGAATAGAGCGCCGTCTGCCGCTCGGGATGCGTCGCCTTCGACAGGCGGCGCACGTCGTTGATGAAGCCCATGTCGAGCATCCGGTCGGCCTCGTCGAGCACCAGCCAGCGCGTCTCGTTCAGCTTCACCTCGCCCTCGCGGACGAGATCGGTCAACCGGCCGGGCGTGGCGATCAGGATGTCGACGCCTGCCTGCATCTTCTTGACCTGGCTGTTGCGCGACACGCCGCCGAGCACCAGCGCGGTCGAGATGTGCAGGCCCTTGGCCAGCACCTTGATCGTGTCCTCGATCTGCACCGCGAGTTCGCGGGTCGGCGCGAGGATCAGCGCGCGCGCCGTCTTCGGCAGCCGCTTGGCGCCGATGGCAATGATCTTGGTCAGGATCGGCAGCGAAAACGCCGCCGTCTTGCCCGAGCCCGTCTGCGCGATCGCGATGATGTCGCGGCCGGCCAGATGCGGCGGGATCGCCTTGATCTGGATCGGCTTCGGCTCGGTAAAGCCCGCTGTCACGGTCGCCTTCAAAAGGCTGCCCGTGATGCCCAGCGCGGCAAATCCGGACTCGGCGATATTGGTTTCAGTGGTGGTTTCGGTGTTCAAAATACTCTTCTTTCGGCGGCCGCCATCGGCCGCGCGCAGAGACGGACCCGGGGCGCAACCCGACCGTCAGGGATCTATGTGAAACGACAAGGCGGCGGAAAACCCGCTCGTTTGCGCTGTCGCGCCCGCATGCATCATGCCGCGGGGCTTGTCCGCCAACCGTCCGAGGACAGGGCGAAACAGACGCGACGAAGTCTCATTGGAGAAAGCCGGAACATCCGGCCCAAGCGCCTATGCGGTGGCATATGGGGGAATTCGACGGAAAAGGCAATCGAAATCGTTGTGCGGTGCAATAGGCGCGCATTCAGTTAAGTCCCGTGCGCCGCTACTTGAACATTTCGCGCCGCTTGTCCTGATAGCTGCCATTCCTGAAATGCTTGTCCACCCAACTGTCGTCGACGGCCAGGAAACGGCTGTCGTCAGCGGCCGCCCCGCCGCCCGCGTTGGCGTTCGCAGCTTTGCGATACAGGAAATGGCGGAAAAGCCGATCGAATTCCGTGAAATAGATATGCGCCACCCGCTTGTCACCGCGGATCAGCAGCATATTTTCGTCGTTGCCGGTCAGCGAGCCTTCGGAAAAATTGGCGGAACCCGCGAACACCAGCGGGTCGTCGCCGAGTGGGTCGACGACCAGGAATTTCTGGTGGACGTAGAAGACGTGTCCGCGCGTGCCGCGGAAGTGTATCTCGCGGTGCCAGTTCTGCAGGTCCCAGCCTGGAATCTCGCGCTGCTTTCCGTCCCGCCCGAGTACCGAACCGACGGCAACGGAAATGTTGGGGTCTTGTTCGTGGAGCGCCGGCAGGATGTTGTCCTCATCCTTCTCCATCAGGATGAATCGCAGATGGTCTCGCGGTTCGACCAATCGGGTGTGCATCGCATTCGTCTTGGCGTTGAGGCCGAACGCCGCCGTGAACAGCCAAGGCTTGTCCGCTTCCGCCGCCCGCGCGCCATACCATTTCAGCATTCTGGCCCCCTTCCGGGGACTGAAGAGCGTGGTGGTTCCAACCGGCAGGTCGTCGCCGGGGTCCGGCGAATGCGTCGCCATCCACGCCTTCAGATCGTCCGGCTCCGTATCGCCTTCCAGCTTCGTCCAGTAATCCAGGAATTCTCCGGCGACACGCTTGTCGCGGATCAGGTGGCCGGTGTTTGCCTGGCCAAGAAAGCCCGACATCGAGAAATTCGCCGATCCGGTCCAGACCTCGGTCGGCACGCCTCCCCGCAATTTCACTATAAACTTGTTGTGCGGGATTTTCAGGCGTTTCGTCCGCGCGATCAGGGTTCCCTGGTCGAAGTCCGCATCGGGTCCAGCCAGCGCCTTCTTGTTATCGGCCGTCGCCTGAGTGTCGACGATCTTCCTAACGCCACCGCTCCCCTTCTTCGGATATTTGATCTCGGTTCCGCCCTCATAGATGATCCTGACGTCCACGCCCCGCTTCTGCGCATCGCGCAGCAGGCGGATCACCGGCAGATAGTGAAATTCGTAGGCTGCGACGCGAAGCTGATCGCCGGAACTGGCATCCAGCACGAACCGCCGAAGTGCCTCGAAAAGCCCGCGTGACAGCCACGCCGTCTGCGGATGATCCGGATTGTCGGGCTCTGGCGGCCGGATGCTCGTTTTGAACTTCTGCATGTAGGCCTGCGACGCGACCGCGCCGCGATTGAAGAAGACGGCATGGTCGCCGGCGTCATCCTCTTCGGTTCGCACCGTCACCTCCACCGGATCGCCGAGCCGCCTCTGGTCATGCGGGCCATACATCGGGTGGATGAGGTAGGTGTAGTGGTGATTTTCCTTGGCGGCGTAGTCGCTCCACACAAAGCTCTGGACCGGGTGTGTGTTGCTCGCGTAGCCCTTACCCAGATCGGGCGCCGGCTCGATAGCCCGGAACACTTTCGACCCTAGAAGCCAGCGGTCAGAGCCGGGCGTTCCCACCTCGGTGTGATCGACGCGCCGGAAAGCAAAGCCGAGCAGGTTCTGGCGCGCCGGCGGCGTGGCGTCGAGGCCGAAGAAGACCACATAGGTTCCGGCAATGACATTCACGGAGATGCCGTTCTTCCCGCCACGAGCCTGCATCCGACGCTCCGATCGAGACAGAAGCAATGAACTTCTTGTTGAAGAGTAACTCTAAAATTGATTAATAGCAACAGCGCAGGATATTACTTAATGATACTTCGACCTGCCGGTATTTTCGATCTTTGCCGACTTACCTGTTGCCGGTCTTTGAAGGCGACATCAGTCCGCAGCAGCGGCCTCCGCCATCTCCATCAGCTTCATCACCGTATTCCAGTTCCGCGCCGTGTTCGCCACACCGATGCCCTTGTCGAACTTCTCCGCCAGCTTCGATCTGCCGAACCCGTTCGGCGTGTGCAGATAGGCGACGCGCTCCACCACCTCGATCCGTTCGCCGCCCTCCGCCAGCTCGCGCAGCTTCTCGACCGCCCCCTTCGGCGGGTCGTCCGCCAGCACCGCCGCATGCAGGAACTGCGGCACCTCCAGCGCGTCCGGAAACGGGTTCTTCGCGATGAGCTCCGCCCATTCGGCCCGCGTCACGACATGGATGTCCTTGTCGAAGCCGAATTCGGTCTTGCAGATCGCCGCGACCTCCTTGCGCACCGTCTCGCGGCCCTTGCCGCTCGCCAAGAGCGCATTGCCGCTGTTGATGTAGGTCGCGGCTTTCTCGAAACCCGCCTCCGTCAGCTTTTCGCGCAGCGGCTTCACCGGCAGTTGCGTCGCCCCGCCGACGCCGCGGAACAGGAGGATGTAGACCGTCTTCGTCATATCAGCAGGCCCGCCAGCGTCTCGTTCTCGGTGATGTCCTGATACGCCCAGCCGGCCGCGTCGAAGCGGTGGCGCAGCGTGTCGAAATTCTTCCGGTCCTTGGTTTCGATGCCGATCAGCACCGAGCCGAAATTGCGCGCCGACTTCTTCAGATATTCGAACCGCGCGATGTCGTCCTCGGGGCCGAGCAGGTCGAGGAAGGCGCGCAGTGCGCCCGGCCGCTGCGGGAAGCGAAAGACGAAGTAACTTCTTCAGCCCCTCGAACCGCAGCGAGCGCTCCTTCACGTCCGGCAGCCGCTCGAAGTCGAAATTGCCGCCTGAGACGATGCACACCACCGTCTTGCCCTTCAGTTCCTTGCGCGGAAAATCCTTCAGCGCGTCGATCGCCAGCGCGCCCGCCGGCTCCAGCACCACGCCCTCGATGTTGAGCATTTCGAGGATGGTCGAGCAGAGCCGGTTCTCCGGGATGAGCTTCACCGCGTCCGCGGGAAACTCCTTCAACTGCTTCAACGGCTCGCGGCCGATCTCGGCCACCGCCGCGCCGTCGACGAAATTGTCGACCGCGTCCAGCTTCATCCGCCGGCCGTGCGCCAGGGTCTCGCGCAAGCTCGGCGCACCGGCGGGCTCGGTGAAGACGAAGCGCGACGTCCAGCCCGCGTCGTGGAAATATCGCGTCAGCCCCGCCGCAAGTCCGCCGCCCCCCACCGGGATGATCACCACGTCGGGCTCCCTGCCCTTCGGCATCTGCGCGGCGATCTCCTGCGCCACCGTCGCCTGGCCCTCGATGATGTCGCGATGGTCGAAGGGCGGCACCATCAGCCCCTTCTCGGCTTCGGCGAAGGCGATTGCTGCCCGGTAGCAATCGTCGAAGAAGTCGCCCACCAGCCTGATCTCGACGAACTCGCCGCCGAAGATGCGCGTCTTGTCGATCTTCTGCTGCGGCGTCGTCACCGGCATGAACACCACGCCGCGCTTACCGAAATGCCGGCAGACATAGGCGAACCCTTGGGCGTGGTTGCCGGCCGAGGCGCACACGAACAATTCGGCCTTCGAGCCGCCCGATAGCGCCTTGCGGAAGAAGTTGAACGCGCCGCGGATCTTGTAGGAGCGCACCGGCGACAGGTCCTCACGCTTCAGCAGCACGCGGGCGCCGAACTTGCGCGAAAGGTGGTCGTTCTCCTGCAACGGCGTCGGCGCGAACAGCGCCCTCACCTCGGCTGTGGCCCGCTCCACGCCCTCGATGAATGCCGTCGCCATCGCGCTTTCCCAAAACTGTTGGTTCAAGCCGCGCCCTATTGCATATTCAGGCTACGGAAGCCACCTTCCGCGCCGCCGCCCGCCCGGCGGCGGATTTCGCAAGGCCACACGGTGCACTCTCTTTCCATCCGCGCTGCGATCCACGTCTCGGCCGTCTTCGCGATCTACCTGTCGCTGGCGATGCTGATCCCGGCCGCGGTCGATCTGTTCTACGGCAACGAGGACTGGAAGGTGTTCGCCTTCTGCGCCTTCTTCCTCGGCGGCCTGTCGCTCGCCGTCGCACTCGCCACGCAGGGCCGCCCGCCGCCGGCCAACACCCGCTTCGGCTTCCTTCTCGTCAACATGCTCTGGATCACCATGGCGGTGGCGGGCGCGATCCCGCTTCTGGCCGCGCCGTCGATGGACCTGTCGCTGGCCGACGCCATTTTCGAATCGGTCTCCGGCATCACCACCACGGGTGGTACGGTCATCAACGGCCTCGACAATGCCCCGCCCGGCCTGCTGCTCTGGCGCTCGCTGCTCAACTACATGGGCGGGCTCGGCGTCATCGCCCTCGGCCTGTTCCTGCTGCCCTTCCTCAACATCGGCGGCATCACCTATTTCCGCATCGAATCGTCCGACATCCAGGAGAGACCCTTCGAGCGCCTCGCCACCTTCACGCTCAGCCTCATTGCCATCTATTCCGCCCTGGTCGCCGCCTGCGCGCTGCTCTACGTCGCCGGCGGCATGCAGATCTTCGACGCGGTCAACCACGCCATGTCGACGCTCGCCACCGGCGGCCTGTCCACCCACGACACTTCGTTCGCCCGCTACGCCGACAATCCCGCCATTCTGTGGACCGGCTCGTTCTTCATGTTCATCGGCGGCCTGCCCTTCTCGATCATGATCCTGTTCGCCGTCCGCGGCCGCATCGACGCGCTCGGCGACCCGCAGATCAAGGTCTATCTCGGCTATTCGGTGGTGTTCGCCGTGGCGGTCGCGATCTATCTGCGCGTCTCGACCGGCGTGCCGTTCTTCTATGCGCTCACGCACTCGACCTTCAATTTCATGTCGATCATCACGACGACCGGTTTCGCCAGCGACGACTACACCAAATGGGGTCCGTTCGCCGTCGCCTGCATCTTCGTAGCCACCTTCCTCGGCGCCTGCTCCGGTTCCACCTCCGGCGGCATGAAGGCCTACCGCTTCCTGATCCTGTTCGAGCTGCTGGCCAACGGCGTGCGCCGCCTCGTCTATCCCAACACCATCCACCCGGTCCGCTACGGCGACCGCAGCGTGCCGGACGACATGCAGCGCGCGGTCGTGCTGTTCATCGCCTCGTTCTTCGTCATCTGGATGATCGGCACCGTGCTCCTGTCCGCCACCGGTCTCGACATCGTCACCGCGCTCACCGGCGCGCTCGCCTGCATGACCAATGTCGGCCCGGGCCTCGGCGACATCATCGGCCCGGTCGGCAACTATTCCAGCCTGCCCGACACGGCGAAATGGATCCTGTCGGCGCTGATGATGCTGGGCCGCCTCGAGATCCTCGCAGTGCTCGTCATCTTCTCCCCCGCCTTCTGGAGCAGGTGAGCCGCGTCCGATCCTCGGCTGGACGGCGGCGGCTCGTACCGCTATCCAGCCCTGGGCACGGGGGAAGCTTTCTGGATGTGGTGCGGTGATGGCGTCTGTCGGCTCGCGTTCCTGGCTGTTTCCCGTCGCCGTCCTGGTTGCGGCGCTGCTTGCCTCGGGCTGCAACACGTCGCCTGAGCGCCCGCTGCTCTTCGATCCTCCGGTCGTTTCCCAGAAGGGAGTGGCGGCGACCCACGAGATCTACATCGCCACCACCCGGCACAAGGCAGACGACCCGAAGACCGTGTTCGACGGCCGGCGCTCTCAGGAGCACGCCTTTGCGCGCATCGACATCTCCGTGCCCGCGATCCACAAGGTCGGTGCACTGGAAAAGCCGAAGGGTAAGAGCCCCGACCCGTCCCGTTACTTCACCGCCCGGTCGATCACCGCCTATGACGGGATTTCCACCTTCTCCAGTCATGTGAACGATGCGGCGCGGCGTGATGGCGGCCGCGTTCTGGTCTTCGTCCACGGCTACAAGACCCCTTTCGACGCCGCGGTCTACCGCGCGACGCAGATCGTGCACGATTCCGGATACACCGGGGCTCCGATCCTCTTCACCTGGGCCTCTGCCGGCCGGGCGCTCGACTATGTCTACGACCGCGACAGCGCCAACGCCGCCCGCGACGCGCTGGAGGAACTGCTGCGCTCGCTGGCGAAGTCAGGCGTCAAGCGCATCGATATCGTCGCGCACTCCATGGGCACGTGGCTGACGATGGAAACGCTGCGCAGCCTCGCGATCGCCGGCGACCGCGACCTCGGCGGCCGGCTCGGCGACGTGGTGCTCGCGTCCCCCGACATCGACGTCGACGTCTTCAAGAGCCAGATGCGGCGCTATGGCGTGCCGGACAGGCCGTTCTTCGTGCTCCTGTCCGACGACGACAAGGCGCTGCGCTTCTCCAGCCTGATCGCCGGCCAGCAGCCGCGGCTCGGCGAGTATCGCGACGCCAAGGAGATCGCCGATCTCGGTCTGGTCGTGGTCGACCTCACCCAGGTGAAAGCCGGCGACAGCTACAACCACACCAAGTTCGCCGACAATCCCGCGCTCGTCACCATGCTCGGCGAGCGGCTGCGCCAGGGCGACGAGTTTGGCGGCGAGACCGACCCGACCGAGGCGCCAGCCCTGCTGGCGCGCGGCGTCGGCACGGCGGCGGAAGTGATCATCACCACGCCGTTCAGGGTCTTCAACATGGTGCTGAACCAGTAGGGGGGCCGTCCGGTCTCCGCTGCTTTCAGACGAACAGGTCGACCTTCTCAAAGGTCCGCACGTCAACCAGCCCGACGTCTGAGATCCTGAGTTCCGGGATCACCACCAGCGCCAGCAGCGAATGCTGCATGAAGGCGTTGTTGAGCGTGCAGCCGCAGTCGATCATTGCCTGCTTCAGCCGCTCCGCCTTTTCCGCCACGATCTCCGCTCGCTCGTCCGACATCAGCCCGGCGATCGGCAGTTCGACGGTCGCCAGTTCCTTG
Source organism: Mesorhizobium sp. J428 (assembly GCF_024699925.1). Lineage (NCBI taxonomy): Bacteria > Pseudomonadati > Pseudomonadota > Alphaproteobacteria > Hyphomicrobiales > Phyllobacteriaceae > Mesorhizobium > Mesorhizobium sp. J428. The sequence goes on from NZ_JAJOMX010000001.1 coordinate 5,229,810, forward strand.
CCCCCGGAATAGACCGTCGCGCCGCCGCCGATCTCCGACAGACGGTTCACGGCGGCCGCCATGTCGGCCTTGTTGGTGCCCACGACGATGATCTGGTGGCTGTCATGCGCCACGCTCGATGCCACGGCACAGTCCTTGGCATAGCGGAAGCCCGAGACGAAGGCGTTCACCACCTGCCCGGTCGCCCGGTGCCGCTCCACCACCGCGATCTGGCAGATGTCGGCCTTGCGGTCCATCGCCACCAGCCCGTTCTCGACCGGCAGGTCCACCTCCAGCGCCTTGGTCGGCGCCTGGTTCTCCACCACGCCGATCGCGCGCACCCTCACCGAATTCGCACCCTTGGGTGCGGCGATATCGAACTCGGAGGCAGTCTTCCTGCCGCCGACCTTCACCGTCTGCTTCGCCTTCTGCGGATAGTCGTAGGGTGGGATCTCGACCAGCAGCTTCCCCTGTTCCGCCAGCTTCACGCCCCGACCCCAAACCTCGTCGATCACCAGCTGCGCCAGGTCCGACACGATCAGGAAGTCGGCCAGCCTGCCCGGCGCGATCGAGCCGAGGTCGCGGTCGACGCGGAAATGCTGCGCCGTGTTGAGGCTCGCCATCTGGATCGCCGTCACCGGCTTCAGCCCCTGCTCGATCGCATGGCGCACCACGCGGTTCATGTGGCCGTCATTCACCAGCGTGCCGGCATTGCAGTCGTCGGTGCAGAGGATGAAGTTGCGCGGGTCAATCCCGCCCTCGGTCACCGCCTTCACCTGCGCCGCCACGTCGTACCAGGCCGAGCCAAGCCTCAGCATCGCCTTCATGCCCTGCCGCACCCGCGCGATCGCATCCTCGGCCCGCGTGCCTTCGTGGTCGTCTTCCGGCCCGCCCGCGACGTAGCCGTGGAAGGCAAGGCCGAGGTCCGGCGAGGCATAGTGCCCGCCCACCACCTTGCCCGCCTTCACCGTCTCGGCAATCTCCGCCACCATCAGCCGGTCGTTGTTCGAGACGCCGGGGAAATTCATCACTTCGCCGAGCCCGATGATGTTCGGCCAGGTCATCGCCTCGGCCACGTCCTTCTCATCGATCGTCGCGCCGTTGTTCTCCAGCCCCGGCGCCGAGGGCACGCAGGATGGCATCTGCACATAGACGTTCACCGGCATCGCCACCGCTTCGTCGTGCATCAGCCGCACCCCTTCCAGCCCCAGCACGTTGGCGATCTCGTGCGGGTCGACGAACATCGAGGTCGTGCCGTGCGGAATGACCGCGCGGCAGAACTCGGTCACCGTCACCATGCCGCTCTCGACATGCATGTGCCCGTCGCACAGGCCGGGCACCAGATAGCGGCCGGCGGCGTCGACGACGATCGTCTTCGGCCCGATCGCGTGGCTCGCATCCGGCCCGCAATAGGCGAAACGCCCGCCGATGATGGCGAGGTCCGTGCCGGGGATGATCTCGCCGGAGTGGACGTTGACCCATCGTCCGTCCCGCACCACCACGTCGGCATGGCTGCGCCCGGTCGCGACGTCGACCAGCAGCGGCGCCATCAGCGCGCGCGGCTTGGGCGGATGGAAAGACGTTGTCATGACGCGACTCCTGTTTGCGCGAGCTTGCCAAGCCGTGCGGCGCGGCGCCAGAGGGGAAGACGCCGACTTCGATTGTCAGCCGCATGCCGCGCGATATATTCGCAGTTCCTCCATGTCGAGGCGACAGCGTGACGACGCAGGGGTACAGGCACAAGATGGCTTCTGGCGACGATGGCCGCCCTGCTGATGGCGGGCGCCGTCGCGCTCGTCGGCAGCGGCATCGCCATCCGCTTCTATCTGGACGACGCGGCCGCGCGCGGCCAGACTACGCTCCGGCTCGCCGTCGCGGCCCTCGACGGCCACATGCGGCGCTTCGAGGCGCTGCCGCCCCTGATCGCGGATCAGGACGACATCAAGTCACTGGTCGCCGACCCGGCCAACGAGGCGCTGCGCACCGAGGCGAACCGCTATCTGAAGGAGATCAACGCCCTCCTCCAGTCGTCCGACATCTATGTCATGGTGCCCAGCGGCGACACGGTGGCCGCCAGCAACTATGACGGACCGCTGTCCTTCGTCGGCGAGAACTTCTCCTACCGCCCCTATTTTCAGGATGCGATCGCGGGCCGCGCCGGGCGGTTCTTCGCCCTCGGCACGACGTCGCTCAAGCGCGGCTACTATTTCTCCGCCCCCGTTCGCGTCGATGGCGAGGTCCTTGGCGTGGTCGTCTTCAAGGTCGACCTCGACGCCATCGAGGCGTCGTGGAAGGGCGGCGACCACGAGATCATCGTCACCGATCCTGAAGGCATCATCTTCATGTCCGGCCGCCCGGACTGGCTGTATGCCGGGTTGCTGCCGATCACGCCCGACCGCTTGGCGCGCACGACCGAATCGCGCCGCTACGCCAACGCGACGCTGCGCGAGCTGCCGGTGCGCCGCGGCAGCCTCGACGAGCACGTGCTGATGAACGTCGACATGAACGGCAAGGGCACAGAATATCTCGTCCTCTCCGCCGCCATGCAGAATGCCGGCTGGACCGTGAGTGTGCTGACGGACACCGCCTCCGCCTATGCGCAGACCTATGTCAGCATCGCCGTCGCCGTTCTCGTGCTCGGCCTCGCCGCCCTCCTCGCCGCAATCGTGCTGCAGCGGCGCGCGCGGCTTGCCGAGCGCATGGAGCTGCAGCGCACCGCGCAGGCCGAGCTCGAACGGCGCGTCGCCGAACGCACCGCCGATCTCGCCCAGGTCAACCGCCAGCTCGAGACCGAGGTCGCCGAGCGCCGCGCCACCGAACAGCAATTGCGCAAGACGCAGTCGGACCTGGTGCAGGCGGGCAAGCTCGCCGCGCTCGGGCAGATGTCGGCGGCCCTCAGCCACGAGTTCAACCAACCACTGGCGGCGGTGAAGACTTATGCCGACAACGCCGCCATCCTGATCGAGCGCGACCGCATCGCCGAGGCACGGGACAATGTCACGCGCATCTCCGCCCTGACCGACCGCATGGCTTCGATCAGCCGCCACCTGCGCAACTTCGCCCGCAAGCCGAACGAGAAGCTCGGCTCCGTCGATCTCGCCGAGGTGGTCGCCGACACAGCGGAAATCGTCGCCTGGCGCCTGAAGGCGGCCGACGCAACGCTGAAGGTCGATCTCGGCCCCGTGCCCCTGTCCGTTCGCGGCGGCGCCATCAGGTTGCAGCAGGTGCTCGTCAACATCATCTCCAACGCCGCCGACGCGGTGGAGGGCCTGGACGAAAGGACGATCGAGCTGACCGCCCGGAAGAAAGGCGGCCGGGTCACGATCAGCGTCAGGGATCACGGGCCCGGTGTCGCGCCCGCCATCGCCGAGCGCATCTTCGACCCGTTCTTCACGACCAAGGGCGTCGGCAAGGGTCTCGGCCTCGGCCTGTCGATCTCCTACAACATCGTCAAGGATTTCGGCGGCTCGGTCTCCGCCTCCAACCATCCCGACGGCGGCGCGGTCTTCGCCATCGAACTCGATGCGGCCAGGCCATCCGTACGCGAGGCGGCGGAATGAGCGCGCCGGTCGTCCTGCTCGTCGACGACGAGGAGGAGCTGCGGCGTTCCACCGCCCAGTCGCTCGACCTGGCGGGCTTCGTCGTCCGCGACTTCGCCTCGGCGGAACGGGCGCTGGATTTCGTCAGCCCGGGCTTCAACGGCGTGCTCGTCAGCGACATCCGCATGCCCGGCATGGACGGGATGACGCTGATGGCGCATGTCCGCGACATCGACCCCGACATCCCGGTCATTCTCGTCACCGGGCATGGCGACGTGCAGCTCGCGGTCAAGGCGATGCGCGAGGGCGCCTACGACTTCATGGAGAAGCCGTTCACCACCCAGCAGCTTGCCGACATGGCGGCGCGCGCCACCGACCGCCGCCGGCTGGTGCTGGAAAACCGGCTCCTGCGCGCGGCCGCCGGCAAGCGCGACGACCTGGAGGCGCGCCTGCCCGGGCGAACGCAGGCCATGATCGACCTGCGCTACCGGCTGCGCGCCGTGGCGGCGACGGATGCCGACGTGCTGATCATCGGCGACACCGGCACCGGCAAGGAAGTGGCTGCGCGCGCGCTGCACGATCTCAGCGGGCGCGCCACCAGCCCCTTCGTGGCCATCAACTGCGCCGCCCTTCCCGACACGCTCATTGAGAGCGAGCTGTTCGGGCATGAAGCAGGCGCCTTTCCAGGCGCGTTGCGCGCCCGCTTCGGCAAGTTCGAGCATGCGCGCGGCGGCACTGTGCTGCTCGACGAGATCGGCTCCATGCCCATCGACCTGCAGGCCAAGCTGCTGCGCGTCATCCAGGACCGCGCCGTCACCCGTCTCGGCTCCAACGACGCCGTCCAGCTCGACGTGCGTTTCGTGGCCACCAGCAAGGCCGACCTGGAGGCCGAGGTCGCGGCCGGCCGCTTCCGCGCCGATCTGTTCTACCGTCTCAACGTCGTGACGCTGCGCATGCCCTCGCTGGCCGCGCGGCGGGACGACGTGCCGCCCCTCTTCCTGCAGCTCGTCACCGAGGCCGCGGGACGCTATCGCCGCGAGGCTGCCGAGGTGCCGCCGTCGGTCATCGCCGCTCTTGCCCGGCGCGACTGGCCCGGCAATGTGCGGGAATTGCGCAACGCGGCCGACCGCTACGTGCTCGGTCTGGGCGCGACGCCGGCGGGCGAGGCGATCGCCGACCAGGGCGAGGAAAAGCTCGCCGAGCGGGTGGCGGAGTTCGAGCGCGGCGTGATCGCGAGCGCACTGCGCGCTCATCGCGGCAGTCTCAAGCCGGTCTACGAGTCGCTCGGCATCTCGCGCAAGACTCTCTACGAGAAAATGCAGAAATACGGACTGTACAAGGCTGACCTGTAGCCAAGCCGGCCTCCGTCGATCCCGCCCACTCGACGTCTTGGGTGGTGATTCACCCACGAGGTAGCCGCGATGTTACGATATCCACCCATCGCCGGCCGAAAATATGCGGAAACGTCGATCGCCGCCGACATGGGCTTGTCTCTTGGCCCGATCCGTCGGCTATTGCACTATTCATAGTCGGTGCCGGGAGGATCTGTGCACCGAAGGGCTTTCAGCACACCCGGGAGGAAATCATGCAGAAGATTCTTACCGCGCTCGGCGCGGCAGCCATGTTGTCGATGTCGACGCTCTCGGCGCTCGCCGAATATCCCGAGCGCCCGATCACCATCGTGGTTCCGTTCGCGGCCGGCGGGCCGACCGACACGGTGACGCGCCTCGTCGCCGAATCGATGTCGAAGGATCTCGGCCAGCAGGTCGTGGTCGAGAACGTCGGCGGCGCCGGCGGCACGCTGGGTGCCGGCCGCGTCGCGCAGTCCGATCCGGACGGCTACACGCTGCTGCTCCATCATATCGGCATGGCGACCAGCGCCACGCTCTATCGCAAGCTCGCCTACGACACGCTGGGCGCCTTCGAATATGTCGGCCTCGTCACCGAAGTGCCGATGACCATCGTCGCCCGCAAGGATCTCGAGCCCGCCGACCTCAAGGGCCTGGTCGAATACGCCAAGGCCAACAAAGACACGGTGACGGTGGCGAACGCCGGCATCGGCGCGGCCTCGCATCTGTGCGGCATGCTGTTCATGACCGCGATCGGCACGCCGCTGGTCACCGTGCCCTACAAGGGCACCGGCCCGGCCATGACCGATCTGCTCGGCGGCCAGGTCGACATCATGTGCGACCAGACCACCAACACGACCAAGCAGATCCAGGGCGGCACCATCAAGGCCTATGCGGTGACGACGCCCAAGCGCCTCGACGTGCTTCCCGACCTTCCCACCACCGATGAGGCCGGCCTGCCCGGCATGCAGGTCGGCATCTGGCACGGCCTCTACGCGCCGAAGGGCACGCCCGCCGACGTCACCGAGAAGCTGTCGAAGGCGCTTCAGGTTGCGCTCAAGGACGAAAACGTCGTCGCCCGGTTCGCCGAACTCGGCACCACGCCCTCGCCCGAGGCTGACGCCACGCCGGCCGCGCTCAAGGCCAAGCTCGAAAGCGAGATCGCACGCTGGAAGCCGATCATCGAAGCCGCCGGCCAGACGCCGACTGACGCTTCGCGGGAGCGGCTCCGGCCGCTCCTCCTTCCATCCGGGGCGGCGTAGACCGCCGGGGACAAAAGCGATGGACACTCGTGGTATCGACCGCACGAACGCCGTTTGCGGCGCATTCTTCATCCTTGCCGGCCTTGTTTTCGGCTACCAGTCGCTTGGGGTCGATCTCGGCACCTGGCTGAGGATCGGCCCCGGCGGCCTGCCGCTGGTGCTCTCCGCCTTGCTGATCCTGCTCGGCGTCATCATCCTCGTCCCGGCGCTGCGCGTCGAAGGCGAGCCGGTCGGCAAGATCGCCTGGCGCGGCATGCTCTTCATTCTGCTCGCGCCGCTGATCTTCGGCCTCACCGTGCGCGGCCTCGGCTTCGTGCCCGCCGTCTTCGTGACGTCGCTCTTCGCCTCCTTCGCCTCCTACCGGATGAGCTGGTGGATGGCGCTGCTTCTCTCCTTCGCGCTGGCGGTCTTCTCGATGATCGTCTTCAGCTACGGGCTCGGCCTGCCCTTCCAGCGTTTCGGCCCCTGGCTGCGGTTCTAGGAGGCGCAACGATGGAACTCTTCTCCAACCTCGCGCTCGGTTTCGCCACCGCGTCCACGCTCTACAACATCGGCTTCTGCCTGATAGGCGTCCTGCTCGGCACGCTCATCGGCGTGCTGCCCGGCATCGGCGCCACCGCCACCATCGCCATGCTGCTGCCGATCACCTTCCAGATCGGCGACCCGGTCTCCTCGCTCATCATGCTGGCCGGCATCTATTACGGTGCCCAGTATGGCGGCTCGACCACGGCGATCCTCATCAACATGCCCGGCGAATCCTCCTCCGCCGTCACGGCCATCGACGGCTACCAGATGGCGCGCAAGGGCCGCGCCGGCGTGGCGCTCGCCACGGCCGCCATCGGCTCCTTCGTCGCCGGCACGATCGCCACCGTGCTCATCGCCCTGTTCGCTCCGCCACTCACGACGATCGCGCTCAAGTTCGGCGCGGCCGAATACTGCTCGCTGATGGTCGTCGGCCTCATCATGTCCGTCGCGCTTGCCCACGGCTCCGTCGTCAAGGCGATCGCCATGGTGGTGCTCGGCCTGCTCCTCGGCCTCGTCGGCCAGGACGTCATCTCCGGCGCGCCGCGGCTCAATTTCGGCCTCAACCAGCTCGGCGACCAGCTGAACTTCGTCGCCATCGCCGTCGGCCTGTTCGGCATCGCCGAAATCCTGCGCAATCTGGAGGACGAGCGCACCCGCGAGGTGCTGATGGCCAAGGTCACCGGCCTGATGCCGACGCGCGAGGACTTCCGCCGCATGGTCGCCCCCATCCTGCGCGGCACCGCGCTCGGCTCCGCGCTCGGCATCCTGCCTGGCAACGGCGCGGTGCTGGCGGCCTTCGCCTCCTACACGATCGAGAAGCGCGCCTCCGACCGGCCGGAGGAATTCGGCAAGGGGGCGCTTGCCGGCGTAGCCGGCCCCGAATCGGCCAACAATGCCGGCGCGCAGACCTCCTTCATCCCGATGCTGACGTTGGGCATCCCCGCCAACCCGGTCATGGCGCTGATGATCGGCGCGATGATCATCCAGGGAATCGTGCCCGGTCCTAACGTCGCCGCCGAGAAGCCCGACCTGTTCTGGGGCCTCATCGCCTCGATGTGGATCGGCAACCTGCTCCTCGTCATCCTCAACCTGCCGCTCGTCGGCCTGTGGGTGAAGCTCCTCAAGGTTCCCTACTTCGTGCTGTTCCCGACGATCATGGCCTTCTGCTCGATCGGCGTCTATTCGGTGAACTCCAACGTCTGGGACCTCTACGTCGTCGCCTTCTTCGGTCTGCTCGGCTATTTCCTGCTCAAGCTGCGCTGCGAGCCCGCTCCGCTCCTGCTCGGCTTCGTGCTCGGCCCGCTGCTCGAGGAAAACCTGCGCCGCGCCATGATCCTGTCGCGCGGCGACGTGTCGACCTTCGTCACCCGGCCGATCAGCGCCGGCCTGCTCCTGCTGGCCGCCCTCGTCCTCGTCGTCGTCTTCCTGCCCTCCGTGCGCAAGAAGCGCGAAGAGGTCTTCGTCGAGGACGAATGAGCGACACCCCGCCTGCCTGGCCGCCTTTCTACTTCTCCGGCGGCTGGTTCCGCATGGGCTCCGACGAGCCGCAGTTCAAGCTGAAGGGCAAGTTCGAATTCGAGTTCCTGAACCCCGACGAGGGCGACGACCCCGCCCTCGCCGCAGCCTGGTATGCAGAGGACTTCCCCAGCCGCATCGCCGGCGAACCGCGGTGGCTGGCGACCGGCGGCTGGGAGATCGCTCCGGCCGCGTCGACCGGCCGTTCCGCGCCCTTCACCGCCCGCCGCGCCAGCGTCGAGGTGGCCGGCCGCGTCGTCTTCTCGCCCGACCCGTCGCACTGGGTGAAGGTCGAGGTCTTCCTCGGCGCCTTCCGCGTTTTCGTCGCCTACATGGACAGGGTGTGGGAGGAGTTCGAGCTCTGGCCGTCCGGCGCGACCGAGAAGACCGTCGATCCGCCCGGCCGGATCGGAAAGCGGCTCGACTGGATCAACCTCGCGCCCTCCGCCTGGCCGGCGCTGGCCCGTCTCGTAGACGACCAGACATTCTCCATTGAACTGCCCGGCCGCAACGTAGTCGAGATGTCTGCCCCAGGCGACTAGCCGCGGTTCAAAGACGAGCCGCGGAACACTTGCCGCGCCCGCGTGTTTCGTCCTCGTGCTCATCGCGACCTTCAACATCAACAACGTCAACCGCCGTCTGCCTAATCTACTCGCTTGGCTGGCGAAACGGCATCCCGACGTGGTGGCGCTGCAGGAGCTGAAAGCGACGCAGGCGGACTTTCCAGCCGACGCGTTGCGGGACGCCGGCTACCGCGCGGTCTGGCGCGGGCAGAAGACGTGGAACGGCGTCGCCCTCCTCGCCCGCGGCCGCGAGCCGGTGCTCACCCGCGACGCTCTGCCAGGCGACTCATCCGACAGCCAGGCCCGCTATATCGAGGCGGCGTTCAACGGCATCATCATCGCTTCGATTTACGCGCCCAACGGCAATCCCCAGCCCGGCCCGAAATTCGACTACAAGCTCGCCTGGCTCGCGCGCCTGCAGCGGCACGCCACCGCACTCCGCAAGTCCGGCGCGCCGGTGGTGCTTGCCGGAGACTTCAACGTCGCGCCGACCGATATCGACATCTACCCGACGAGATCCTGGGACGACGACGCCCTGATCCAGCCCGAAAGCCGGGCCGCCTTCCGCAAGCTGCTCGGCCGTAGCTGGACCGACGCCGTGCGCACGATCCATCCGGACGAGCGCATCTACTCCTTCTGGGACTACAAGCGGAACCGCTGGCCGCGCGACGCGGGCCTCCGCCTCGACCATCTTCTGCTCAGCCCCAACCTGCGCGACCGCCTCCTCGATGCCAATGTCGATCGCGACACCCGCGGGGAAGACGGTGCGAGCGACCATGCGCCGGCATGGGTGAAGCTGCGCGATGAGTGACAGCCCGTGGCGCTTGGGGCCAGCAAAGCGACATTGACCCTCAAATCCGCGCGGATGCGGCCAGACGCTCGCAAACCTGCGCAACGCGGCTTGCAATCCACTCAAACAACGACGAAAACCGCGCCATGCGGGCGTGGCGGAACTGGTAGACGCAAGGGACTTAAAATCCCTCAGCCTCTGGCTATGCGGGTTCGATCCCCGCCGCCCGCACCATTCATGCCGCGAACGCCCTCTCCGCGACGCGCCGGATCAGCGCGACGACCTGCTCGCGCGCCCAGTATTGCGGGTGGTGGCCGATGCCCTCGACCGTCTCGAAATCGAGCCCTTTGATACGCGGCGCGAACGCTTCGCCGTTCTCACGCCAGTCCAGCACCTTGTCCGCCGTGCCGAACACCATGCCGGCCGGCATGTCGATCTCTTCGAAGCGCTTCGCCAGCGCCGGTATGTCGTCGCCCACCGAGACGAGATCGGCGACCATGTTGTAGAAGTGGCCGGGCCTGAGCCCGAGCTCGCCGCCGCCCTCGGTCATATAGTCCAGCGGCGTCTCCTGCGGGCCGAAGACATAAGCGAGCGTGGCCGGCGCGACCTTCAGCGCGGCGGGGATCGCCACGGTGTTGGCGATCAGCCAGCGCTTAAGCGGCGAGGTGA